>NZ_JBJURI010000008.1:0-178960 GCF_046098255.1 Paenibacillus jiangxiensis
AATTCGAGTAGACTTCATAGTAAGCGCCTCCTGATAGGTTTTCTAAGGGCTTTTGACCCGTCACACCCCTATCATACGAGGCGCTCCTGTTTTTTTCAAAGACGAAATCTTAGCATACACAGGAATGTTTACATTTGGCACCCTCTTGTTTTTACCCAAATAGGGTCGCTTACAACCGTTAGATTTTTTTCGCTCTTTTACGCTGTTGCGCACCTGTCCCCCGGTCAAGCACCGATTTCGGTTTTTGAGCCCAAAATAAAACGGAAAACGTTATTGCCAGCAAAGCTGCTGTATTGCCTGTCCCGGCATCCAGCAGCTTTGTTTTTATTTTCAACGGAAATGAAGCATACAAGAATAACTTTCTTCTGCACGGTGGTCTGTCTTCTTTGAAAGCGCGTCGATCGGCATTTTTTTCAGACTTGATTGAACAGAGCCATCCAATCCGCCCTGTCAAGCTTGTAATGATTTATGGACTGGCTTCACTTTATCGTATTCCAAAAATAAAACACTACATTAGGGTTGTTTTCACATCGGCGAGAATCTATTGAGTTACTTTTTTTATTGAGAATACTTTATTTATTTTTGAATTATTTTGTTATTTTATATTTTCAAAAGTAAACAAAGATGATATAGTCATATCAAGCGCTTGATAACGATTACAAAACAGATATTCGGAGGTATAATCATGGTACAGAGCTTATGGGACTCATCTAAAGCATCCGAAATTCCGGAAGGGCTGGAGCAACTGGTTTACCGTTCCAACCTGATCGGCGCAGACCGCCGGGTATGTAACTGGGGCGGCGGCAATACGTCCAGCAAAACGGTCATTCGCGATTTCCGCGGCCGTGAAATAGAGGTGATGTATGTCAAGGGAAGCGGCTCCGATTTGGCCACCATGAAAGCAGGTAATTTTACAGGTTTGCGCATGGAGGATATTCGTCCCTTGTTCGAGCGGGATGAAATGTCTGACGAGGAGATGGTTGCTTACCTGGCCAACTGCATGGTGGATGCCAAGCATCCGCGCCCTTCGATCGAGACGCTGCTGCATGCCTTTCTTCCGTTCAAGCATGTGGATCATACGCATCCGGACGCGATTATCAGCATTTGCTGCGCGGATAATGGCCGCGAGATTGCCGCAGAAATTTTCGGAGACCGATTTGTATGGGTGCCATACGTAAGGCCAGGCTTTACACTGTCCAAAATGATTGCCCAGGGCGTGCTGGATAACCCGAAGGCTGAGCTGGTATTAATGGAGAAGCATGGCCTCGTAACATGGGGAGATACCTCGGACGCGTGCTACGCCAAAACGATCCAGATCATTAACGAAGCCGAGAGTTATATCGAAGCTCGTGTGAATGAAGAGAAGCTGTTTGGCGGCAGACAGCATGCGGTATTGTCAGGCGATGAACGCAAACGCATTGCTGGACAGATTTTGCCGTCCGTACGCGGAGCAGTCAGCGACGAGAAGAAAATGATTCTTACCTTTGACGATGAAGAGGATGTGCTGCAATTTGTCTGCAGCCGTGACGCGGCAGAGCTTTCCCAGGTCGGTGCGGCTTGCCCGGATCATCTTGTACATACCAAGGTGGTGCCTCTGTATATCAACTGGACACCGGACGCCGCGGATATAGAAGGATTAAAAAAGCTGCTGGCTGAAGGCATTGCGGCATATAAAGAACAGTATAAAGCTTATTTTGAACGCAACAAAAATGAAGGTGACGTCATGTTTGAGGCTGCGCCGCGTGTAATTCTTATCCCGGGACTCGGCATGATCAACACGGGCAAAAGCTGGGCCAACTCCAAAGTCAGCGGCGCTTTGTATCACAGAGCCATTGCAGTTATGCACGGCGCAACAGCCCTGGGAAGCTTCGTCTCTTTAAGCGAAAATGAATCCTACAACGTTGAATATTGGCCGCTGGAACTGTATAAGCTGTCCCTGGCACCTGCTGAAGCGGAGTTTTCCCGCAAGGTCGCTTTTATTACGGGCGGAGCCGGAGGTATCGGCAGTGAGACTGCACGCCGGCTTGTCGAGGAAGGGGCTCATGTTGTGCTGGCCGACCTCAATTTGGAGGGGGCCGAGAAGGTGGCGGCTGAAATTAATGCCAAATACGGGGAAATGAGGGCGCTCGCCGTTAAGATGGACGTCACGGATGAGGAGCAGGTGAAGGCAGCGTACGCAGCAGCCTCGCTAGCGTATGGCGGGTTGGATATCATCGTCAACAATGCAGGGCTGGCAACCTCAAGCCCGTTTGATGAGACCTCATTAAAAGAATGGAATCTGAATATCAATGTGCTGGGCACAGGTTATTTCCTGGTGGCACGCGAAGCGTTCAAGCTGATGAAGGAGCAGGAGCTAGGTGGAAGCATGGTGTTTGTAGGCTCCAAAAACTCCGTCTATGCAGGCAAAAACGCAACGGCTTACAGCTCCGTCAAAGCGCTGGAGGCGCATCTGGCCCGCTGTATCGCGGCGGAAGGCGGGCAGTACGGAATCCGGGTCAATACGATTCTGCCCGATGCCATTCTGCAGGGCTCTACAATCTGGAATTCCAATTGGCGCAATGAACGGGCAGCAGCCTATGGCATTGAGCCTGATCAGCTTGAAGAGTACTACCGGAAGCGTACGACACTGCTGGTCAATATTTACCCGCGCGACATCGCGGAGGGCATCGCCTTCTTTGCTTCCTCCAAAGCGGAGAAGACGACAGGCTGTATGCTGACCATTGACGGAGGGGTGCCGGCGGCGTTTACCCGCTGAGCAGGCACAGGTGAAAGGCGCAAATACATCCTTGCACCGGCGGTTGACGCGCTTTAGTTGCTGAAACCGCCGGACAGTTGATTTAATATTACGAAGATTCAGGAGGATTCAATATGAGCGACAAAGCTTACGCCTTGTTTGAAGAGCAGCAGCAGGCACGAGGTATCCGTCTTGAAGAAGTGAAAGCCCGGTTGAAGGAGCTTAAGATTGAGACCCCTTCCTGGGGGTACGGGGATTCCGGTACACGCTTTAAGGTTTTTCAAAAAACAGGGGTGCCGCGAAATCCCTTCGAGAAGTTCGAGGATGCCGCGCAGGTGCACAAGGTCACTGGATTATGCCCCTCGGTAGCCATTCATATTCCATGGGATAAAGTGGAGGACTACAGTAAGCTGCGCAGTCATGCGGAAAGTCTTGGCCTGCGTATCGGGGCCGTGAACCCGAATCTGTTCCAGGACGATGATTATATGCTGGGGAGCGTGACCAATAGTGACGAGGCGATCCGCCGCAAAGCGATCGGTCATTTGCTGGAGTGTGTGGATATCGCCAAGGAGACGGGCTCGAAGGATTTAAGCCTGTGGTTTGCGGACGGTACGAACTATCCGGGACAGGGAGACATCCGCCGCCGCAAACGCTGGATGCTGGAAGCGCTCAGCGAAATGTATAAAGCGCTTACACCTGAAATGCGCATGTTGATCGAATATAAGGCGTTTGAGCCTGCATTTTATCATACAGACATTGCGGACTGGGGCATGGCTTACAATTATGCCGTCAAGCTGGGGCCGCAGGCGGCGGTGCTGGTGGACACCGGGCATCATCTTCCCGGCGCGAATATCGAGCATATTGTCGCTTATCTGATTGACGAGCAGCGGCTAGGGGGCTTCCATTTTAACAGCTATAAGTATGCGGACGATGATCTGGTCGTCGGCTCGGTAAATCCTTATGAGCTGTTTCTGATCTTTTATCAGATCCTGAACGCAGCGGGTGACGAGGACGCAGCTATACGGAGCACGGTGGACGGCATCGCCTATATGATCGATCAATCCCATAATATCGAGCAGAAAATACCTGCCATGATCCGCTCCGTGCTGAATGTGCAGACCCAGTATGCAAAGGCGCTGCTAATCAATCATGACGAGGTGGCTGATGCGGCTGGCCGGGGGGATGTGCTGGGCGCGGAGGATGCCGTACGCAAAGCGTTTGAATTTGACGTAACCCCGCTGCTGCAGGCGGTGCGCGAGGAACAGGGACTGCCGGTTGATCCGATGAAGGCTTATCACTCGAGCAGCTATCCGAACGACATTCTGGCCAGAGGCAGAGGCGGTGCAAGCTGGTGAATATTCTGGCCTACGACCTGGGGGCGAGCAGCGGCAGGGCGCTGCTCGGCCGCCTGACCGGCTCGAGGATCGAGGTGGAGGAGGTTCACCGTTTTGCCAATGACCCTGTCAAAGTCGGAGAACGGCTGCAGTGGGACATTTTGCGACTTTATCATGAAATCAAACAGGGGCTGCTAAAGACGAAGCATATGGGAGTGCAGCCGCAGAGCCTTGCCATCGATTCATGGGCGGTGGACTTTGGTCTGATCGGCAGAGACGGGGAGCTGCTTGGCAATCCTTATCATTACCGGGACTGGCACACGCACGGGGTTATGGAGAGCATGTTTCAGTCGGTCCCGAAGCAATATATTTTCGAAAGAACGGGTATCCAATTTCTTGCGTTTAATACGATTTATCAGCTGGCCGCCATGAAGCAGGCGGGATCGCCTTTATTGAGAGAGACAGACCGTTTTCTCATGATCCCTGATCTGCTGCGCTACTTTCTGACCGGAGAAATGCTGAATGAGTTCACGAATGCCACCAGCACGCAGCTGTTTAATCCATTGACTGGAGACTGGGATTGGGAGCTTATCAACCGTATCGGAATACCTGGCTCCTGGTTCGGGCGGGTGGCTGATCCCGGGACAGAAGCGGGGAGAATCCGCTCCTCTGTCATGACAGACCTCGGTATTGAGGCCATTCCTGTACTTACTGCCGCTGAGCATGATACAGCCTCCGCCGTTGCGGCCGTGCCTGCACTTGAACGCTCATTCGCTTATCTGAGCTGCGGCACCTGGTCCTTGATGGGAACAGAGGTGGACCGCCCTGTAATCAACGAAGAAACGCTGCGTTTTAATTTTACCAATGAAGGCGGCGTAGGACGCAGCTTCCGTTTATTGAAAAACATTATGGGCCTTTGGATCATTCAGGAACTAAAAAGAGAATGGGAGCGGGAAGGACTTGCTTACTCCTTTACCGAAATAGTCCAGTTAGCAGAACAAGCCCCTGCATTTGCCGCATTTATTGATCCTGATGACGAATTGTTTTTGCACGCAGGTGATATGAGGTCACGCATCCGGCAATACTGCCGGACAACAGGTCAAAGCCTGCCGGACGGACCGGGCGAGCTGGCCCGCTGCATATTTGAAAGCCTGGCTTTGAAATACCGCTATGTTTTGGAGCTGACGGAAAAGCTGTCCAATCAGCACTTTAACGGTCTTCATATGGTGGGCGGCGGCATTCAGAATGCCCTGCTCTGTCAATGGACGGCCGATTCCATCGGCAAGCCGGTATGGGCCGGGCCGGCGGAAGGAAGCGCCATCGGCAATTTGGCGGTGCAATGGATCGCACAGGGTGTCTTCTCGGATATTTGGGAGGCGCGGAAGGTGATCCGTGAATCTTTCCCGGTGGTGACTTATGAGCCTTCCGGCAGGGAGGCGTGGGAAGAGGCATATGGCCGTTTTCGGCAGATTGCAGGGCTTGCAGATTAACGGTTTGGAGTGAAGTGTAACATGCTGGTCGCAGAACGATATGAAAAAATAGTGCAGCTGGTTAACGAAAGAGGAAGTATACGGGTATCGGAGCTGAGCGCGCTGTGCGAGGTGACGGAGGAAACGATCCGCAGGGATCTGGACCGGCTGGAGGAAGCGGGCAAGCTGCGGCGTTCGCATGGCGGCGCGGTCAGTGTGAAGGATGAGCAGCCGGAGCTTCCTTTTTCAGAGCGTGAGATTATGCATGCTGAAGAGAAGCGGCGTATTGCGGAGGAAGCGGTGAAGCTGATTCAGCCGAATGACCGCATCCTGCTCGATGCGAGCTCGACGGCATGGTATATGGCATCCAGACTGCCCGATGTTCCGCTGACCGTACTGACGAATTCGATTCGGGTGGCGACTGAGCTGAGCGGCAAGGAAAAAGTTGATGTCATATCCACCGGCGGCCTGCTCGCTAAGCGCTCCCTGTCTTATGTCGGTCCCCTGGCCGAGCGTTCCCTGGACGCTTATTACGTGGATAAACTGTTTCTGTCGTGCAAAGGAGTGCATCTCACCCGCGGGGTGAGCGAATCCAACGAGCTGCAGGCGAGGGTGAAGCAGAAAATGGTGGGAATCGCGGATCAGGTCATTTTGCTGGCTGATGCAAGTAAATTCGGACAGCAGGCCTTCACCCATGTGATGGACCTGAAGCAGGCCGACAGCATGATTACGGACCGGGGAATCGAGGACAAGGTGCTGGCCGGGCTGGCCGAGCTTTCCATTCCCGTGACGATAGTATAGCTATACAGTCTGAGCCAAGCCCGGAACGGTCCGGGTTTTGGCTTTTTCTCCATTTCGGGACGTTTTTACAAAAGAGGTGTGATCATATGAAGGTTTCGTTATTTATCACTTGTTTGAGTGATGCTATATACCCGCAGGTCGGAGAAGCGATGGTGCGACTGCTGGCAAGGTACGGGATTCGGCTGGAGTTCCCTAAGGTGCAGACATGCTGCGGACAGCCTTCCTACAATAGCGGGTACTGGGAGGAGACACGCACAGCCGCCAAAACATTGCTGGAAGCGTTTGATGACAGCGATTTTGTTGTCTCCCCTTCAGGGTCATGCACCTACATGATTCATCACTATCCGGAGTTATTCAAGGATGATCCGTATTGGCTGGAGAAGGCGCAGCGTCTGGAAGAAAAAACATATGAGTTTACACAGTTTCTGGTGCAAGTCCTGGGCATGACCGATATGGGGGCGGTTTTTCCGCATAAAGTGACTTATCATCCATCCTGCCACGGCAGCCGCCTGCTCGGTGTCAAAGATGAACCCATGCAGCTGCTGAGTAGTGTGCAGGGACTTGAGTTGGTACCGCTTCCTTTTGCGGAGGATTGCTGCGGCTTTGGCGGCACGTTTGCTGTGAAAATGTCCGATATTTCGGGGGCTATGGTCACGGAGAAGGCGGATCATGTTCTGGAGACGGAAGCCTCCGTGCTGGTTGGCTTGGATATGGCCTGCCTGATGAATATTGCCGGTAATTTACGCTACCGGAACGAGCCTGTCCGGGTGATGCACCTGGCAGAACTGCTTTACGAAGGAGTGATACAGCATGAGCGCAGGTAACTCGATGGCCGTTGACGTGAAGGATCGAGCCAGTCAGGCGCTGAAGGATGAATTTCTGCGCAATGCGGTGAAATTTACGACCGAGCGGCTGCGCAACGGCAAAAAAATGGCTTCGGAGGAGCACGGTAACTGGGAGGAATGGCGGGAGCGGGGACGACAGATCCGGCTGCATACGATCGCCCATCTTGATTATTATCTGAACTTGTTTGTGGAAAATGCCCGCGCCAACGGGGTTCACATTCATTTTGCCGATACGGCGGCCGATGCGGTGAAGATATCCTTGGACATTGCGGCACATAACGAGGCTCGCAGCGCGGTCAAATCAAAATCGATGGTATCCGAAGAGCTGCATCTGAACGAAGCTTTTGAGCAGACTGGCATTGAAACGATCGAGACGGATCTGGGGGAGTATATTATTCAGCTCGCGGGCGAAGCGCCCTCTCATATTGTCATCCCCGCTATTCATAAGAACAGGTATCAGATCGCCGAGCTGCTGTCGAAGGAAGCGGGCGAGCAGTTGGAGGCAGACACGACCGTACTGGCGGGATTTGTGCGCAGAAAGCTGCGGGAAAAATTTCTCGCGGCAGATATCGGCATGACCGGCTGCAACTTTGCGGTTGCGGAGACCGGATCGATGGTGCTGTTTGAAAATGAAGGCAATGCGCGTATGGTGTCCACCGTGCCGCGGATACAGATCACCCTTATGGGCATGGAGCGTATCATCCCTTCCTGGGCTGATCTGGAAGTCATGGCGACGCTGCTGCCGCGCTCGGCAACAGGCCAGAAGCTGACGATGTATATGTCAGGCATTACGGGCCCGCGTCGAACTGGGGATGCGGATGGTCCGGAGGAGATGCATATCATCATTGTGGACAACGGACGCTCCAACCAGCTTGGCGATCCGGAATTCCAGGAGCTGCTGAACTGCATCCGCTGTGGCGCCTGCCTCAATGCCTGTCCGGTGTATCGGCACATCGGTGGCCATGCCTATGGCGGAACCTACAGCGGGCCGATCGGTGCGGTGCTGACCCCGGCGCTGAACGGCAACGTGGCCGAATGGAACGACATCGCCAGCGCATCCAGCCTGTGCGGCGCGTGTTACGAAGCCTGTCCCGTAAAAATCCCCCTGCACGATATGCTTGTCTATCTGCGGCGGCGCAAGGTCGAGAGCGGACATGGCAACAGGCTGGAAGGGATTGGCATGAAGGGCTTTGCGGCCGTGGTCGCCAACTCGAAGCGGTTCAGCACGGCGGTGCGGATGGGCCAGCTAGGCCAAAAACCGCTCATCAGGGAAGGGGGCATTTTCCTGAAGCTTGGCCCGCTAAAAGGCTGGAACAACTACAGGGTTGCACCGTCTCTTGCGAAGCAGAGCTTCCGTCAGCGGTGGGAGGAGCTGGAGCGTGACGTACGAAGCTCGCTTCCACAGCCGGACCCGGCGCTGCAAAGCCGGATGGAAGCTATTTTGCAGCAGCGGGAAAGGGGGGAGCGGCATGAATAGCCCGCATCAGGAATGGCTGGAGCGAATGGAATCCCAGTCGCGCGTGAAGCAGGAGCAGTTTATAAACGGCATTGCTGCGAGACTGAAGAGGCCGCGCCTGACCGAACCACCGCCCCATCCGCTGCGGGGAGCGCCGGAGTTCTGGCAGGCGTTCGAGTGGAGCGAGCAGGAGCGAATCGACCGATTTGCCGCCAATTTCAGCAGTGTGGGCGGACATGTGGCCAGACTGGCAACGATGCAGGACGCAGCTTCCTTCATCGCCGACAAGGCTGCTGAAATGGGGGCAAGAAACGTTCTCAGGCAGGACCAGCCGGAGCTGGCGGCGCTTGAACTGGAATCCGCCATTCCCGGCGTGGACATCTCTGTCTGGAACGCGGAGCCTGCGGATTCATGGAAAACCAAAGCAGCCGACGCGGACTTCGGTGTTGTTCTAGCGGATTATGCTGCTGCTTATACCGGTTCGGTGACTGTGCTTTCTGCACCGCATAAAGGCCGCTCCGTAAGTCTGCTTCCCACCGTACTTATGATTCTTATTCCGGTGGAGCGGTTGAAGACCCGATTGGGAGAAATCCTCACGGAATTTGATCGGGCAGGGCGTGAGCAGCTGCCGGCGGGCATTCACTTTATTTCAGGCCCGAGCCGATCCTCGGATATCGAGAATGACCTGACAATCGGCGTACATGGGCCGGGGATTGTCTATGCTTTGATCATCGGGGGCTCGTGATCAATAGCCGTAAATAAAAGAGTAACGTCTATCGACGTACATTCAATAAAGACAGCCGCGTTTAGCAGAAGTTTTTATTGTGATATTTAGGAAGCTTATTCAGAGAAGTTTAAGCCTTAAGCGGAACCCACTCTCGCTTAAGGCTTTTAACAGTTTCGATTATTTCCCAGGAAAAGCAGCAGAGCTTCTTGCTTCCCGTCTGAGTTTAGGCCGCTTTGGTTTGGGTAGGGGACCGAAGAAAATGGAGGCATAAGGAAGATAGCGTCCGGCCATGGATACCACGAACCAGGCAAGGGTCAGCGCCAGTATGAAGCCGCCTGCATACCAGAGATGGAGCAGCCAGGCCGTGCCGGTTTGCGGCGAGAAATGACGGTACAGCAGCAGAACGAGTGGGTGCAGCAAATACACGCCGAATGAAACCGAGCCCAGCTGCGCCAGCCCGCGCCCAAGGGCGAAACGCCCCTGATGGTATACCACGGAGGCGATTTGCAGCAGTACAAGTACGCTTAGCGAAGCGTAAATGTTGTACAGCAGCTCGTAAAGAAGCGAATTGTACAAAACACCGTTCAGACCGTCTCATACCAGATGTACACATGGGCCAGCCCTACCGCCAACCATAGAGTCCAGAGGAGGCCCCAGACAGCGATTCGTGTTCCTGAAGCATGTTCTTTGCGCACAATGAGCCATTGTTTGATTTTCGGATAGTAGATGCCGAGCGCAGAGCCGAGCATGTAATATGCCATGTAAGAAAGTACCCAGCTGCCGCGGTTCTCCACCTGAAAGTAATACTTGTTGGCGATCACAAAAGCCCACTGCAGCACAAAGCCAATCACAACCGTCCAGCTGCGCAATCTGCGAAACCTTTTGAACAGCCACAGGAACAGCGGGAACAGCAGATAAAACTGCGCATTTATAAATACAAAGTACAGATGGGTGTAGGCCTTGCCGGTAACAAGCTTGGTGAAGAAGGAGCGGATCAGTTCTCCCGCATCCATGCCGGGGCCTCCAGCGGATGCCTGCAGCAGGCCGAAATAAATCAAAGAAAAAACGAAATACGGCACCAGGATATACAACAGCCTTTGCTTATAAAAATGCTTGATCAAACTGCTGCTGAGCGGCCGGTCCAAATAGTTGTAAAAAAGCACAAATGCGCTAAGCGCAATAAACGTGGATGTTCCGAATTTCAGGAAGATGTTCAGAAAGTTATAGAAGAAATAATAGTGAGATCCAGTCAATTGCAGTGTGGCAGACGACGTAGAATGGACTATAATGACTCCCATAATCGCAAATGCCCTGACAACCTGCAGCTCAGGGACTTTTTCTTTCTTAGCAGTGCTCATACACGAATCATGTCCTTTCGGTTTCTAAGTGCCATTTCATTAAAACGCATTTTTCTGAAATGTAAGAAAGAATTTACTGGAAATTTGCTGAAAGGTTCTTTGTAGACCTAGATGGATATGCAACCGAAAATAAAGGCCGAAGACTTGACAACCAGTAGTTGAAAATTGGATTGACCATAAGTAAGGATACAAAATGTATTTAACGATATCGTATTCTATTTGTTTTGTAGGGAGGAGATGAGCAAAGCTGTACAACAGTCAGTTCAGTGAGTCCGTATAAATGCTCGTCATTCTGTCCCGGGTCCGTTATAATGGAAGCATCTCGCAGGTGCCCCGGCCGTAAGGCAGGGGTTAAAAGGGAATAGGGTGAAAATCCCTAGCGGTCGCGCCGCTGTAACCGGGGAGCCTCCTTCCATACATGTCACTCAGCATTACTGGGGAAGACGGAAGACAGGCGCCGATCCGGGAGCCAGAAGACCTGCCTGCAGGTTCGCATCAGCCCTTCGCGGTTAAGGAACGGTGTACATAATATGGAGATCGGGACCCGTATGTGGTCTGCGGTCTGTTCTCTTATGTACTCTTGCCCTCTGCCTTTTGCGGTCTGAGGGCTTTTTTGGGTCAACATGAAGCCGGACACGGAGAGGCTTATGCGAGATCACGGTGCATGGGAGAGGATATGAATGGAGCAAGTGGCAACGAAAAGAAGAGTGCTCGGCCAGGTTATGATCTGCAACGGCTGCTGCTGTGGTCGGACAGAGAAGGGAAAACCGGGCATCCCGCTCGACAGGCTGAAGAGCAGATGGAAGGAAGAGAAGCTGCTTAAGAGCATCCAGCTGACGGTAACCGGCTGTCTTGGTCCTTGCGATATTGCCAATGTCGTATCGATTCAGACGCCGGATGGTCCGGTGTGGTTCGGTGGTATTAAAGAGGAAGACCTTTATGATGAATTACTGGAATGGGCGATCGCCTCGCGGGATCAGGACAAGCTGCTGGAGCTGCCGGCCAATCTTCTGCCTTACCGGTTCGAGCGTTTTCAGTAAAGTAACAAAATATGAACAACACAAACCTGCCGCTTTAAGGTGGGTTTGTTGTGTTGGCTGGGACACGGTTTCAGCTTCGGGCATGATATCTTCTTTTTTATATATTTAATGAATGAAACGAGCCATAACTTGACAGCGTAAATAGGGAAGGGAATGACGGTACAACTAAAGCCGGATCAAAATCCTCTGTTTTAACCGAAACTTAGGTTTAAAGCGGGAAGTTTGTCGTAATGAACATACTCTTAATAAGAGAGGAGAAGTACTGTTGGAATCCATTTGGCTGGAGTATGCATGGGCATTACTGATTCTTATTGCATTGGAGGGTTTGCTATCGGCGGATAATGCCCTGGTGCTGGCGGTTATCGCAAAGCATTTACCGGAGGACCAGAAGAAGAAAGCCATCAATTATGGGATCATTATGGCTTTTGTTTTTCGCTTTGTCGCACTGTTTGCGATATCGTTTATTGCCAACGTCTGGCAAATACAGGCGATCGGGGCTGCTTATCTGCTATACCTGGGGTTAAAGCACATCATCAAAGCACGTTTCGGCAAGAAAAACGAGAATATTCGCGAGGACGTAAAGAAAGATGCGGCAGGAAAAGGCTTTTGGCCAACCGTAGGAAAAATTGCTATTGCGGATCTCGCCTTTGCGATTGATTCCATTCTTGCTGCAGTGGCTCTGGCACTGGGGCTTCCCGATTCACCGCTTGGGGATTTCGGTGGTATGGACGGCGGACAATTCATCGTTGTATTGCTTGGCGGAATCGCCGGGCTCGTCCTGATCAAATTCGCGGCCACATGGTTTGTAAAACTGCTCGCTCAACGGCCAGCACTGGAGACCACGGCTTATGCAATTGTGGCATGGGTCGGTGTCAAACTCGCCGTGATTACTCTGGCTCATGAAGATATTGGTGTGTTGGATCATCATTTCCCGCATAGTACAGGCTGGACCCTTGTCTTTTATGGTGTCTTGGTTGCGATAGCACTTCTCGGATGGTTTGCGCCATCGAATAAAAAACAGTCACAGACAGATCTGCCATAGATTCAACCTTTCGGTAAAGCGTTTGGCAGAATAAATTGCCCCTGTTATAATGAGTTCACATCCGTGCTGGTTCAGCGCGGATTTTTTTTGCAGCAAAGCTTCTTGCCATGCGACGAAATCACCTTGGATTTGGGCAAATTTCACGCGGTTTAGATCATCTGTTTTTCCCGGCTTCTGCATTAAAATTAGATCAAGCTAAAGAACGACGCCATGCTTGTAAAGCCACAAAAGAAATGGGCTAACATAGCAGCGGCGCCCACTTGATCTAACCGGGAGGACAGGTTATGACAAAGAAAAATATCCGCTGGATTTCGACTTCACAGCAGCATAGATGGATGGAGAAAGAGGCCTCTGAAGCCCCGGGCGTGTCCACCAATCTGGAGCTGACCGGGGAACTGTTTCAGGAAGTGGACGGTTTCGGAGGATGCTTCAACGAACTGGGATACGTGGCATTGCAGCATTTAAGTGATGAAGACCGCAGACAGGTCTTTCACTCGCTGTTCCATCCGGAGGGAGAGCACCGGTTCAGCATCTGCAGGCTGCCCATCGGTGCAAGTGATTACGCACTGGAATGGTACAGCCATAACGAAACGGACGGCGACCTGACGATGGAGCATTTCTCCATTGAACGGGATCGTAAATATCTCATTCCATATATTAAAGAAGCGATGCAATTCAATCCGGACCTGAAGCTTTTTGCCTCTCCATGGAGCCCGCCGACGTGGATGAAATCTCCCAGAGCCTATAATTACGGAACACTCCGCTGGGAAAAGGATATTTTGCAAGCATATGCGCTCTATTTTGTGAAATTTGTGCAGGCTTATCAGGAAGAAGGCATTACCATCCACCAGATTCATGTGCAAAATGAGGTCATTGCAGACCAGAAGTTTCCGTCCTGTGTCTGGACTGGCGAGCAATTAAAGGAGTTTATCCGCGATTATCTGGGCCCTGCTTTTGCAGAGCATGGGCTGAACACGGAAATATGGCTGGGTACGATCAATGCTCCCGATCCGTGGGAAGAGCTGATCAAGAAAAGAACGACCGACTTTGATGACTATGCCTTCACGGTGCTGAGTGATCTTGAAGCCTACAGATATATTACCGGCGTGGGCTACCAATGGGCAGGAAAACATGCCATCCAGCGTACGGTGCAGAGCTATCCGGAGCTTCGGTACATGCAGACCGAGAATGAATGCGGGGACGGAAATAATTCCTGGGATTATGCCAAATACGTGTTTAACCTGTTTCAGCATTATTTTAATAACGGAGTGAATGCCTACATCTACTGGAACATGGTGCTTGAACCCAAAGGGCGCAGCACATGGGGATGGGAGCAGAATTCCATGCTCACGGTTGATCCTGCCACTGCTGCAATAACAGAAAATCCCGAATATTATGTAATGAAGCATTACTCCCATTTTGTCTCCCCGGGCTCAAAAAAGATAGGCCTCAAAGGACCTTGGTCGGGCAAAGCTTCCGCATTCCTCCTGCCGGACGGGCGCAAAGCCGTGGTGATTATGAACCCGTTCAAAGACAAGCGTGTTCTTGGTCTGTCAGACGGTAACAGCGTGTTCCAAATCGAAATGGAGCCTGAGTCATTTAATACGATCCTATTGGAATAAGCACTACATGGTGTATCTGGCATTAAGCTGCAGCAGCCCTATATGGAGGAGATCCGCGTTAAGCGGTTCTCCTTTTGTGATTTGACTCCCTTTTTCCAATGCGGAATAATTAGAATAACGTTACGGGCAAATGGACAATGGACCGTACAAATTCAGCTTGCGCGGGGAGAGATGACATGTACCAGTACATAGACGAAGCATATAGTGAGGTTGATTTTAGCAACAAGGAATTAAGAGAAGGAGAGCTCATCCGCTGCACCTTTATCCGCTGCCGCTTCAGGGGCGCGTCCCTTGAGGAAATTACAACAGAGGGCTGCCGTTTTGAGGAATGTGATTTCAGCGGCGCGCAGTTGAATGCATCCATTCATACGGAATCGGCCTTTGTGAACTGCAAGTTCATGGAAGCGAATTTGTTCGTCGCCAAGTTTGAACAGTGTAAAATGACGGGCTCGGACTTTGTAAAAGCCAACCTGGATGGTGTCACGTTCGTGGCGGGAGACTGGTCTTACGCGAATTTTCGGGGAGCGCAGCTGGCCAAACAGGATTTGCGCGGATTACGACTGGAAGAAGCGGATCTGTATGGAGCCAATCTCGAAAAGGCCGACTTGCGCAAGGCTGATCTGACCCGGGCACAGATGGCGCAAGCCAAGCTGCAGGGGGCCGATCTGCGTGGGGCCATAATGGAGGCCATCGATTTCCGCTCCATGGATGTGAAAGGAGCGCGAATGGATATGCATCAGGCGGTGGCCTTTTTGCGTTCCTATGGGGCCAAAGTGGATTAAGATGTATCTTCAAAAACTGCATATAATTTTGGAGATAAAAGGAAAAACGGCTGATTTCAATCGAACAGCCGTTTTTTTTGTTTGCCGGAAATCTTACAAAACTGAACCTACAATTTACACTCCCCTGACCATGGCAACTTGGCATCAAGTTAGACTATGTCCGTAAAGCGGTACGAGACCAGGATTATGCTTCCGAAGTAGTTTTGTACGAAGAGATATCGAGGAAGTAACGCTCACAAAACTTAGCGTATGCTTCCGAAGTAGTTTTGTACGAAGAGATATTCAAGGAAGTAACGCTCACAAAACTTTTAGGGGGATTTGAAATGAAGGTGGAATTGCACTGTCATACCCGCCTTTCGGATGGCTCCTTTACTTTTGCAGAAGTGATGGAGTTGGCGGCTGCCGAGTCGGTTACTCATTTGGCGATAACGAATCATGACACTACGGCAGGTCTGCAAGAAATGGCGGCTCAAGGCAGAGAGCGCGGGATTGAAATCATTCCGGGTATCGAGATTTCGGCCTACGATTTCGACAGAGGCCGCAGAGTCCATATTTTAGGCTACGAGATTGAGACGGGGGACAGCGGAATAGCTGAATTATGCAATCCGCTCATTGAACGGCGCCATGAGGGCTGCAGACGTGCAGTAAAAGTGCTTGAGCAGCACGGATACGACATTTCCTGGGAACAGGTCTTGGCGTATGCGGAAGGCGGTACAGGCGTATACAAGCAGCACATTATGCATGCGCTCATCGACGCGGGGTATACGGACTCCATTTATGGCGACCTGTATAAAACATTGTTCTCCCGCGGCAAAAATGGAGAGGCCCCCGGTCTTGCGTACATGCCGATGGAATACGTCGGCGCAGAGCAGGCGGTCCGGGCCATACTCCAGGCCGGCGGCATTCCCGTTCTCGCGCATCCGGGGCAATATGACAGCTTTGATATCCTACCCGAGCTGGTGGCCTGCGGATTGCAGGGGATAGAGGTGCTTCACCCGCTGCATGAACCGAAGGATGAACAGAGGGCGAAGGAGTTGGCCAGGAAATATGATTTGATCATGACGGGCGGATCGGATTTTCATGGATTTTACGGTGAAAAGCAGGTCCGGCTGGGCAGTAAAAGTCCTGGACTCGAAACAGTACAAGTGATCAGGGAGCGAAAACGACGTCTGCACGCGACTACCTGACTATATTCTGAACATGAATGGGGGATCTGACGATGTCTGAAGAGATTGAAATTATGGATCATTTCATTGCAGCGATTCAAGCTGGAAAATACGAGCCGAATGACAAGCTGCCTTCCGAAAACGAGCTTGCCGACCGTCTCAAGGTTCCGCGCATGACGGCACGCCGAGCCTACGAAAGACTGCAGGAGCTTGGATACATCTACTCCATGCAGGGCAAGGGCAGCTTCGTGAAGGACAGACAGCAGCAGATCCCCCTCATACTCAGCAATGCCAAAAGCTTCAGCCAGAAAATGGTGGAGCTCGGGTTCAATTATTTGTCCAGGAATGTGTTGTGTGAAAAAGTGGGCTTCAATCCGCAAATCTTTGCGCTGCTGGGAGTCTCGGAGCATGACGCTGTCTACAGAATCGACCGGCTCCGAATCATTAATGATCAGCCTATCGCGCTGCATAGCTCATACGTCCCGGAAGCTCTTTTTCCGGATATCAGACATGCCGGCAAAGAAATAAAATCCATGTTCCAATATTACAACAGCAAGGGGTACACCGAGTTTCAATCTGATGGGACCCGGCTCAGCGTGACTTATCCGGGCAGGCATGAACGGGAGCTGCTTGATTGCCCGATCCTCGTTCCCCTGCTTGTGCTGGAATCGTCCTGTGCCGATAAAGCCTCGGGACGCATGCTGGAATACAGCAGAACTTTGTACAGGGGAGATTCATTTACGTACGTCATTGGAAACAACCATTAGAATGACGCAGGACTGGAGGTTGCACATGAAACGAAAGCAGAGAACGGAAATACTTATCGGCAGTCCGTCAGGCTTCATGAAGGCACTTGCGGAGGAAATCGTGAACAACTACGAAACCTCCGTGATTGAAGAGCCGAATCCGGGGCTGGTGATGGTTAAGGTGAGGGAAACGGCAAAGCAAAGTCTTTTCTATCTCGGAGAAGTCTTGGTCACGGAGTGCAAGGTGCAGGTTCAGGGGGCGACCGGGATCGGTCTGATCAAGGGAGATGACAGTGAAAAAGCTTATTTTCTGGCGGTTATCGATGCGGCCTATGCGGCAGGCTTGAAGGAAACGGTGCGTTGGGAGGAGCTTCTGGGAATGGAGCAGGAAAAGCAGGCCGTGGAGCGGACGCACAGGCAGCGGAAGCTGCAGCTGACCAAGGTCAATTTTGAAACGATGGACAGCGATTAAGGGGGGAGCTCATTCATGCTGAATCAGGTGCACGACATACAACAGGTTTATCGAAAAGTAGTGGACGCTTTATCCAGACCGGGGAGAGTGCAGGATCTTTCCGACGTGGCTGGAAAAGAAGAGCGGCGCAAGGACATCTACCCGGCAACGCTGGTGCTGGCCCGAATGCTGCTCGATACGGAGGTCACATTTAAAGTATTCGCAGAAAATGAGGAGGAGCTGACACAGCTTATCCGCAGGTTGACCTACGCCAAACAAGCCGGGGCAAGCGATGCGGATTATATTTTCATCGCTCACACCGCGCTTGACGATCATTTGAACGAAGCGCTGCATATGGCGAAAATCGGAGACCTGGACAATCCTCACCAGTCGGCGACTCTGATCGTTGAATTGCCGAGCGTATACGGTGGAGAGCAGCGTATCCTGAAGGGACCCGGCATTGAGCACACTGCTGTCTGTGCGGCGCAGGCTCCTGCCGGATGGGAACGGGTCCGTGAGGAGCGTAATCTGGAGTATCCACTGGGTGTTGATCTGATCTTTACGGATGCTGCCCAGTTGCTGCTTGCCCTGCCCCGCACGACCCGGATTGAGATGGAGGTGCAGCATTAATGGGATACGTTGCAGTCAAGGGCGGAACTAAAGCCATTGAGGAATCGCTTAGACGCATTCAGTATGAGCGGCTAAAGCATGGGAGAACGCTGGATATCCGGGACATTCAGGCCGGAATGAGGCAGTTGATCGATCAGGTAATGTCTGAAAGCAGCGTGTACAGTGAATCATTGGCGGCGCTTGCGATCAAGCAGGCGGAGGGTAGCCCCGAAGAAGCGGTATTTTTGCTGAGAGCCTATCGCTCAACGCTTGCCCGCAAGCATTATTCGAGAACAGTCACCTCGGATCAGATGCGGGTCGAGCGCAGAATATCTGCCTCATTCAAGGACATCCCCGGCGGACAAATGCTTGGAGCCACGACCGACTACTCGCATCGTCTGCTTGATTTCGAGCTGGGGGACGAGACGGAGGAGAGTGTCAGGGAATGGCTTGCTCATTTTGAAAATGGGGGCGAGGGCAGTCTTGAGGATGCGTCTCAGGAAGATGTACGCCCGGAGCAGGCCCCACATGAACAGCTTCCCAAAGTGCTGGATTATCTGCGCAGGGAAGGGCTGATCCCGGAATGTCCTATCGATGATGCCGAACCGGACGATATTACGCGAAAGAGCCTGACATTCCCGGCAAGCCGGAGCGAAAAGCTGCAAATTTTGTCACGCGGACAGACAGGGGCTGTAACCTCTCTCGCTTACGCTGTCATTCGGGGGTATGGCAACGTCCATCCAACGGTGGGAGAGCTTCGTGTAGGATATCTGCCTGTGTGCGTGGACAGTCCGTTAGAGGCTGCGGATTCTGAGGAGGATGCTTACTATATCGGGGAAATTCAAGTGACAGAGGTGGAGATGGTCGTTCCGGACACCGTGGATAAAAGAAACGGCAAAAAGGAGCTTCAGCTCGATTTCGGCTACGGCCTTTGTTATGGACAAAACGAGACGAAAGCGATCGCCATGAGCATATTGGACAAAAGCCTTGCTGCCGGAGATAAGGCCATACCGACCCAGAATGAAGAATTTGTGCTCTTTCATATCGATTCCGTGGAATCGACAGGTTTTATCTCTCATTTGAAGCTACCGCATTACGTTACGTTCCAGTCCAAGCTGAACGATATACGCAAGATCAGGCAGGCAGAATCAGCGAGCACGGAAGAGGAGAATCAGTATGCATAATTCATATCATTTTGCCTTTTTAGATGAAGGGTCCAAAAGGGAAATTCGCCGGGCAACACTGAAAGCCATCGCCATACCGGGGTATCAGGTACCGTTTGCTTCCCGGGAGATGCCGATCGGGCGCGGATGGGGCACGGGCGGTCTTCAGCTTACACTGTCGCTGATCGGGGAGAATGATGTGCTGAAAGTCATCGATCAGGGCTCGGACGAATCCGTGAACGCCGTCAACATCAAGAAGCTGATCCAGAAGACGACGTCGGTACGTACGGTGGAGGCTACCGAGGAAGCGACGCTGATTCAATCCCGCCACCGTATTCCGGAAGTGCCGCTGCGTGATGGACAGATTTTAGTCCTTCAGGTGCCGATGCCTGAGCCCTTGCGCAGATACGAGTCCAGCGAACGGCAGACCAAACGCCTGCATGGGGAAAAAGAATACAGCGGCGCCTGGCTCATGCTGTTCGAACAGCTGATGAAGTATGGTGGCATTTCAACCGGCGCGGATCACCCGGTCATGGTCCATGACCGTTACGTCATGGCGCCAAGTCCGATTCCGAAATTCGACAATCCCAAGCTGCACAGCTCGGACGCGCTTATACTGCTCGGGGCGGGCAGGGAAAAGAAGATTTACGCCGTTCCACCGCATACCAAGGTTGTGTCGCTTGACTTTGAGGACGTGCCGTTTGCGCCGGAAAGCTTCGCTGGCAAAAGCTGCATACAGTGCGGGGCAGAGCATGTGTTCATGGATGAGCTGTACGACGCCAATACGGACACCACTTATTACCAGTGCAATGACACAAGCTATTGCCTGTCCCGATTGAACAGGAAGTCTTCCTAAAGAAGGGGTGAAATCACATGATTACAGCAGCTGAACCTATTTTAAGTATACAAGATTTAAACAAGCAGTTTGGGACAGGATGCCCGCGATGCAGCAGCCCGTATGACCGCCGGTTGGACCGGAATTACTGCCCCGCCTGCGGCACCGTCTACTCCTGCCAGAACATTAATTTCGATTTATATCCAGGAGAAGTGCTGGGAATCGTTGGAGAAAGCGGCAGCGGGAAGTCGACCTTGATGAAATGCCTGTACTTTGATCAGGACGTTACGGGCGGTAAAGCTTACCTGAGCTCCTATAAAGAAGGAACGCGCAATTTGTTCGAGGAATCGTCCCAGCAAAAAAGATTCGTCCGCAATCAGCTGATGGGCAAGGTGTATCAAAATCCGGTGCTCGGACTGCGGCTTAACTTTTCTTCGGTAGGCAACATTGCCGAGAAGATGATCGCGGCCGGCAGCCGCAATGCCGCCGCCATGGAAGGGCGCGGCAGCGAGCTGCTCGCCAAGGTTCATATCCCGGTCCACAGAATGAAGGAAGCACCGCAAAACTTCTCCGGCGGCATGCAGCAGAGAGTTCAGATTGGCAAGGCATTGTCGAACAACCCGCCCATTCTGCTGCTGGACGAGGTGACAACAGGGCTTGATCTTTCCGTGCAGGCGAGTGTGCTTGACCTGATCAGGCATTTGCAAAGAGAGCTGAACATCAGCATTTTGCTGGTATCCCATGACCTCGGCGTCATCCGCATGCTGGCCGACAGGACACTGGTCATGCTTGACGGGCAAATCGTTGAGCAGGGGCTAACGGATCAGATTCTTGAAGATCCGCAGCATGCTTATACCCAGCAACTGGTACATTCTCTGCTGTGACGAATTTAAAGAGGTAGTTCAAAAAGTCATCTTTTGATCACGAAGGAAGTCAGGGAGCGGACTCGACATCGAATCTTGAATTCAGCCGGGCCTTCCGGTGCTCACGTACCCAACGTACGCTCCGCTCCTCAGTCCCTGGCTTCATCCAACCTTCTCGGTGCTGAAAACCTGACTTTTTGAACACGCAATTAAAGAAAGGGAGTCGTTCCTATGTATGTGATTACAGGTGGAATTATGGTTACGGAGGAGGCTCTTCTTGAAGGCTTTGACCTTCTGATCGAACACGGCAGGATTGCCGGAATTGTGCGGGCCGGCGAATGGGAGAACGGTCCGGAAGTGCAGATCATCGACGCCAAGGGCGGATATGTTACTCCAGGCATGATCGACATTCACTCCGATTACATTGAGCACATGACCGCTCCGCGTCCGACCTCACTCATTCATTTCGGACTCAGTTTGCGGGAAACGGAGAAAGAGCTGATCTCGCACGGCATTACGACGATGTATCATTCGTTGTCCCTCTTTAAATCGGTGGACTATAAATACCGGCCGATCCGCGAGCCGGAGAATGTGCGCAAGCTGCTTGAGCTGATTAGCCAAACGCATCAAACAAAGCATCTGATCCGTCACCGCTTTCATGCAAGGTTCGAGATTGACAATCTGAGCGAGGTTAATGACCTGAAGGGTTATATTGAGGAGGATAAAGTTCATCTCATATCCTTTATGGATCATACTCCCGGCCAGGGACAGTACAGGGATCTGGAGGTCTATAAAAAAACGGTTCGCGGATATGACCACATTACGGAAGAAGGCATGAACGTACTTATTGCCAACCATCTGACCAAGGAAAAGCTTACGGTCGAAAGCATACGCGAGATTGCGGAAATAGCGGCGGCAAGGGGAATTGCTATTGCATCGCATGATGATGACTCCCTGGACAAGCTGGAGCTGGTGCAAAGCTTCGGCGCAACGATCAGCGAATTTCCGATCACGCTGGAGATTGCGCGCGAAGCGAAGAAGAAGGGCATGTACACGATTGCCGGCGCCCCGAACGTCATCCTGGGCGGGTCGCACAGCGGAAATTTGTCTGCACAGGAGGCGGTCAGCGATGGGTCTATCGATATTTTGTGCAGTGATTATTATCCTGCGTCCATGCTGCATGCCGTTTTTCAGCTTTCAAGCGAGCTGGGGAAGGATTTTGCCGAAATGTTCAAGCTTGTCAGCCTGAATCCGGCGAAGGCCGTGCGCATCGATGATGAAGTCGGTTCGATCAGGGAGGGCAAAAAGGCCGACGTGCTGATCATAGAACGCCTAGAGCCTGATGACTTTCCCGTCATTACGACCGTAATGGTTGACGGAAAGCTGATCCAGCAAACGAATTACAGAATCTGATGCTTACCCGCGAAAGGAGGAGCCAACATGGGACAAAATCTGTTGTCGATCGAAGGGCTGTCCAAATCATTTACACTGCATCACATGAATCAGGAAATTACGGCGCTGAACAACATCAATCTGTATGTGAAGGAGGGTGAATTCGTCGGCATTACAGGAAAAAGCGGCAGCGGAAAGTCGACGATCCTGCGATGCATTTACCGTACTTACCTTCCGCATGAAGGGGAGATCTGGTATGACTCCACACAATTCGGGAACATCAATTTGGCTGCCGCCTCCGAAAGAACGATCATCCATCTCCGCCGCTCCGAGATCGGTTATGTATCCCAGTTTCTGAACGTCATGCCCCGAACCTCGGCCAGGGAGCTCGTTCATCAGGCTGTTCTCGAAATGGGACATGATGCGCAATTCGCCGCAGCGGAAGCGGTAAACATGCTGACCCATTTCGAATTGAGCAGGGAATTGTGGGACAGCTATCCGGCCACCTTTTCCGGAGGGGAGAAGCTGAGGCTGAACATCGCCAGAGCGATGGTCAAGCGTCCACGGCTTTTGCTGCTGGATGAGCCGACGGCGAGTCTTGATGATGCGTCCAAGCAAAAGGTCAAGCTGCTCATTGAGCAGCTGATGCAGGAAGGCACGACGATGCTGGGCATTTTTCACGACCTGGAATTTATGGAGAGCCTCTGCACAAGAGAGTACAAGATTGCGGGTGGCGCGTTGGCCTCCAGCTAATATGTTCGTTCGTTTACAATAACATTGATCGTAGCAGAATTTTCTGAAAATTATGGTGATAACTTAAAATTACTCTAACATGCTGAAAATACACCTCTTTTATACTGAATTAGAATCATTTTATAGTTTTGATTTCGGGAGGAGTCCAATTCATGAAGAAATCACTGGCGATCATTCTGTTTCTCTCTGTGATCTTGGTCATGTCGGGTTGTGGTAACGGGGGGCAAGGAGCTACGGCTGAATCTGATACGCTCACCATGGTTTGGTATCCGAATGAATCCGGCGCAGAGCTCAAGGGAGCGCGGGAGGAAATCGGAAAAATGATCGAAGAGGCGACCGGCAAGAAAGTGGTGCAACAGACGACGACGGACTATATCATTGCGATCGAAGCGATTGCGAACGGAAATGCAGACCTTGCTTTTATGGGACCTCAGGGATACATCGAAGCCCATCAGAAAAATGAGAAAGTATTGCCTATGGTTGTTTTGAGCGGAGAGTCGGGAACATTGGATGATGCTGTCTATTACAGCTGGCTGAACGTCCGCAAGGGAGAAGAGGGCGAGTATAAAAACGGCGACCAGTTTTCCATCGACAACATTGCTGGTAAAAAATTCTCCTTTGTTTCAAACTCTTCAACCTCCGGCTTCAAGGTGCCTTCTGCCGGCATCGTGACCCACTTCAGCAGCATGGATCAGTATAAGGATCTGACTGCCGAGGATTTGCTGCAGGGCGGCAAGGACAAGTTTTTCAGTGAAGTTCTGTTTGGCGGTTCCCACCAGGGATCGGCTGTCAACCTGCTTACAGGGAAAGCGGACGTGGCTGCCTTCTGTAATACATGCGTAGATAATTACGTAGATCTGACCGAAGGAGAAGACAACACACCGGGAGCGGTTTATACGGTAAAAGACGGTGCGGCTGAACCTTTCAATACGCTTGCCGGCAAACAATTTTCACTTATTTCCGTAACACCGGTGCTGAATTCCCCATTCGTGGTGAACACCGATACGGTAAGCGAAGAAGAGGTGACCAAGCTGAAGGAGCTGTTTACCTCCGATAAATTTGCGAAAAACGAGAAAATTCTGTTGCCTGCCGATTCCAAGGATTCCGGTTTGCTCAAGCAAAAGTCGGGAAATGAAAAGTTTCTGCCTGTGGAGGACGAATGGTTCAATCCGATTCGCGAGCTGTCAGCTAAGTAAAATGAGGGTTACGATGTAAACGTTAGGAGGGTGCACTTCTGTTATGACGCAGTTACTTCACCTGAAGCAGGTTGCCAAGAAGTACGGCGAGGATACCCAGGCTTTGTCAAATGTGAGCTTTACCGTAGGTGAGGGTGAATTCGTATCCATTATAGGCCCTTCCGGAGCGGGAAAATCAACACTGCTCAGATGCATTAACCGGATGATCGACGCAAGCAGCGGTGACATCATGTTCGACGGGCTTCGTGTGAACAGCCTCAAGAAAAATGAACTGAAAAAACTGAGAACCCGGATCGGCATGATCTTTCAGCATTATAATCTTGTCGAACGCTTAAGTGTCATCGAAAATGTGCTGCATGGCAGGCTTGGCTACAAGTCAACTTTTGCGGGTATTCTTGGACTTTATTCAGAGGAAGAGAAAAGACAGGCCCATGCCATTCTCAAGCTGCTCGGTCTGGAGCAGCAAATCTACAAGCGCTGTGATCAATTGAGCGGCGGACAGAAGCAGCGGGTGGGCATTGCACGCGCGCTGATCCAGAACCCGAAACTGCTTTTATGCGACGAGCCGATTGCCTCACTTGACCCGAACGCTTCCCGGACGATTATGGAGCATCTGCGCAACGTCTGTTCGTCCATGGGCATTACGGTACTGGTCAACCTGCATCAGGTGGATGTCGCCTTGAAATATTCCGGCCGGATTATCGGCGTAAACGAGGGAAAGATCGTGTATGACGGAGCGCCAGGTGATGTCGGACCGGAAGAGCTGCATCGTATCTACGGATCAAGGCTTGAGGATTATATGACAGGTGAAGGAGGTCAGCATGCAGGCTAATTTCTTTGCGCGTAAAAGAAGAAATTCTTTGCTGTACTGCGCCTTGCTGCTGATCATCACTTACGCAGCGATTGCCGTAACCGAATTCGATGTCATCAAGGGATTTACCTCGATTCCGAAGGCGGCGGAATGGGCCGTGCACAATTTTTATCCGAATGGGAAAGCGATGGACAAGTTGCCTGAAATGATCACGTCACTGCTCGAGACCCTCCTGGTATCGATTGCGGCAACGACGGTCGCCGCGGTTTTCGCACTCTTTTTCGCCATTATGGGTTCTCAAGCAACGGGCGGGGGCGGTATTTTCAGCTTTATCGGGCGCTTTGTCGCGACATTGTTTCGCAATATTGATGTTGCCGCATGGTCCATGATTCTGCTGTTTTCTTTCGGCCAAAGTGTGCTGACAGGCTACTTTGCCCTGTTTTTTGGCTCATTCGGATTTTTGACGCGCGCCTTTATCGAGTCTATTGATGAAGTGAGCAGCCATTCCGTGGAGGCGCTGCGTGCGACGGGGGCCGGCTATTTACTCATTATTTTCAAGTCGGTTATTCCTTCAAGCCTTCCGCAATTGCTGAGCTGGGTCCTGTTTACGATTGAAACAAATATCAGGCATGCGACGCTTATCGGCATTCTGACCGGAACGGGAATCGGCTTTTTGTTCAGTCTGTATTACAAGAGTCTGAATTATAGCTCGGCCTCTTTGGTCGTCCTGGTGATCGTTGCAGCCATTCTGCTCATTGAGACGGTATCCAACTATGTAAGGAGGGTCATTTTGTAGTGATGGAACATCCTCTATCTGAACCGATGACCTCCAAGGCTTTGTCCGGGGAGCGCATCAAGGCAAAGCCGTTCAGTAAATCGTCCTTCGTCATTTCGGTTACGCTCATTTTGCTGGTGCTGCTGACGATATATGGATTTTTGACGTTTGATTACAAGGATATTCAGTTCCGGGATGCGGTTGTCTCGACGATGGATACCGTACGAGTTATGTTCCTGGAGCCGCAGATGAATCACTTTACGTTTGGGGAAGCGCTGAAACAGGTCGGCATCACGCTGGGTCTCGCATTTCTGACCACATTGTTCGGTGCGGTTATTGCCTTGTTTCTGGGACTTTTTGCAGCTAGAAATCTGTCTTCAAATGGAGTCTCCGTGGCTGTCAAGGCAGCCGTATCCTTCATTCGCGCCGTGCCTACAGTGCTGTGGGTATTGATATTCGCCGTTGCGGCAGGTCTTGGCGGTGTAGCGGCCGTCATCGGCATGACGTTCCATTCGGTCAGCTACCTGGTGAAGGCTTACTCCGAGTCCTTTGAGGAATTGGATAAAGGAGTCATTGAAGCCTTGAAGGCGAGTGGCGCCGGCTGGTGGATGATCGTATTCCAGGCCGTCATTCCGTCATCGATGACCTACCTGCTCTCCTGGACGTTTATGCGATTCGAGATCAACTTTGCTGTTGCTGTCGCCATGGGTGCAGCGGCCGGAGCCGGGGGCATTGGTTTTGATATGTTCATGGCCAGCAGCTTTTATTATGATGTCAGAGAAATTGGGGCTATAACTTATCTTATATTGGCATTTGCGATCTTACTTGAGCTTCTGGCTACGCAAATCAAAAAGAAATTAAAAGTTCGGGCTTGATGCTTTCATCTTTTATCCTATTAAAACGGGGCTCTCCCATTAGTCATTAAAAATGGCTTTGGGAGGGCCTCTTTTTCAATTTTGTTAAAGAAGATGGTTAACTTTGACGCCAACTCGTTCTTATAACTCGGTCAATTCGAATAGAAACGGGCGGTTACAAAAATGTAACCAAAGCCCTAAATTTTTGTGCGCCGTTAGCGGAAAAATGCAAAAAATGCTGCTGTGACAACATTTTATGATAGGTCTGGAGCCGGGTTATCCAGTTACTTTAAATATGATACACTTCTACGGAATCAGCTTTGTCCGATGCTTTTCATTTGGGTTTATGTTAATCCGCCGTTCCGAGCGTGTACGGCAGCTTCACTATCGGATGAACGCCATGAGTTGGACTAGCCGGGTCATGTGCCCGGACAGAAAATGAATGTGGGGGTTGTCTCGACCAATGAAGAAATTATCCGCTCTTATCTTATCCTGTGCCTGTGCTTTGGGTCTAACCTTCGCGCCTGCCGAGGCAAGCGCGCAAGCTATTTCGAAAGGAACGCAAAGCGAGCATGTGCTGCAACTGCAGGAGCAGCTAGCGACGCTTGGTTATTTCAAGGCTGGCTTCACAGGTTATTTCGGCTCTATTACTGACTCGGCCGTCAAGCGCTTTCAGCGTGACTACGGGTTAGCCGCGGATGGTGTAGTAGGCCCGGCTACGAAAGCCAAGCTGAACGCATTATCTCCTGCGCGCCATACGACTCTTGAGCAGCTTGCACGAATTATATATGCAGAAGCACGGGGAGAGTCCTTTAAGGGACAGGTGGCTGTCGGCGCCGTCGTTCTGAACCGCGTCCAGTCGAACGAATTTCCGAGCTCCATTCCTGATATTATTATGCAGCCGGGACAGTTTACAGCCGTACAGGACGGACAGTATTATCTGACTCCGAATAAAACGGCCTACGCAGCAGCCCGCCAGGCGCTGAACGGTGTGGATCCGACCAACGGCTCGCTCTATTATTACAATCCGGCAATCGCCACTTCAAAGTGGAGCATGGCCCGTCCCGCTGTGCTGACACTTGGCAGACATACGTTTACAAACTGAACCTTGTTCTGTAAGGCAGAACATTGAATAGACACGCTCACGGGCCGCCGCTGTTTCGGATTGAAGCAGCGGTGGTTTTCCATATGCTTTAACGCAGGGGATTGATTTTACATACGTGTGCCTATAACATAGAGAAATCCGTACTAAGAAGGAGAGAGCTTCATGGGATTGACATCTAACTTTTTTCAGGGCAAGCTGGTAAAGCTAACCGGAATACGAGAAGAGGATACCGATATTATTCTCCGCTGGGGAGAAGACCCTGATTACCTGCGCAACGTGGATACCGACATCGCCTTGCCCTTTCAGCGCAGCCGGATTGAGCAGGAAGGGACACCCAATCCCAATGAAGTCTATTTCAGGCTGAGAACGGTTACAGATGACGAGCTCATTGGCTTTGCAGCCATTCACAGCATTGAGTGGAATAATGGAGCCGGAAAGCTTGCGATCGGCATAGGAGAGGCTAGGAACCGAGGCAAAGGGTACGGAACGGACGCGCTTCATCTGATTCTGCGTTATGCCTTCCATGAGCTGAATCTGAACCGGGTAGGACTGAATGTGATCGAATACAATCCCGGAGCCATTCGCGCTTATGAGAAGGCCGGTTTTCGGCTGGAAGGAAGAGAACGGGAAGCGGTAAGGCGGGACGGTCGCCGTTATGACCTCATCATCATGGGCATTTTGCATGAGGAATGGATGGCAGCGCAGGAGAAGAATTAATGGTACTTAGTAGGCAACAGACAGGTGTCCGGATGATCCGAGAAGCCCCGCCTTTGCGGTATGGGGAGCTGTCACCGTATAATGGACAGAGAAAAGGAGTGATGAACAAATGGCAACAGGTTACGCGTATATTGACATGAGATCCGTGCTCCATGTGGTGAGTGAGGAGGCAACGGCAAGAAAGTACGGCCGCGGCAGAGTTGCGGAAGTGGACTTTGAATTCGGCGGGGGTTACCCGCTTCTGGATGGAGAGCCCTTGATTGTGAGCACGGACGGCACCGAGAAGTATGGCCGCGAGGTTCCGCAATATATTTTGGATTTGATGGACGATCTGTAAAAATAGCTTTTGAGAGCAATCGTTCTTTGAAGCAGCAGTGCTTTTAAAAACCTCGGATTTTCATGTCCGAGGTTTTTTGCATGGTCGGGTAATATCATTTTCTGCAGTGATAGATGACTTAATCTGTTGGTTGTTGGGAGAGCGCCAGCTTGACAGGGTGGGGGTCAGTGGTTCGAGCTTTGCCTTCCCCCCAAAGAAGTTCCCCGCTTCTAACTCAAGTGAAGCTTAATGAAAATGTAGGCTGGATTAGGTAGGCGAAGTCTGAATTTTTTAAGTTGTTACTTTTTTACGTGTTGTGATATAATCAGCTTAAATAATTGAAAGTTCTATTGTATCTGTGAAATTAGACAATAATCATCATTCAAGTTTCTCGTTGCATTATCATCTTGCTCTTGGTGTATATCTTAAATAAGTGATGTGCGAGACTATCAAAATCTTCATGTTGAGGGAGCGGAACTTATGAACAATGAATTAAAAGAGCTGCTGCGTTCAGTCATTAAGGAAGAACTTGTTCCTATTAATGATCAATTGAACTATCTGAAAACTGAGCAAGAGGGGATTAAGGGAGAATTCGTCCCTATTCACAATCGGTTGGACCAGGTAGATAATCGGTTGAACCAGGTGGATAATCGATTGGACCAGTTGAAAACCGAGCAAGGGTTGATTAAGCAAGCAGTACTGGATACCAATGAACGTGTTATAAAGATGGAAGCCATCTTGGATAACCAACATAAAATCATTGAACTGCTCTCTGCCCGCTCCATCCAGCAGGAAGCTGAACTGAAAAGAATCAAGTAAATTGGTTCAGTGAATAATTTCAGCCGTTTTATGAATCATGGCATTTCGATTAATAACAGATAAATAATAATAGATGTTAAGTGTGATAATATTAAACTTAAACGTCAGTTTGCATATAGAAGAAATTAGAAGGTTTGGCGCGGTCGAAATAAGATTAAATCTCGAATTAATGCTATTCGATGACCGGAAGGACAAAGGCCGAGAACAGGGAACTTGCTCCTGTTCCCGGCCTTTTCTGCCATAAAGATCGCAGGAAATCAGCGATTTCTTCTTGATGCTTTAAGTCTGTGCACGCACGAAGCAGCGGAGAGGACGAAGCGATTCCGGAAAAGCGGAGCGTTCACCTTTGGCCCGAAGGGTCAACAGTGATTGGAGGAATGCTTCGTTCTCGGAGCGTCTCACAACCTACGAAAGTAGTATCAGAATTAAGCCTTTCCGCCGTTCGGCAACAGATGCCGAAACATCAACCCAAGCTTCAACTTCAGCAAATCATCGGTTTTCTTTAAATCCAGATTCAGCAGTCCCGTGATTTTCTCCAGCCGATACAGAACTGTGTTACGGTGGATGAACAGCTCGCGCGCGGTTTCATTCACCTGCCCGTTGTTGGCAAAATAAGCTTCAAGCGTACGCATCATTTCGCCGGCGTATTCCTCGTCTTTATCCAGCAGAGGATGGAATAAATAAGAACAGTACCTGTTCATGACTTCCGGCGGAGTATGCCGGAAGAGATACACGAATTCCAGATCGGCGAACAGGACAACCGGTTCGATTAAGCCCAGCTCCCCGCTGATTCTTTCGGCATCTGCACACTCCCGGAAGCCGTCGATCAACGAATCGACACCCGTTCTGATTTTGCTGATATAACATGCGTTTGCTCCGTTTCCATAACCCCATGTGTTCATCAGATCCGAATACAAGCGTGCGGTCTGCTCATACAGCTTGCGCTCCCTGGCTTCCCCCTCCGGAATCCGCAAAAGGGAATACACACGATTCATCACATAAAAATGATGCGATTCTAGGGAGGCCGTCTTCGGATGCTCCTGCAGCCTCTCCTGAATTTCCCGCAGCCGGCGGCGCTGTCTGTCCTGGTCCCATGCGCTTGTATCCGCTGAAGATATCATGCATACATAAGGGCCGTCCCAGAAGCCGCTCCCCAGCACCTCCGCGAATTCAAGCACGATTTGCCGGGAGGCGTTTCCTTTCAGGTAACGCTCCATCGTCATACCGAGCCGTCTTCCTGCGGCGGCAGCCTCCTGGTTCCGGATGACCTCTAAATGATAGGAGAGGATGACGGCGGCCTGATGAAAAATCCCCTCCATTTCATTCGCTTCCTGCAAATTCCCGGTCTGCACCAGCAGATAACCGTAAGATGTTCCGCTTTTCAGCAGTGGAGTCCGATACAGCAGCTTGCCCGCCGCTTTATAAAACCGGTTGTCCAGATGCCAGGGCCAATCGCTCAGCAATTCTTGTTCAGAACAGCCGATCACATTGTACAAAACCATTCCATCGGCAGTCACCACGGCGACAGGACGCCCCAAAATGCTTGTGATTTCCTGGAAATAATCGGTATATTCATCCGCCTGCATGGCAAAATCAACAAGCTTTTTCTGTGTTTCCAGCAGCTCGTTCAGTCTTCGTGTATCACGTTGAAACTCGGACTGAAAGAGTGCAGTGATTTGTTCGGAAAAGGTGAATTCAAAGGGCAGCTCGATCAGGGGAAAGCTCAGCCGGTCGGCTTCGCGCAGAACGATCTCGGGGATTTCCGACCAGTACCGGCCAAGTTTGATGCCAAGTCCCGAAGACCCCCGTTCATTCAGCTTGCGCAGCAAAGTGACAAATTCCTCTGGTGAATCCCTGATGGCATAAGCCGTCGTCAGCAGCAGTTCCCCTTCCTTCATCCAGTTAATGACATCCGGCGCATCCATTAAATTAATGGAGCTGATCGTGCGGGTCACTCCTTTTTTGCCAGCCGCCAGCTTCCCTTCCGATAACGGATAGATCGTTAAAGCGTCCTCTACGGTTAAATGCATGCCAGATCGCTCCTTCTCAATAATGATGCGTAAACCGCAGACAAGTTCGCTCCTGTGATCTCAGACACAGGTTTTTAGGAAATTATATAAGCTCTCCGTAGCTTTCTGCAAATATTCAGTTACATTAAAAGTCATATAAAATGACACGAAATATATAAATTCTGTTTTCAAAACAGTATGAAGTCCATATCATTAGATCATAAACCAAAATTGTGTCAGAAATATTTACATACCGGAGTTTTGGCTTTATGATGGGACACAACTTCAAGGAGAAGAGGGGGATGAGGATGCAGCTTACTCAAAATCAAGCGGCAGCCGCTGGGAAGGGGAGCCGTTCCATGCTTGTGATCAATGATGTCGGCAAAATATACCCCAACGGGACGATTGCGGTTCAGCATGCGGAGCTGCAGGTGGGAGAAGGAGAATTTCTCTGCTTTGTCGGACCCTCCGGCTGCGGCAAGTCAACGATTTTTAATATGATTGCCGGTCTGACGGAACCGACCTCCGGCCATCTGTCCGTGCTGGGCACTTCACCCAAAGAAGCGCGCAAGCAAAATGAGATCGCTTTTGTATTTCAGGAGCATACTCTGCTGCCCTGGGCAAAGCTCATTGATAATGTAACGATGCCTCTCACGCTGCACGGCATATCCAAGAAGGAACGGGCCGCGGAAGGAGAGCGGGTGCTTGAGCTGGTAGGCTTGAAAGATTACACGAAGGTGCTGCCCCGTGAATTGTCGGGCGGAATGAAGATGCGGGTGTCGATTGCAAGAGCGTTGATCTCCAGACCCAAGCTGCTGCTGATGGATGAGCCGTTTGGCGCATTGGATGAAATCACTCGGCAGACCCTGCAGGATGAATTGCTGGATATTTGGGAACAGGACAAAAAAATGTCGGTTCTGTTCATTACCCATAACGTGTTTGAAAGTGTCTTTCTATCGACAAAGGTTGTAGTCATGACGCCGCGCCCGGGCAAAATTTCGGACATCATCGATATTCCGTTCGCTTACCCGCGGGATGATGAATTCCGGACCCGTCCGGAATTCGGTGATTATGTGCGCAGTGTGTCCGATGTGTTGAAGCACTGATAGAGAGAAACGAGAGGAGTGGAATGAGACATGGAAAAAATGGCAGCAAGTCCGGCCGTTGAAACGACGGCAGCTATCCGGACTTCCAGCAAGAGGGGCGGCCGCAGCGGTGCTGCAGCAGGCGGAAATGCGATTATGAGCCTGCTAAAGAAGATTTTTCCTCCCTTTGTTGTCTTTGTCCTATTTATGGGCGGCTGGGAATGGATCGTACGGCTGATCGGAATGCCGCCGTATATTTTGCCAAAGCCGTCCGATATTGCAGCAGCCGCAATCGAGAACAGCTCAAACCTGATCACCTCGGTAAGCACAACCATTGTAGAGGCGTTGATCGGTTTTGCCATCAGCACCGTGCTGGGGATATCCATCGCCATCCTGCTGGCCCTGTCCAAGACGGTGGAAAAAAGCGTTTATCCATATGCGATTATCCTGCAGACTATTCCCGTCGTCGCGATCGCGCCGATCATTGTAATCTGGTTCGGGGCAGGCATCAATGCGATTGTCATCATTTCATTTCTGATCAGCTTTTTCCCGATTTTGTCAAATACGCTGATCGGACTGAATTCCACGGATCAGAACATGAAAAATCTGTTTTATCTGTACAATGCCAGCAAGCTGCAAACGATCTGGAAGCTGCGCTTTCCGGCGGCCCTCCCATACATTATGGCAGGTCTGAAAATTTCCTGTTCAAGCTCGGTGGTTGGAGCCATTGTGGGAGAATACATTGCCGGCATCGGCGGCGGGCAGGGAGGACTCGGATACGGAATTACCGTCGCCGCCACCCGCCTGCAAACTCCGTATCTGTTCGCCTGCGGTTTGGCGGCATCCGCCCTCGGCATCGCTTTTTTCCTGATCATCAATATGATTTCGAACAGGCTGCTCCAGTCCTGGCATGAATCAGCAATGAAATGACATCACAACAGGGAGGGGTACGGTATGTCCAAGCATCTTCTGCATTTAAGTTACAGGAAATGGGTGCTGTCGGGTACGGCTTTGCTGCTGCTGCTTCTTAGCGCATGCTCCAATGCTTCTGCTCCGGAATCTTCAGCTGCGGCTGGAGAAGGAGACAGCCCTCGTTTGGAAAAGGTCCGGCTGATTGAGGCATGGTATGCCAAAGGGGAAGATGGCGGCTATTTTGCGGCATTACAGCAGAATTATTACAAAGACAAGGGCATCGATATGACGATCCAGCCCGGCGGGCCGGAGGTGTCCAGCATGCAGCTCGTCGCTGCGGGCAAAGCCCAATTCGGCATCTCGTATGCGGATGAAATTTTGAAGGCACGAGAGCAGGGGATTCCTGTGGTTGGCATCCTTGCAGGCTTTCAGCATACGCCGCAGGTGCTCATTTTCCATAGAGGGCAGAACATCAGCGATTTCAGCGACCTGAACGGCAGAACCGTATACATCGGGACGGCGGTGCCTTATTGGGAATATATCAAGAGCCAGTACCATTTGACGGATGTCAAAGAAATGAAGTACAACGGTCAGCTTGTCAATTTTATTAATGATCCCGGCTCGCTGAATCAGGGCTATATTACCAACGAGCCGTACGCACTTGCCAAGCAGGGTATCGATGTCGATGTTCTGAAAATTGCCGATTCCGGGTATGCGAACTATGCGGATGTTCTTTTTACAACCGAAGACTATCTGAAAGAACATCCCGATATCGTGGAGGCTGTAGTGCAGGCAAGCCAGAAGGGCTGGAGCTACTATCTGGATAACTACGAAACGGTCAACCCCTTTATTCAGACCTACAATCCGGACATGACGGTGGAGGCGATGAATTATGAGGCTGAGCAAGAGAAGCCTTTCATTCTGAATGAGGAGACAAAAGCTAATGGAATCGGACATATGACGGCGGAACGGTGGAGTACCCTGCAGAAGCAAATGCTGCAAAGCGGAGGTTTGACAAAGGAACAGGATACCACCCAAGCGTTCACGACAGAATATTTAGCCAAGCCTTAGCGCTGAACCGGAGAAGCAACAATCTACAGGAAAATGAGGGACTTATATGTTCAAATTGGGAAATCGAAGGAACTATTGGCGGGTGTCTGAAACGCTGGTGGATTTGCGGCGGACGCAAAAGCCCGGCCCCCCTGTAACCCTGCCCGCGCAGCCGCAGAAGGTGATCTTTGATCTTGAGCATACGGCAGTCATCGTCATCGATATGCAAAATGACTTCTGTACCCCCGGAGGCTGGCTGGATTCCATCGGTGTGGATACAGCGCCGCTGCAGAGTCCGGTCAGCCGGTTGAACCGGCTGCTGCCCGAGCTGCGCAAGGTAGGTGTGCCTGTCATTTGGGTAAACTGGGGCAACCGGGAAGACCGCATGAACGTGCCGCCATCCGTGCTGCATGTGTACAACTCGGACGGCCGTGGAACGGGCATCGGGGATGCGCTGCCTTGGAATGGCTCGAAGGTACTGGAGAAAGGAAGCTGGGGAGCGGCCATTGTCGATGGCCTGAATACGGCTGCAGACGATATTTATGTGGATAAATATCGCATGAGCGGGTTTTGGGATACGCCGCTTGACAGTATTCTGCGCAATCTGAATGTTCAGACGGTGCTGTTTGCCGGGGTGAATTTGGACCAATGCGTGATGCATACGCTGCAGGACGCGGCCTGTCTGGGATATGACGGCATCCTGCTGGAGGATTGCTCTGCGACGAGCTCACCGGCATTCTGCTCGGAAGCAGCGCTTTACAATATTAAACAATGCTACGGCTTCGTTGCTGATTCCGCCTGGCTGGTGGATGAACTGACCGGATCGGGAACACGCAAAATTGAAAATTACACCTGAACAATGGACACCTCTGGAAGGATGAGCGGAAGGGATGGGAGGATGAAATGAAAGATCAGTGGAACGCCATTGTCAACCATGTGACAGTTGAACCGACAGGACTGGGAACGCTCGATGGTCTCGGCTTTATGGTTAAGGATGTGTTTGCTGTACACGGTTATACGAATGGAGCGGGCAATCCGGGCTGGCTGGAAACGCACGGCCCTGCCCAGGAGCACGCGGAAGTGGTCAATCTGCTGCTCCGCCAAGGAGCACGGCTGACCGGTACGACACATACGGATGAGCTGATGTTCAGCCTGAATGGTGAAAATTTTCATTATGGCACACCAGTCAACCCAAAGGCACCGGACCGCATTCCGGGCGGGTCTTCCAGCGGCTCGGCCGTTGCCGTCTCCGCGGGGCTCGCGGACTTCGCGCTTGGAACGGATACGGGCGGATCGGTGCGCGTCCCCGCTTCATACTGCGGTGTATACGGGATGCGTCCGACACATGGCAGCGTAACCGTGCAAGGTGTCATTCCGCTCGCCGCCAGTTTTGATACTGTGGGCTGGATGGCCTGTGATCCCGAAACGCTGCGTCGGGCGGGCGAAATACTGCTGCCGCATCAGGAGGCATCGGCTTCCGGGTTCGGCCGGGTGATTACGGCGGAAGATGCCTGGGAGCTGGCTGACGCGGAGAGCAGCGAGGCGCTGGCCCCCTGTCTCAATCTGCTGTGCGCGGCGGGAGCGAGACATGGATCCATTCGCATTGCCCCGCAGGGGTTGGCCGAATGGATGGCGATGTTCAGAACGATACAGGGCTATGAAATATGGCAGGAGCATGGTGCCTGGATCGAACGAGAGCAGCCTGTATTCGGACCGGATATTGCCGCACGCTTCTCCTGGGCCGGCACCATTGAGCGCGCCGAGATGGAAAAGCAAGCTGCACGCCGAGCGGAGGTTCGACAATACTTGGCAGAGCTGCTCGGCAGCGACACGGTGCTGGTGATCCCGACGACAACCGGAACGGCGCCAAAGCTGGGCATGAGCGGACCGCAGATTGAAGAGCGCCGGGTGAAAACGATGCGGCTGACCTGTATCGCCGGTTTGGCGGGCCTGCCGCAGCTGACGATTCCTGCTGCAGAGGTGCAGGGCTGTCCGGTGGGGATTTCCGTCATCGCCGGTCCGGGACAGGATTTGCGTTTGCTGGAATGGGCCGCGTCCCTTGCCTCGGCAGTACAAGGATAAACAAGCCAATTCATGAAATCGATAAGGCTGGGGTTATATGCCCCTGTCGCAACAGAACATCAAAAGCCACAAGAGAGGTGTCCAATATGTTTTTAAGATATGAGGGTACGGCATGGGAGGAGCGCTTTTTGCCCCGCCTGACAAGCAAACAGATCAAGGAAATGGCGAAGGACAAGGCGCTGGTCATTTTGCCGGTGGGGGCTGTGGAGCAGCACGGGCCGCATCTGCCGGTATTCACGGATACCCTGATCGGGGAAGCGACATTAACGCAGACGCTGGAGCGCGTAAGTCCGGACAAAGAGATATGGCTGCTGCCCCCTGTCTCCTATGGCAAGAGCAATGAGCATATCGGGCTGCCGGGCACCATCTCTCTGTCAGCGAATACGCTGCTCGCCATCATGCTGGATATTGCAGAAAGTCTGCAAGCGAGCGGATTCCGCAAGCTGCTGCTGTTTAATACCCACGGCGGCAATGTGGATCTGCTGAATACGGCCTCCCGTGAAATCCGGATCAGAACGGGCATGATGGTATTTTATCTCAGCCCCGGCAGTCTCAAGGTGGCGGAGGACCTTATCTCTCCCGAGGAGCTGGAGTACGGGATTCATGGCGGCGATTATGAGACTTCCGTAGTGATGTCCATCAAGCCGGACTGGGTGCAAAACGAGTTTCTGGTCAAGGAGCTTCCCGATATGTCCCCATACCGGTTTCTTACACTGGAAGGCAAGATCCGCTTTGGCTGGAAAATGGCGGATATCTCCGCTACCGGCATTGCCGGTGACGCGACCCTGGCCACGCCCGGGAAAGGGCGCATCATTCAGGACAGAATTGCTGCCATCCTGTCGGAGGCGCTTGAGGAGCTGTGTGATTTTGAAATTACGGATCTGCTCAAGAACAAATCGGTGGAGCATGCGGCGGGAGAGCTTGTATGAAGCTTGTCAGTCTGAAATCCGGCAGCGAAGAGCGGGCGGCGGTGGAGCATGCCGGCCAGTATTTTCTGATGGAGGAGATCAATCGGGCGGAAGGCAGCGATTGGGGGCTGTCCGTGATGGAGATTTTGCAGCAGGGGCAACTTGAGCAGCTGATCCATTGGTATAGGAAGCGCGGGGATAGCAAGCTCGCGTCGATCCCTTCCGTTCAGACGGAGGATGCCATGCCTGCCCCGCTTTTCCGTCAGCCCCGCAAAATTTGGGGTATCGGCATGAATTACATGCAGAAAGCGATCGATTTGGCGGCGACTCCGCCAGAGGCCGAGCCAATTTGCTTCATGAAGCCGGACACAAGCCTGATCGGACCGGAGGAGCATATCCGGATTCCTGCTCAAACCGCAAATGTGACGTCAGAAGCAGAGCTTGCCATTATTATTGGCCGAACCTGCAAACATGTGCCGGAAGAGCGAGCGCAGGACGTCATCGCCGGGTTTGCGGCAACGCTGGATATGACAAGCCAGGATATCCACGCGCGTAATCCGAGATTTCTGCAGCGCTCCAAGGTGTTTGATACGTTCTTCAGTCTCGGTTCACAGCTGGTCACACCTGACGAAATCAGCGATTTGCAGAGCCTGACCGTCGAAACCGTTCTGAACGAAGAGGTCGTTCACAGCAATACCGTGGCCCGCATGATCTATCATCCATGGTTCATCGTTTCGTACTTTTCGCAAATGATGACCCTCTATCCGGGTGACGTCATTATGACAGGCACCCCTGGGTCCGTCCGGATTCAGCGCGGAGATACGACCGAATGCAGAATCAGCGGGTTTGCGCCGCTTCGCAATCCGGTAGCGGATGACGAATAAACAGCTTCAGATTTCTTCTTGGGGAGTGGGAATGAGATGAACAAGTTCAGAAAATCCGGATCTGCTATTTTACTGTCCATAGTTCTTTCTTTATCAACATTATTGGCTGCTTGCGGCAATCAGCCGTCTGAGCAGGAGGCCACGGCTGGCACATCCGGCTCCGCAGGGGGAAGCGGGAAGCTGACGGCGGTTACCCAGGTGACGAACTGGTTTGCGCAGGCGGAGCATGGCGGTCTGTATGCAGCCAAGGAGCAGGGCTATTACGAAGAGGCGGGTCTGGATATGACCATCCAGCCGGGTGGCCCGCAGGTATCTCCGACACAGATTGTGGCCTCCGGCAAGGCTCAATTCGGACTTACGACGGCGGATCAGCTGCTTGTTGCCCGGGAGCAAGGAATTCCGCTGGTCGCGATTGCAACGATTTTTCAGAAAAGCCCGCAAGGTCTGATGGTCCATGCCAACCCAAATATTTCATCCTTTGCTGATTTGAATAACCGTACCGTTTATGTCGGAACAGGGTCGGTATTCTGGGATTATGTGAAGAAAAAATACAATCTGGATCAGGTACGGGATATGGCCTACACCGGTTCGCTTGCTCCTTTCGTGGCGGATGAAAAGGCCGCTATTCAGGGATATGTCACAAGTGAGCCCTATGAAATGAAGCAGCAGAACGTAGACGTCAATTTCCTGCTGCTGGAGGATGCCGGTTATAATCCGTACTCCAATGTGCTCTTTACAACAGAGCAGTATATTCAGGACCATCCTGACATCGTACGTGCTTATGTAGAGGCCTCCATGAAGGGCTGGGATTACTACAAGACCAACTATGATACGGTGAATGACGTCATTTTGCAGGCAAACCCGGATTTCACCAAAGATAAGCTGAATTACGCTGCGGAGACGCTTATCCCTTTTGTATATGAAGGTGATGCGGCGGAGCATGGTCTCGGTTATATGACAGAAGAGCGCTGGGCCGAGCTGGGACGGCAGCTGGTGGAGATTGGAGCGTTGAAATCCGAGCCGGATGTCAGCAAGGTGTTCACTGACGAGTTCCTGCCGAAGTCTTAGAAAGTTGACGATCAGCCGGTTAATTTTTTAAACACATGGGAGGGAACGGAATGAATGAACATTGGACCGCAGTTGTGAAAGAACGGATCGACCCTGAGCTGCTACAGTGGGAGGAGCCAGCGCTCGCCAAATACTCGATGGATTATCATCACTTCTCCCCTGTCCTCACGAGACAGCTTCAGGGAAAGCTTGCGGAATGCATCGCCAGCCCGCGCAGTGAGCAGGAGTTGGATATTCTGCTATCGATTGCCGCGGAAACGGGTGTGCCTGTTACCATCAGAGGGAACGGAACCGGTAACTACGGCCAGTGTGTCCCGGTCACGGGCGGAATTGTGCTGAATCTGGCCAAGTATAACAAGGTGCTCGAAACGGGAGAGGGAGTGATGAAAGTCCAGGCCGGGGCAAGGCTCGGCAAAATGGAATCCACAGCCCGCAAGGCGGGTTATGAGCTGCGCACGATGCCTTCTACGTTTCAGTCGGCAACGATCGGCGGTTTTCTGTGTGGCGGCTTCGGCGGTATTGGCTCCATCAGCTGGGGAACGATCTGGGATGGTCTCGTACGCTCTCTGAAAATCAAGACGGTCGAGGTTGAGCCGCGCACGATTGAGCTCCATGGTGATGAGATTCTGCCTTACCTTCACACCTATGGTACGATTGGCATTTTGTCCGAGGTGGAAATCAATCTTGCACCGCGTGTGGAATGGATGCAGTGGGCGCTGACCTTCGACAGCTTTGAGCAGGCATTTCGTTTCGGACAGACGGTTGCTGAAGATCCCTCCCTGGTGAAAAGGCTCGTTTCCATTCACGAATGGCCCATTTCCTCCTATTTTGTTCCGCTTGATCTCCCCGCCGGACGGACTGTTGTACTGCTTGAAATCGACACGGACTGCGAGATGCAGCAGGAGCGTGTCATAGCAGAGTATGGTGGACAGACGGCGATGAAGATTTCTGCCGAGCAGTACCACAAAGGAGTCGGCGTATCCGATTTTACCTGGAATCATACCACCCTGTGGGCCAGAAAGGCGGATCCGGGCCTGACCTATCTGCAGCTGAATTTTGACCCAACCTGTGCCCTGGAGCAAATCGTGATCATGAAAGCAGAATATCCGGAGGTAATGAATCATATTGAATTTGCCCGCCAAAACGGAAAGCTGCTCATTTCCGGCCTGCCGCTCGTTCCCTTCTCGACAGAAGAGGGCCTGAATCAGCTGATGGACAGATATGGGCAAAACGGGGTCAGGGTCAATAATCCGCATACTTGGGATCTAAAGGATGGCGGACGTTCCTACGCCCATGACCGATTGTGGGAGATCAAACACCGCAACGATCCGAAAGGAATTTTGAATCAGGAGAAGCTGAAGCGTCCCGCTGCAAGCAGTGTCTGAAAAGACGAATTCTCAAAAGGAACGTAACATGCAACAGCAGATCATGCTAAAAGTGTGTGTTCAAAAAGTTAGGTTTTCAGCACCGAGAAGGTTGGATGAAGCTAGGGACTGAGGAGCGGAGCGTACTTAAGGTACGTGAGCACCTGAAATGTTTCCGAAGGAAACATGCTTCGGAAGCATCCGCTTGGGCCCGGCTGAATTCAAGATTCGATGTCGAATCCGCTTCCTGACTTCCTTCGTGATCAAAAGATGACTTTTTGAACTACCTCTAAAAGGTTTTTCATCGCAAGTCCGTATCCGCAGCAGAGGGTACTGGAGATCGGTGAAAGAACAGCCTTTAAGAAATACGATACGAGGAGCGGATCTTGTGAAATTTGCAGATGTGGTTATCCGTCGAAAGGTTCCCTGTACCATGCGTGACGGGGTCACGCTGTATGCCGATATCTACATGCCGGACGAAACGGGAGAGTATCCGGTGCTGCTGATGCGCCAGCCCTATGGTCGAGCGATTGCTTCAACAGTAACGCATGCTCATCCTGTCTGGTATGCAAGCAGGGGATATATTGTCGTCATCCAGGATGTCAGGGGCCGGGGAGAGTCGGAAGGGGAATTCGAGCCGTTTGTGCGGGAAGCTGAGGACGGCTTTGATACCGTTGCATGGGCGGCCGGTCTGCCGGGCTCATCCGGGAAGGTGGGCATGTACGGCTTCTCTTACCAGGGACTGACGCAGTGGGCGGCGGCATCGCTTCATCCGCCTGCGCTCAAGGCCATTGCGCCCAGCATGTGTCCGGCCGACCTGTACCATGGCTTGTTTTACCCGCATGGCTCATTCGCGCTCGGCAATCATCTGCCTTGGGCATTTCAATTGGCCCGGGATACGGCGCAGAGGGCAGGGGATTTTGCGGCTGCCGAGCAGTGCTCGCGGTACATGCGCAGCCCGGAGGATATGTTCTGGCAGCTGCCGCTGAATGAAAAGCATCCGATTCTGGAGCGGTACTTTCCCGCATTTTATGACTGGATCGGTCATGCGGCGTATGACGAATACTGGGAGCAGATGAACTGGATTGCCGATATTGCCGCTCAGCCGGTGCCGGCCCTGCATATTGGCGGCTGGTATGACGGATATCTGATGGGGACGCTGCAGACGTTCGAGGCGCTGCAGTCCGGGGCCACACCGGAGTGTTTCCATCGGCTTGTCGTCGGACCATGGGCCCATATTCCATGGGGGCGCAGAGCGGGCGGCATCGACCATGGCGAGCAGGCGGATGGCGATCACCATCTGGAGCAGCTCCGCTGGTTTGATTACTGGCTGAAGGGGAAGCGGGATGCTGAATTGTCCGAAGAGCCGCCGGTTCGCTATTTCGATCAATTGAGCCATGAATGGCATATGACGGAACGGCTGCCTTCCGTCTTTGCAGGGGAGACGTCCCTGTCCGAGGTGTTTTATCTGTCCGGATCGCAGGCGCCAGCCAACGGCGCATCCGGTGGAGGAAGGCTCGAAAAAAGGCTTGAAGATGTGGAGGAAGCTGTCCCGGATGTATTCGTGTATGATTCCCGCCTGCCGATGAGGCTGGATTCTTATTTGCCGTCTGACCGCAGCGCCATACAGGAGCGGCATGAAATTCTGGTATATACGGGCGGACCGCTCGCCGAGGAGCTCCAGCTGTTCGGAGCCCCCGAGTTGTATGTACAGTATCAGACGCTGGGCGGTCCTACCGATCTGGTGGCTGTGTTGACGACTGTCTCCGAGAGTGGAGCGGCAAGGCTGTTGAGTGTGGGCCGTGCGGAAATTTGCAGTGAAGAAGCGGAAATTGGCAGCAATGAGGCGGAAATGGAGAACGGATGGAGAACGGCGCAAATCCGTCTGCGTCCGTTGGCAGCGACTCTGCCAGCAGGGACGTATGTCCGGCTCGAATTGACCGGCAGCGCCTTCCCGTTGTTCGCACGCCATCCGAACGGCGTCAAGGGTGAGGTAAATACGACGGGCACAAGCGGGTTGAACATCGCAACCACAGCCTTGCGCAGTGCGGGGCAGGCCCCGTCGTATTTGAAGCTTCCTGTAAGAACTTGAGGAACCGGCGCCTTTTTTAATAAAGTGAGAAGTTCTTATTAATAATTGAAAAGCGAGGTTGAATGCATATGGTGAATATTCCGGGACTGGTAGCCGGGAACTTTGAGCATTGTCCTGTTCACAAAATTTCCGCCAAGGATACGAATAAATTCGTGCTGCTATGCGACAGGGAGCAGGTGCTGTTTACGTCATTTGTGGAAATCTTCGAGGTGGGGGGCAGGACGCCGTCCAATGAGCACCGGGAAGCGTATGAATATTTTTATGTGCTTAAAGGGGAAGGGCTCGCCAAAGTAGGCAGCGAATATGAGACGCCGATCCGCCAGGGCTCATTCATCATCATCCCGCCGGGCAACCATCATGACATCATCAACACGGGCAGCACCCGCTTATATTGTCTGACGACCATGGTGCCGGACGAAATGTTCTCGGATCTGATCAAAGCAGGCCCTGCCGCCGAGCTGGATGAGGAGGATTTGGCCGTGCTCAAGGCTATGGCCACAGCGCAATGAGCGCATCCGCCGGCCGCATGCATTTCATTAATGTACGCCTCCCGCTAAGGGAAGACAACCAATTGTATGAACTGAAGGCGGAGGGCGGCAAATGGGTCAGCATCCGGCAGCAGAATGGGTTTCTTGATGCTGCAGACGCCGGATTGACACTGCCGATGGCTCCGGCGTTGGCCGGGGCCGATCTGAAAAAGCTGGCCGAAGCGGAATGCATCGATCTGCAGGGCGGGATCATGCTGCCTGGCCTGGTGGACTGCCATATGCATCTGGATAAAGCCTTTTCGCTCGGGCAGGTATCCAACCGTTCTGGCACGCTTCAGGAAGCCATATACAACTACAACCAGGCAGTACCGAGCTTCAGCAAGGAGCAGCTGGCAGGCCGCATGTTTGCGGCCGCCAGGCTGGCCTTGAGCCACGGGACGACAATGATAAGAAGCCACCTCGATTTCCCCGTCCATTTGGGCAGAGAGGTGGCTTTTCGAACGATTGAAGCGGCTTTGGAGGTGCGGGAGAAGCTGAGCGGCAGCATGAACATCCAATATTCACTGATGGTTCCATTCCGCGGCGACCAGGCCGCTGTCGATGAAGCTGTCGAAGAAGCGCTGCGTATGGGCATCGACGTACTTGGCGGCGCTCCACATTTGGCGGCCGATCCGGAAGGCGAAATCAGCCGCATTTTCCGGCTGGCGGAACAATACGGCGTACCGGTTGATCTGCATGCGGATGAAAGTGATGATCCGGGAAAAAGGACCGTGCTGAGCATTACGGAGCATACGATTCGTTACGCTTATCAGGGGCGGGTGACGGCAGATCATCTTTGTTCACTATCCGCGATGGATGAAAAGGACGCACAGTATGTAATTACGAAGATGAAAGAATCGTGCCTGAACGCGGTCACGCTGCCTGCCGTTAACCTGTATCTGCAGGGAAGGGAGGACCGCGGGCTGATTCGGCGGGGAACCACACGAATCCGCGAACTGCTCGCTGCCGGCATTCCCCTGGCCGCGGCTTCCGACAACATCCAGGACCCGTTTCACCCGTTTGGCCGCGGGGACTTGATGCAGATCGCCCAGATTACATCGTATGCGGCCCATATGGGAGGCGCGGAGGATTTACGGCAGCTTCTGCGGATGATTACGGACATACCTGGCGGCATCGTGGGCAGTGAAGGTTACGGGATTCTGGAAGGCAACGCCTGCGACTTTGTTGTAACCGATGCGTTGGATGTGACGCAGCTGCTGTCGGGCACAAGCATGAACCGTTGGGTATACTCCTGCGGAGACTGGCAGTCGGCGCTGCATGCAGCGCAGGCATATGCGATGGATAATCAGTAAACAGTTGAGAAGTAGTAATTGCTTGAGAAGTAGTGGGGAGTGTCGACCATAAATTGCATTTTGTGTTAGCGTGGGACGTGTGCCGGAATCCCTGGTCGGTGTAAGCGATCAGCCCGGGCACGTCTTTGTGCTGTTACATAAGAAAAGGAAAAATCCATTTCCCAATAAAGGGCTGAGCTGTGATGAAAATTAGTCATCCATTAATATGGGCATTTATTGGCCTAATTTTATTAACAGGGTGCCAGAATCAAAGAGTACCAGAAGTCCGAGAATTCTACTCCTTGGGGCCAGAGACATTTTCGGTTATTTCGGTAGTAAAGGACGAAGACTGGCTTGATGAGACATATAGAATTAGTTTTTTAATGAGCATGCGCTGAAAATATCTGTGTTAGGTGCACTAAAGGCTTCATCACCAGAAGTGAAAAATCTGATAGAAAAATATGATATAAGCAAATGCCCTACATATTTATTGTTTGATTCCGAAAAGCTACTGTTATCAGAAACCGATTATGATAAGTTTGTAACAGATGCGGAGGCAATAATGTTAATTGGCCATGATCTCCCTGACAATTGAAGTAATGCAGAAGTAAACTGCCTAACTTAAAAAGTTTGATGATCCAATAAGGGATATATTGTATACTTTCGGACACCAGTGTGAGGATGTTTGCCGAGTTTTCCAACCTGGCTCTTCCAGGCCATTTTATCTTTTTCATCATAATCGACCTCACTTCAAATGGATTTGATCAGTTACATAATAAATTATTAGGTAAGGCATTCAAAGTAATTCCGGGGGAAATGCCCCTGCAGCACCAATTAGATATGGGTATGTTGAGTTTCATCAGGTGAATCTATTGATTGGAGAGCATGCGGGAGAAGAGACAAACTGAAAAGAGCAACTCTTGTTAAATCAAGACCGCCTGCAAAGATTAAGTCGCTGCGAAGCGGCTTTTTTTTGAAAGAGAACTGTATTTTATAAGTAAAACTCCTAAATTGCACTATTATGAGAGCTCTAAACGTTAAAAATTTGTACTAAACCACTGAGTATTAAGTCTACGCCTCTATTTAAATTACTACATAGAATGAACTATAACATTGAAAGGGGTTGTAAAGGCATGGCAACCGTAATTAACTATGGTGCAACAGTTGTAACTCCTATTACAAACGGTGTAAATATCCCAATACCAGTTCAAGGAGGGCAGCAGATCGCTGCTGTATCGGTATTCATTGATCCGGCTAATCCGGCTTCTTTCTCAAATAGAGTTGAAATTAAAGGTAGTATCGGGGTAGAAGCACTTGAAGGTACCCCTGAAATCCTGGTTCGTATCTTGAGGGCTGGAAAAGAAATATACTACGGGCTGGTGGAATTAGAGAATGTGTTTAATGATTTCGACATTATTAATGTTTTAATGGTTGAAGGTGCACCGCTTGGTGTTCAAAACTATCAACTTGTTGTTCAAAATCTAGACCGTTTCTCCAGAGCTCGTGTTATTGGACCAATTGTGTTCACGGCTACAGCTATTGGCGGATGAAATAGCTGAATAAGGAAGATGTTCAACAAGCCCCGATCTGCCCGGGGCTTGTTTTGCTAAGGTCTTGTCGCTACTCAATCTTGGTCCAAGTCGCTCCTCCCTGTGTCATAAAACCTTTATCTGTCGGCTTGATGGTTACGATAGCTTGGCTCTTTATATACGGGCGCTGTGTAGAAGAGTAATTGAAGATGATGATGGGAAATTAATTGTGTATATCTTGTTTAAGACAATCCTTTTATTATTGGCTAAAGTCAATAATAAAAAATCCCTTGCTGGGCAAGGGATTTTATCGTTTTGAGAAGTATGATCTGTAGTGGGCTCGAACCACTGACCCCCACCCTGTCAAGATGGTGCTCTCCCAGCTGAGCTAACAGATCAAATTATTTATCGCGGTAAGATTGATATTACTCGAAAGCTTGCCAAGTGTCAACAGTCTATCTGAATAAATTTCATTTTCCCAAACAGATTAATATAGATGCGAGGCAATTCTGTATTCACTTTCGCCGCGGTAACCATGAAATTACACCATTACCTTCCCCGCCGGTTTTGTATTATAATTCAGCTTACGCGGTTTAATGCTATACATACATAGACAGTAGGAGGATAAAATCATGGCGGCTGAAATTGTAACTGTAACGACCGAGGAGCAGCTCGAACAGGCTCTGGCTATTCGCACTAAGGTGTTCGTCGAGGAACAGAATGTGCCGGTGGAAGAGGAGATTGACCAACATGATCGCCTTACCGGGACTGCGCACCATTTTCTGATTCAGGACGAAGGGGAGATGGTTGCGACCGGAAGAGTGACGATTTATGACGACGAGACGGCTAAAATGCAGCGTATTGCCGTTCTGCAGGACTACCGCTCTAAAGGCTACGGACGGGTGCTGCTGCTCGCCATGGAGGAGAGGGCGCGGGAGCTTGGTCTTCATTATTCGCTGCTGGACGCCCAGTGCCAGGCGGAGGTGTTCTACAAGAAGCTCGGTTATGAAACGATCTCCGACGATCCATTCGATGATGCGGGAATCCCGCACGTACGGATGCGTAAAAAGCTGTAACCCAGCTCGGGGAAGAAATCTTCATCCCACCTAATAATACGAAAGCCGCAGAAAACGAACCGTTTCTGCGGCTTTCCATCATCATCCCGACCACCACACTACAATCCCAATTACAATTCCATCCCGACTATACTTCCAGCTCTTTCTCCACATCATAAACTCGCTGCTGCTCCAAAATTTTCATCTCACCCGTGCGTCCCCGGAACGTCTCTATTTCATCGCTGTAGTGCATAAGATGAATCATTCGCTGCAGTTCCGGCGGCAGGCTGAGCAGCTCGTCCAGGGTGGTGTGTACAACACCTTCGCCCAGCAGCTGCACCTCATGCAGTATCGCTTTGCAGTTGCGTTCCTGTACCAGCTTATTCAGCAGCCCCGGATTGAAGGTCATATCCGCGCTGTAGAACAATCGCTCATTAATGTACAGGGAGTAGCTGTCCTTGCCGGGAATATGCCGGGTGGGGATGAGCTCGGCCCGGATTCCCGGAACAAGGTCGACAGTCTGCTCCGGCACGAGCGGCCTGATTTCGAACACGTCCTCCATCCGTTCAATCATGCCTTTTTGCAGCATCCCGCCCTTCAGGGTATTCTCCCAGAGCGGTTCGACGAGCTCTTCCGCCAAATACAGTACCGGCTTGCGACCGTAGATAAGGCTCATGCGAAAGCCCATTTCTTCAAGCCCTCCAACATGATCGGCATGAATATGAGTGATAAGAATGGCATCCAGCTCCGTAAGCGGCAGTCCCATCTGATGTAGAGCGAGCGGGGCGGTGATTCCGCAGTCGATCAACAGCTTCGCTTCACCGCTGTCCAGCAGCGCATTGTTATTATAATACGTTTTGGCAAAGGCACTGCCTGTACCCAGCATCTGCAGCTTTAATGTCATCCGTAAGCCTCCTTGTCGTTCTGTTAACCGAAATCCGGGCAATCCGGGTATTCGGGACTACCTGTTATATTAACATGGTTACAGGTACAGGCAAAACCATCCATGACAAAAGTGGCAATTTTGTGAGCGGAACAGCGCAACTTGTAGAGTTTTGCAAAGTATAAATTTACAACAGAAGATGGATGGAGGGACATGAAGGAAATGAAGTGGACAAAAGTTTTGGTTTTGGTTATGGCCTTTTCTACATTGGGAGGATCTGTCTTGTCCGCCGAAGCTAGTAGTCAGGAGCCAGTCAAATTAATTATAAACGGACAGGAAGTCAGAGAGGGCGGATATGTGATCGACGGCACAACTTATGTGCCGATCCGGGATTTTAACGGTTTGGTAAGCTACGACTCATCTACCGGCAAAGTCCAATTTGAACAGCCTAACGTTCATATTTTCCTGTTTAAGGGAGATACTGTATTCGGGAATGTGAACAAGGGGAAACTGAAATTTAACGTATTTTCCCAGATTGACAGCCTGACCACCGATATTGTAGCTGTCAAAATCGCGATTACAGACCCGGATGGCAACGTGAAGGATATTCAGTCCCAGGAGATTACGGGCAAGCAGAAGGATAACTTTTGGTTCCGTACGAATGACTTTACGTATGATTTCAACAAGGCCGGTAAATACAGAGTAGGCTTTTATATTAAAGAAACGCCGACTAGCAGCTTCAAGCTGATTTCCGAAAAGGTCATTACGGCACTGGATTCCTGAACAGCTTCGAGGAGTATGGTAAAATTGACCTTCCCACCCGGATCATGTTACGATACGGAAGGAAGAACAAACCAACTGAAGGTAGGTATATGGATGACTGATCACAAACATGAGCATGACGGACATCATCACGACCACGACCATGATCATGACCACGAGCATGAAGAACTGATTCTTACCGTGACGGATGAGAACGGCAACGACGTGGAAGTTGTACTGGTTGAGACGTTTGATGTCGACGATCAGCTTTATGCTCTCTTGCTTGAACGAGGAAACCCTGAAGCGGATGGCATCATTCTTCGTGTTGAGGAAGAGAACGAAGAGATGGTGTTTTATAATATTGAAGACGAAGCAGAATGGAAGCGTGTTGAAGAAGTGTTTAACGAGCTGGTTCAGGAGTACAACGACTAATTCAGCACCAGGCCGTACGGCCTGATGGGGCCCCGTGAAGGGGCCTCTTTTCATAAGCCGCCACCCCGCGCTGCACCACGCGGGAGACAAGCCGGCTACACAAAGAGCCAAGCCCGCAGGCTTGGCTCTTTCTAAATTTAAGGTCAGAAGATCGGATCGGCTTCAACGATGACTTTGACCTGATTAATGTAGCGGTCTTCCGGGCCTTTAACGGGAAGGCCGACATCGACGTGCTCCACAATGTAGTCGATATTTTCCTGTGAAATTACTTCCCCTGGCAGCAGAATCGGAATGCCCGGCGGATACACATAGATAAATTCGGCAATAATGCGTCCAGCCGATTCTTTAAAAGGAATAACCTCGGTATCCGCATAAAATGCATCGCGAGGGATGAGAGACAGCTGTGGAATTTCCGGAATTTTTACAATCAGCTCATGGGCCTGCCCATCCATGTAGTATTGGGAGGACAGTTCCTTAAGAGCTTTCAGCAGCGTTTGAACGGATTCCTGTGTATCACCTGGAGTAATCAGGCAGAGAATGTTATACATATCGCTAAGCTCGACTTCGATATTGTAATGCTCCCGCAGCCAGTTTTCCGTCTCATATCCGGTGATGCCGAGATGACGGACGTGGATGGTCACCTTCGTCGGATCGTAATCAAAGGTCGCTTCTCCGCCGAGAATGTCATCACCGAAGCAGTACAAGCCCGGAATTTTATTGATTTCGCCGCGCGCGAACTGGGCCAGGTCGATGGCATGCTGCGCCATCTGGTGTCCGTTCAGGGCCAGATTGCGCCGTGACGTATCGAGGGATGCGAGCAAAATATAAGACGTAGAAGTGGTTGTCAGCATACTGATGATCGTCTGCACACGCTGCGGGTTCACATAACCGTTTTTCGTGTTCAGATTCAGCACGGAGCTCTGCGTCATGGAGCCGCCAAGCTTGTGTACACTCGTTGCTGCCATATCGGCTCCGGCCTGCATGGCCGACATCGGCAGATCAGGGTGGAAATGGATCAACACGCCGTGGGCCTCGTCTACGAGCACAGGCACATCAAAGCTATGGGCAAGATCGACAATTTCCTTAAGATTGGCACACACGCCGAAATAGGTCGGATTAATAACCAGCACGCCTTTGGCATCCGGATGGCGTTCCAGGGCGCGGCGGACCGAACTTGTCGTAATGCCGTGATCAATGCCGAGATTTTCATCTCTGGCAGGGGAGACGAAGACAGGCTTTGCGCCCGAGAAAATAATCGCGGACATGATCGATTTATGAATATTGCGCGGCACGATAATTTTATCGCCCGGCGAGCAGACGGACAGGATCATGGTCATGATCGCACCGCTGGTGCCCTGCACGCTGAAGTACGTATAATCCGCGCCGAACGCATCGGCAGCCAAAATCTGTGATTGCTCAATGACGCCGGTCGGCTGATGCAGATCATCCAGCGGCGCGATATTGATCAAATCTATGGAAAGGGCGTTATCCCCGATAAACTCGCGGAATTCCCGGTCGGTTCCCATTCCCTTTTTATGACCGGGGATGTGAAATTGAATCGGATTGCTGTCTGCATGCTTTTTTAAGGCAGTAAACAGCGGTGTCTGGCGGTGGTCCATCAGATTTTGTCACAACCTTTCTTATGAACGCGTGCCTGAAGCTTGCTTGCGGCACGTCGTCTTGTTATTGTCTTTTTGTATCGTATTTTGGAGCGATACGCGGTTTATAAACAAAATTGAGTATAGCAAAATGAACCGGGAATGCAAGCAAATGCTTTTTGCGGATTATAGAACAACTGGAGCAGGATGTGAAGAAGATGGAAAATATCAGTAAACAAGCAGCTGGGCGGCTGCTGTCGCCCTTTTTTATAGCTCTATGGGTACTCGTTTTTTTGGTTGAGTTTTTGAAGGGATCGCTGCTCGTTTCCATATTGCCTGTATATATGGGCGACACATTGGGCCTTTCCGCCGGGGTGATCGGCCTTGCCTTCTCGCTGCAGTATCTCGGCGATAATCTGTTCCGCGTGCCGGCGGGATGGCTGGCCGAGCGGCTGGGGTACAGGGGAACGATGGCGGCGGCCCTCATCGTGACGATTGCGGCTGTGCTGATGATGAGTTTTTTTTCAAGCTCCTTCTGGCTGGTACTGGCCTGTCTGCTGCTGGGAATCGGCACCTCTCCGCTTTGGCCTTGCGCCATGACCGGGACAACGGAGATCTCGGGGCCGAGCAACAGCAACGGAAGGGCGATGGGCACACTTGAAATTGCTGTGCTGGGCGGAACAGGGCTTGGACCCATCGTCATGAACTTCGTCACAGCCAGCACAGGGCAAGAGTACGGCATTGTGTTTATGGTTTTGACCGGTTGTTCCATTCTGATGCTCCTGGTGGCGCTGCTGCTTCCTGGACGCAAGCCGACGAAGGTAGCAGCCGTACACGGAAAAACGGCCAATCCGGAGAGTTCGGCTTTGCCACTGCGCGGAAAGCTGCAGCAAATCATGGACAACATGAAGAACACGCTGGATTTTATCAAAACCAATCTGAAGGTCAACCCGCTTATTTATCCGGCGCTGTTCTTGCAGTCCTTTGTCCTCGGGCTGCTTAGCCCGGTGCTTACTCTCTATGCCAGAACAGATCTGGGCATTTCGCCCAATATGTACAGCGCACTGCTCGTTGCTGGCGGCGGTATAACCGTACTTGCGCTCATTCCGCTGGGCAAACTGGTGGACCGGTTCGGACCGCGCTATTTTCTGCATATCGGTTTTGCTCTTGCGGGCCTTACGCTGTTTACCTTTGCGGGTATTTCCACGATTCCCATGATATTTCTGGCCGTGTGTGTAGTCGGCTTTAGTTATGCCCTGATTCTCCCGGCGTGGAATACGTTTCTCGCAGGTTTGGTTCCGGGAAACGAACGCGGCACGGTATGGGGCTTTTTTCTTACACTGCAGGGCTCGGGGCTGGTTGTCGGACCGATTGTCTCCGGCACGCTGTGGGACCATGTCGGGCATACAGTCCCTTTCATCACGAGTGGCATTGTAATGCTGCTGCTGTTCATCTGCCATCTGCTGCTTGAGCGCCGTCCATACCGGGGCAAGAGTACGGCTTCCTAACTGACAAAACAAAAGAAGCGTTCATTTTCCGGCAGGAAAGAACGCTTCTTTTGTTGCTGCGGTATGTACCCGGGGTTATTCCGGATGGTTAGCCATTTTGTACAGAGGCAGCAACTGCTCGAAAGTGGAGCGGACCAGCTTCAGCAGCTGTTCTCCGTTCTGTACACGAGGGTCATCCCGTTCAAGCCGGAGACCACACACCACTTCGGATTTTTTAACATTGGCGAGCTTGTGGATCAAGGTCTGGAATTGCTCCTCCGTCATATCTGTATGAGCAGTGCCCTGCGGCGCCATATGATCCATGGACCAGTAATAATTGCCCGGCAAGCGGCTGCGGATGGCCCCGAGCTGCTTGTCCAGCTGCTTGGCGAACACTTCCTTGTTCGGGCTTTCATATATAATAGCGAACACAATGAAGAGGTGGGAAGCGAACATGCCTACTTCAAAATGAGGATACGCTTTATACCCCCGCTTGCTCGGAGCCCATGCAACCCAGGTATCCTTGGGCGGATTTACCGTCCGGCGCGCATGCTTGGCGACATGGGGGAACATCTCTTCGCCGCACAGGCCGGTCATATAGGGGGCCAATTCTTCTCCGATGGCTTCCAGCTTCGGCCGCACGTTGCGGATCAGCACTTCCATTCTGGCCTCCAGGCCGGGCACTTCAAATACGTCGAAATCCTGTTCGTTAAAACCGGTGAACGTCATTCTTTCTCCTCCTGTCTTACCCGGTTCCGCTTATTTTTAGCCGGAACAATCCTGATTATAGCATACAGCCGGGGGCTTGGCCGTATCATAAAAATGAGCCGGGCATGGGTAAGCAAATTTAGTCAAATAACCAAGTACCCTTACATAATATGAAGTATAAAATAGAGTAAGGAAAAGATCATACGGCGCAGCCGTTTCCTGCCGCGCAGTCTTGATCCGGATCTCACAAAGGAGGGAATGCCGTGAATAAGAGCTGCGAAGTGGAATACTGCAATTTGGAGCTCCGGTTTAGCCGCCGGCATATCCACAATCTGATCAAGGACCTCATTCAGGAAGGCTACTCTTTATATTGGAGCGAGGATGAGGAAAGTCTTATTTTGTCAGTCCGTACGGGACGCAAGCTGGTGAAGCTCCGTTTTCAGCTGCTGCGCACCGGTCACTACAAATTAGCGGGGGATTATTTGATCAAGGATGAGAAGCTGGCGGAATGGCTGGAAAATCTGATTGGGGTTACACGCGGTCATGCCATTGTCAAGCGCATCAAGGATCAGCACATCCTGGTGAAAAATATTTTATTCGGCGAGGTGATCCGGCTTGTGGAAGTGAACGGGTTCAGGCAGCGCGTTCTGTTTCAGAAAGGGGTACAGCTGTCGACCGAGAAGCTTGAGGAGTTGCTCGCTTCAAAAGAGGGAGAATTGCGGCTTCAGCTGGCCAGGATGGAGGTGGATGACGAATTGGAGCAGTTATGGTCTGCGATACAGGCCGGAAACAAAGAAAAGGCTGACATTTGCCGCAGCCGGCTGAAGGAACTGTCCAGACAGCTGCTGATGCTGGAGGGATGAGCAGCAGTTTACTACACCTCATGCAAATGGGGTGTTTTCCTCTGCACAGAAGCGGGGGTTCACTTCTTTGCGCAAAAACGGTAAAATATAGTTGTACGTGATTTCACAAAATAATGTTGCAAAGGATGAGGAACCAGATGGCAAAACAGCAAATTGGTGTGATTGGTCTGGCCGTAATGGGCAAAAACCTGGCCCTTAACATTGAGAGCAGAGGTTTCAGTGTCTCGGTATACAACCGCTCGCCCGAGAAAACGCATGATCTGTTAAAAGAAGCGGAAGGAAAGAACCTGACAGGAACCTTTTCCATTGAGGAATTCGTAGCTTCCCTGGAATCGCCCCGCAAAATTCTGATCATGGTTCAGGCGGGTAAAGCGACAGATGCAACCATTGAACAGCTTATTCCTCATCTGGATGAAGGCGACATCATTATTGACGGCGGCAACGCCTATTTCCCTGATACACAGCGCCGCAGTAAAATGCTGGAGGAGAAGGGCCTGCGTTTCATCGGCACGGGCGTATCCGGCGGTGAAGAAGGAGCCTTGAAGGGTCCGTCCATTATGCCGGGGGGACAGGAAAGTGCTTATGAGCTGGTAAAACCGATTTTGACGGCCATTTCGGCAAAAGTAAACGGGGACCCATGCTGTACATATATCGGTCCTGACGGTGCAGGACATTATGTGAAAATGGTGCACAACGGCATTGAGTACGGCGACATGCAGCTGATCTGCGAGGCGTATCATTTGCTGAAATCCGTGCTGAATGTGGGCGCGGAGGAACTGCACGAAATTTTCACGGAATGGAATAAAGGGGAGCTCGACAGCTACCTGATCGAAATAACGGCCGACATCTTCTCGAAATACGATGAAGAAACCGGCAAACCGATGGTGGATGTCATTCTGGATTCTGCCGGCCAAAAGGGTACAGGCAAATGGACAAGCCAAAGCGCGCTGGATCTGGGCGTGCCGCTGTCCATGATTACCGAATCCGTATTCTCCCGCTTCCTGTCGGCCATGAAGGAAGAGCGTGTCGCCGCCAGCAAGGTGCTCAGCGGTCCAGAGACAGCTGCCTTCGATGGCGATAAGAAGGATTTTATTGAGAACGTGCGCAAGGCGCTGTTCGCAAGCAAGATCGTATCTTATGCCCAAGGCTTCGCCCAAATGCGCGCAGCTTCCGATGAGTATGGCTGGGATCTGAAATACGGAAATATTGCCATGATTTTCCGTGGCGGCTGCATTATCCGCTCCCAGTTCCTGCAAAACATCAAGGATGCCTATGACCGAGACTCTGGACTGAAAAACCTGCTGCTTGATCCGTATTTCAAAAATATCGTGGAAACGTACCAGGACGCATGGCGCAAGGTTATCTCTGCTGCTGTTGCGCACGGCATTCCGGTTCCTGGATTCTCCAGCGCGCTGGCTTATTATGACAGCTACCGTACAGAGCGCCTCCCGGCAAACCTGCTGCAGGCGCAGCGTGATTATTTCGGTGCCCATACATTCCAGCGTGTAGATAAGGAAGGCGTCTTCCACCATCAGTGGTTCTAAGCTCCATGTTCTGACCAAGACCCGATGCAGCCTGACAGGCAGAGGCCGCATCGGGTCTTTATTTTGCTCGTATACCCGGATTGTCTAAAGTTTCAGCGCTGTGTTATGATTATTACATATTTTTATTTTATATAATTTATGGAGCGATCAGAGGGGTGTCATACGTGGAAAATGCGGCTCAGAACCGGAACCTCATTCTGATCGGCATGATGGGAACGGGAAAGTCTACCGTTGGGGCTCTTCTTGCCGCCAAGCTGGGGTACCGCATGGTGGATCTGGATACGGAGCTGGAGCGCCGGGAGGGTCGAACCATACCTGATATCTTCTCCAATGAAGGTGAAGCCTACTTCAGGGATGCGGAGACCGCCGTGCTGCACAAGGTACTGGAAGGTAACGGCCAGGTTGTTGCGACCGGAGGCGGTGTCGTGCTGAGAGAGGGAAATTGCCGCGCAATGCTCAATAACGGCTATGTCGTGGCCTTGTCGGCCCGGGCGGAAAGCATCGTGGAGCGCGTCAGATCATCAGCGGACAGACCGCTGCTGGCAGGAGATGTGGAAGGCCGGGTGCGGAAGATCATGGAGGAACGCAAGGATGCCTATTCATTTGCCCACGTCACCATCGATACGACGGGTGTGGGTGCGGGTGAAGTGGTTGAATTGATTTTAGCGCGTTACCGCGTCTAAGCTTTTAAAGGAAAGCTTATAAAGGGGCTACAAGTTGTCCTGTGCAAGAGATAATGTAACGTTAGTGGGCGAAAAAGTGAATTCCTTGTGTTTTGTAGGGAGGGACACGCTGGATGCAGGGGAGGGAATGAAACAGGATGCGGGAAAACGAAGCATTCGCCTTTGTCCCCGAATTTTATCTGTTTTAAAACCATTAAAAAAATTCGGGGGCAGCAGCGATTGAAGGAATGGTTCGTCCGGGTGGAGCAGCCGATTACTCTTCTTCGTCCCACCATTGCAGCATGCCACCGGTCATATTGACACAGTTATCATAACCGTGCTGCTGCAGATATTCACAGACCCGCTCGCTGCGGTAGCCGCTGCGGCAGATAAAGATGATTTCCTGATCCGGGTCGATTTCTGCAAGCTTTGCCGGAATCTGATTCATGGGAATATGCTTGGCGCCCGGAATCATGCCGGCAGCTACTTCTTCATCCTCCCGGACGTCAATCAGATTCAGCTGCTCTCCGGCCTGAAGACGCCGTCTGAGCTCTGCGGGTTCAATTTGGGGGATCGGATTCATATGTGAGACCTCTCTTTTCCTTGAATTTATCGTAAATGGTTGTGCAATTGTATGATGATAAACATAAGCGCACTATAAACAGTGTAGACAAGCGGAAGCCGTGCTGTCAACGGGCACAGCTTGCGGTCCTTGCGCCAATTCAGACCGAAGGAGCTTATTGAAAATGGATGTTATCGTAAAACCTACGCCTTCCCTCAAGGGACAATTCGGGGCTTTGTCCTCCAAAAACTACACCACCCGTTATCTGCTGGCAGCCGCGCTGGCGGATGGCACAAGCACGATTTATTATCCAGCCCATAGCGAAGACAGCGATGCAATGCGCCGCTGCATCAAGGATTTGGGTGCCGTGCTTGAAGAAGATGATGAGAAAATCGTCATTACAGGCTTCGGTCGCCATCCGCGTCATGTATCTGAGCTGAATGTGGGCAATGCGGGAGCGGTGCTTCGTTTTCTCATGGGCATTGCCTCCTTCCTGCCCGACGTGACCTTTGTCAATACATATCCGGAATCGCTCGGAAAACGGCCGCATGACGATCTGATTGATGCGCTTGGTCAACTGGGCGTGGCAGTGGAGCATCAGCAGGGCCGGCTTCCGATCCGGATCAAGGGCGGGCAGCCAAAGGGCGGAAAGATCAAAGTATCCGGCTCGGTCAGCTCGCAATATTTGAGTGCGCTGCTGTTCCTGACCCCTCTGCTGGAGGAGGACAGCGAGATCGAAGTGCTGAATGACCTGAAGTCCAAGGTCGTTATTGGCCAGACCCTGGAGGTGCTGGAGCAGGCCGGAATTACGATCCAGGCGAGCGATGATTACATGTCGTTCAAGGTGCCGGGCCGCCAGTCTTATCAGGCGCGCAGTTATACGGTGCAAGGCGATTACCCGGGAAGTGCCGCAATCCTTGCGGCGGCGGCCGTGACGCAGTCGGATGTGACGGTTGAACGCCTGATGGTACACAGCAAGCAGGGAGAACGGGCGATTGTGGATGTGCTGCAAATGATGGGCGTCCCACTGACGCACGAGAACGATACCGTACATGTACGGGGGAACGGCAAGCTCAAGGCGGTTGAATTCGACGGCGATGTGGCGACAGATGCCGTGCTGGCTATGGTGGCTGCGGCTGTGTTTGCCGAGGGAACCTCCCGCTTTTATAACGTTGAAAATCTGCGCTACAAAGAATGTGACCGCATTACGGATTACCTCGCTGAACTGGCGAAAGCGGGTGCGAAGGTGGAAGAGCGGCAAGCGGAGATTATCGTGCATGGCCGTCCGGAGGGCGTGGAAGGCGGAGTGGAAATCAATGCGCACTTTGATCACCGTGTCATCATGGCTTTGACGGTGGTCGGCCTGCGGGCGAAGCAGCCGCTCGTCATCAAGGATGCGCATCATGTGGCGAAATCCTATCCGCAATATTTTGAGCATTTGACCGCGCTTGGCGCCAATGTGGAATGGGTAAAATAATACTGCAGCATAGGTGATGAGGAGGGAATATTCCATGGCTTTTGAAAATCCGTCACGAGAAGAAATCAAGCGAATTTTGGAGCAGGTCGGCAATATCGCGGTAGTGGGCTTATCGGATAAAACAGACCGTACTTCCTATATGATTGCGGGAGCCATGCAGAGCAGGGGCTACCGGATCATTCCGGTCAATCCAGTGGCTGCGGGGCAGAAGATTCTGGGTGAAACCTGTTATGCGTCCCTGCAGGAGGTGCCCGAGCCGATCGATTTGGTGAACGTATTCCGCCGCAGCGAATACTGCGCGGATGTAGCCAGGGATGCGGTCGCAGTCAACGCCCGGACATTATGGCTGCAGCAGGGCATCGTGAGTGAGGAGGCCGCTGCCATCGCCCATGAGCACGGAATGACCGTGATCATGGACCGCTGCATCAAGGTGGAGGAAGCCATCACACGGCCTGTTCGCCCCAACGCTCCGTCAGGTGTCTAATGCAGACTATCTAATTTCAAAGAGGCTGTCCCAAATGGGACAGCCCTTTCTGATAAAGATGATTTGCTCATTTGCTTGTTAATATTAATTTTTCCGTTTTACCATCGACTGTAAGTGTGATTTCATATTGATCATCTTCGTTTGGAGTAAGAGAACTGACGTTTATTCCCCCGTGTTCATACTTATAACCTGAACTCCAATTTCCTTCTTCCGAACCGGAAATTGAATTGCTTTCACCCTTCAAATTATATTCAAAATGATTAATTTCCCCATTCATTTTTCGAATATACTCGCATGACAGTGATCCAAATAGATCTTTGGATTTAGGTACAGACAAGTTAATCCTCCAATTATTGGATTCGGCAGTATAATTTTTTGTTTGGGTATTACTGGCTTTATAGGTTAGTAAGCCAATTACAGACACTACTAGTATCGTAATAACCACTAAAAGAATGTACTTCTTACTCATAATCCTCCTCCAAACTTAGGGGGTTACACATCTCGTTTACAATGTTACCATAATTATGTACAAAAACCAGCGGCCAATCAGAGTCTCGGTCAAACCTGCATTCGTTCCCCAGCCATATATATTGGCGGTATCGAAAAAGTTAATGCCTGCGTCCAGCGCTTCATCCATAATCCGGAAAGCGTTATACCCAGCTTGGCAAGCTGAAGCTTCCAGTTCCTTCTCCCGCTGATCATGAAGCTGACAACTTTACCCTGGAAGTTTCACAATGTATCAGGGAGACGATGCGCAGGTTACCGGCAAAATATGCGGAAGCTCTCGAGCTCTCAGAGTTTCAAGGATTATCGCAAAAGGAAATCAGTGATCGGCTCGGCCTCTCTTATTCCGGGGCGAAATCCAGAATCCAGCGGGGACGGCAGCAATTAAAGGGACTGCTGTTAGGGTGCTGTCACATTGAATCGGACCGATACGGCAATATCATCGACTTCCGCATTTTAAATCCATGAGGTGTGTTGACAATCACTTCAAGGGCCATTATGGATACCGATACCAATGATTCACTATAGCTTTGACAAATACTTCCCTAGACCTTACCATCAGTGCTAGAAAATCCGGCGGTAAAATGTCAAGTCCCTGATTTTGAGAATTGGAAATTTTCGCAGCTATTAAACACTTGAGTCGGGAAAAATGGCAACACTAAACTAAACCTAGTCGGAGATCGAGATTTTTACCATATTTCAACTGGTAATTCTGTAAAGGACTTTGCAAAGGAGAACATCCTCCGGTCCATGAGCTGCCTCGAAGCTGCTATCTTCGGGCATTTGTTGCCGGAGGGAAGAACTAGCGGGTAAGAAGTGCCGCATGAGTGCCAGGGAAAAAGACTTTGGGAGCTATTCGAACTAAAGGAGAGAAAAGAATTCCCCCGAATGAACCCTAAGATTCATTGTTATGGAAGCAGTCCGAAAAATCCACTCTCAAATAAAATTTCAAATTTTCAAAGGCCAAAACTGGAAATTATGAAGGAGGCCTCCAGTATCCTAGGGTACTGGAAATAGGCGGAAGAACAACCTTCAAGAAATACTATACGAGGGAGAGATCAGCATGCTCAAGGCTGTGGTGTTCGATGATGAATACATCGTGCTGGAGGGCCTGAAAACGATGATCAACTGGGGGCAGTACGGGATAGAATTGGTTGGAACGGCGGACAACGGCCTGTCGGCGCTGCAGTTATTCCGAGATATTCGTCCGGATATCGTGCTTACGGACATCCGAATGCCTGGTATGGATGGTCTGCAGCTCATCGAGACCGCAGCCGCAGAAGCTTCCGAAGCCATGTTTATTGTTTTCAGCGGTTTCAATGAATTCGAACATGTCAGGCGTGCCATAGGGCTGGGAGTCGTAGATTATCTGGAAAAACCGATCACGGTATCGAATGTTGATAAGGCTGTACAAAAGGCGATTGAGCGAATCAGGCTGAGGCAGGAGTACAGCACGATGCAGGTGAAATGGAATGCCAGTCAGGCGGAACTTCTTGAGAAGGCAACACTGGACCTGCTCTTGCTTGGCGAAAAAGCCGTCGGCAAATGGCGGGAAAGCTTTGGAACGGAATGGAGCGAGGTAATGGGTGTTACAGTGGTCGCTTTCTCTTCGGAGCGTGCTGCAATCCCTATCGATCGTTCCTACCGGGTAGTTGAAGTGACGAATGGGGATGAAATCCTGTCGGTCATCTTTCATTTCCAACTCCCCGCACCCTCATTAATTGAGCATCTGGACCGGCTTTCCGGCCGTACCGCAGCGGTATTCAGCTCAGGATGCACATACACATCCTTGACAGATACACCCAAGAGTTACCGGGAAGCGCTAAGGGCATTGCGGTTTGGCAGATTTCATCATACAAGAGGCTGGGTAACATTTCAGGATGTCAAGGAGGGTCAAGTCCGGACAGAAGAGCTGGTGATGCTGCAGGGAAGCCTGCTCTCCTGTTTGCGTAGCGGAGACCGCGAAGGGCTAGGGCAGGCGTTTGAACGAATCAAGAGGTGGACAAAAACAGAAATTTTGAGCCCGGATCAAATTGAGCGGGAAATGCTCAAACTTGTCTATATCGGTATGGAGGCAGCCAAAGAAACCCCATATGAAAGGGGGATTTTCGGCGAGGCACCACATCGGGAACTCAGCGCGCTGGAAACAAGAGAAGAGATGGTTGAATGGATGTTGGAACGAATGGAAAAGCTGTGCGCCTGGATAGAGGAAGCACGGATAAGCAAGAAACATCCCGCAATATTGAAAGCGCTTACTATCATTGAGGAGCGTTATGGTCATGATTTATCCCTTCAAGAACTTGCGGAGCAGGTTGGCTTAAATTCAGCTTATTTCAGTCTGCTCTTTAAGGAGGAAACCGGCAGCTCCTATATCAAATATTTGACCAGCTTTCGTATTGAGCGTGCAAAAGCAATGCTTCAGGAAGGCATGAGGGTGAACGAAGCCAGCGAGAAGGTAGGTTACTGCAATTACAGGCATTTTAATGAAATCTTTAAAAAGCATGTTGGAATGACGCCTGGCCGTTACCGCGATATCTACCATACTGGATCATAAGGAAGGGTTCCCTCGGATGAAAATAAAATCATTACTCAAGCTGTTGCGGTTCAAACGGATTCGAAGCCGATTTCTGACGGCAATGATCTTACTATCCCTTCCCTCCATATTTCTGTTGGGTTATATTTCCTTCAGCATTACAAAAGAGACGCTGCTGGACTTGAACGCTAAGAGCAATATGGGTCAACTGACGACATCCAGCGAGGTGGCTGATTTACTGTTTCGGAATATCAATAATTTACACTTATCCATAGTCGTTAACGAAGAAATAAGGACTGCTCTGCGTGCCAGCGGTGAGATGCTTGAAAAGAAAGTGCAGCCCGGCAGCTTAAGCGAGCGCACGTCGAGCCGTCTGCAGCGGATTATCAGCAGCCGATTTACGGATACCCGGTTTGTCACCTCCATCTGTCTGATCGATCTTCGATTCCAAACGTACTGCCTTGGGCGTTCGGATGATGCCGGTATCTATGAGGGCAAGGAAAAGGCAGAGAGGATAGCCGCATCGGATTGGTACCGGAGCGCCTATGAATCCAAAGGAAAGGTCGTCTTCTACGATTCCGATATTTTCGGAACATCAGATCAATCGTTCTCGACCGTAAAGCTGTTCCGGGATGCGGACGATCCTGCTGGAAAGGCGATTGGGCTTATCGTAATTAATGTGTCCAACACCATTTTTCATAAAATCTTTAACGAGAGCACGAATTACGGGGCTTATATGGCGATTGATCCGTCTCCCGGATCTGCAAAAGTGGTGTTCAGCAATGCGGATTCGATTGCTCTTGGGGAAGGAGATATCAGCGAAGTGCTTGAAAGGCTCGCAGGTCAAGGATACCTCATTACCACCTACCGGAACCAGATGGCGGACTGGACTTTTGTGCATTTGGTACAAACGAAGCAACTGCTCAAGCAGTCCCGTGGTATAGGTTGGGCTACAACTGCTCTTGCCGTTCTGATCGGCGCAATCGCCCTGGTGCTTTCCTATTTCATATCCGGCAGCATTACCAGACCGCTGATGCAATTGAAGAAAATGATGATGGATTGGACAAAGGGCACACGGAGCTTCCCGGAACATTTCACGCAGGATGAAGTGGGCATGCTTGGCGAAACGTTCAAGCGCATGGCGATTGAGCATGAGGAGTTGAATCGGCGGCTTATTGATTCCCAGCTAAAGGAACGGGAAGCAGAACTGCGGGCGCTGCAGTCCCAGATCAAACCCCATTTTCTGTATAACACGCTTGATTCGATCTATTGGATGGCTTTACTGCAGAATAATACCCAAATAGCCGAGGTGGCCATTTCATTGTCTGAAAGCTTTAAGCTCAGCCTGAATAAAGGCAAAGATACCATTCCGGTGTTCAAGGAGCTTGAGCATATTGATCACTTCCTGAAAATTCAGAACATCAGGTTCAATAACCGCTTTCGCTACGTCAGGATGGTTGATGAACCGCTGATGGGCATGCAAATGCTGAAGCTCCTCCTGCAGCCTCTTGTAGAGAATGCGATTTACCATGGCCTGGAACCGAAGCTGGGTGAAGGAACGGTATGTCTCACCGGGTATAGCGAAGATGACTACATTGTCTTTCAGGTTGAAGACGATGGTGTTGGTATGGAGGAAATTGGCATGGCCGATCAAGGATACGGGCTAAGAAATGTGCGGGACCGGCTGGCGCTTTTCTACGGGGAGGACAGCACGCTCGAAATCCAAAGCCGCATAAATGTCGGTACCCGCATTACACTTCGATTCAAGCCGCCGCGGCAAACCTAAAAAAAACAGACGGTACCTTAAAAATAAAGCGCTTACATTAAACCTCCGCCGAACGTACAATAAGTTCAGCAGAAATCACCGGTTCTGCAATAGACATGATGAAAGATCGACAGGAGGAATAAACGTATGAAGATCAAGTCAATGAGGTTTCTGTCGTTATTGAGCTGCACTACGCTGCTGATCGGAATTCTGGCGGCCTGTGGAGGTCCCGGCTCTGATCCTTCAGGCAGCGGGAATGGATCGGCTGAAGCAGTTACACTGACGCTTCTTGTGGATAATTCGCAAGACGCGGTGAATACAGCCAATGCCTACATTGAGGCCTTCCAGGCGAAGAATCCCGACATCAAGGTTGAACTGGAAACCCGTCCTGGTGGTGCCGAAGGAGACAATATCGTCAAAACACGGCTGGCGACGGGGGATATGACAGATGTCTTTTTCTATAACTCCGGTTCCCTGATGCAGGCGCTTTCTCCGGAAAAGAACCTGCTGGATCTTACCAATGAACCGTTTCAGGCCAACGTGATGGATTCGTTCAAGCCGACGGTCAGCTATCAGGGCAAGGTATATGGCGTCCCATCCTCCTCAACCACCGCAGGAGGGTGGTTTTACAACAAAAAAGTATATGCCGAGCTTGGGCTTTCCGTTCCCAAAACGTGGAGCGAGCTGATGGTGAATAACGAAAAAATCAAAGCAGCTGGTATTACGCCTGTCATCGGGACGTTTAAAGATACGTGGACTTCGCAGCTCGTCGTATTGGCGGATTTTTACAATGTACAGACAGAGGCCCCCAATTTTGCACAGGATTTTACAGCCCATAAAGCGAGCTACGCCAATACGCCGGCTGCTTTAAGAAGCTTTGAAAAACTGCAGGAGCTGCATGACAAAGGATTTATGAATACGGATCTGGTGGCAACCAATTATGATGCAGGTCTGAAAATGCTTGCGGAGGGAAAAGGGGCCCATTACCCTATGCTTTCGTTTGCGACTCCTGCCCTTGCCCAAAACTATCCGGATGCCATGAATGATATTGGATTTTTTGCGCAGCCCGGTGAGGATGCACCGCAGAATGGATTGACGATTTGGATGCCAGGAGCAGCTTACATTTACAAGGAAAGCAAGCAAATTGAAGAAGCAAAGAAATTCCTCGCTTTTATCGCTTCCGTTGAAGGTACCAAGGTCGTATCAGAGGTGTCCGAACCAACAGGACCCTATCTGATCAAGGAGGCCCAGATTCCAGAGGACGTACCGGCTCTTGTTAAGGATATGCTGCCTTATTTTGAAACGGGAAAAACCGCACCTGCTTTGGAATTCGTTTCCCCTGTTAAAGGGCCGAGTCTGGAACAAATAACCGTAGAGGTTGGCGCTGGCATCAAGACGGCAGCGGAAGGAGCAGCCGCCTACGACAAGGATGTTGAAAAGCAGGCCAAGCAGCTTGGCCTTGAAGGCTGGTGACCCGAAAGTGACGGGCATGAACAAAATATTTAAACGCACGTATTCGTATCTGTTTCTGGTGCCTGCGGCCATTATTTATCTCGTCATATTTATCCTTCCGACCTTGCTGTCTTTTTTCTTCAGCCTGACCCGATGGACGTTGACCGAATGGGAGTTTATCGGGCTTGAAAATTTCATGACCTTCTTTAATGAACAATCGCTGAGCATTGGCTTTAAGAACACCTTGATCTATGCGGTTGTTACCTGTGGAATGAAGGTGGTGCTGGGGCTTCTGCTGGGCGTGCTGCTTACCTCTAAAATCCGTACTAAGGATTACTTACGATCTGTCATCTTTTTTCCTACGCTCGTCAGTACGATCGCTGTTGGAATTGCGTTCAGCATGATGATGCACCCCACGCAGGGAATCATCAATACGTCGCTCGCATGGATGGGGATTGCGGGTCCCGATTGGCTGGGAGATGTCAGGATAGCGCTGCTGTCCGTAGCATTTGTAGATGTCTGGAAGGGGGTCGGATTCGCGACGGTCATTTATATCGCCGGTATTTTGTCCATTCCCCATGAATATTACGAAGCCCTTCAGATCGATGGCGGCAGCGCGTGGCACAAGTTTTGGAATATCATCGTACCGCTGAGCCGCCCCGCAACCAATTCGGTCATTATTCTGGCGTTTATCGGGGGACTGCGTTCCTTTGATCTGGTATGGGCGATGACGAAAGGAGGACCGGGCTTTACCACGGACCTGATCGCCTCCATTATTTACAAACAGTACCAGGGCGGCTTCTACGGGCTTGCAACGGCAGGTAATGTCATTCTGTTTGTGGTAGTAACCGCGCTGGCATTTCCCCTCTATACGTATTTGAACCGAAAGGAGGTAGATTTGTGAAAGGCAAAAAAATCAGACAGTTCGCCTTTGAAACGGCGGGGATTCTGTTTACCATTGCCGCATTCTGGGTGCCTTTCTATTTCATCATCGTCAATGCGAGCAAAGATATTCAAGAATCGTCACTGCTCAACCTATCGCTTCCTTCGGCCTTCCACATCTGGGATAACATCAAAACCGTCATCGCGGCCCGTGATTATATGCTGATCAGAGCTTTCTTTAACAGCACGGTTCTAACCGTAGTATCCATAGCCATTTTAGTGATCCTCTGCGCAATGGCCGGTTACGTGCTGCAGCGCAGAACGGACCGGGCGACACCGGTATTTAATTTTTTGATCCTCGCAGGGCTCATTATTCCGCCGGCTATTGTGCCCACCATCTGGGTCATGGACAGTTTGGGTATATTCAAAACGCTGTTCGGTCTCATTCTCGTAGAGGTGGCATTAGGATTTCCATTTGCCGTGCTCCTGTATAAAGGCTTCCTGGCAGCCATTCCGCGTGAGCTTGACGAAGCCGCGGTGATTGACGGCTGCGGCGGGATCCGGCTGTTTTTCGGTATCATCCTGCCGCTGCTCCAGCCGGTGACAGCAACGGTCATCGTTCTGTCTTCGGTGACGATTTTTAATGATTTTACGAACCCGCTCTATTTCCTGCCAGGTTCGGACAATGTGACCGTTCAGCTAACGCTCTACAATTTCCAGAGCCAGTACGTTACGCAGTATAACCTTTTGTTCACGAATATTCTCTTGATCACAATCCCGCCGCTCGTATTGTTTCTTATTTTTAATAAGCGCATCGTAGCAGGGATGACGGCTGGATCGGTAAAAGGGTAGCGGTCAACCATTTGAAACGAAAAGGGGAATGAACGAGATGTCCAATCTTTACATTGCTCAAATCACCTGTGAATACCGTACGAACCTCGTCGGTACCGATCAGCGGAAACCGCGTTTCAGCTGGATTCTGCACTCCAGCCGCAGAGGAACTATGCAAAAGGCTTACCGCTTGCAGGTAACCGGTGCGAATGGAGATTTTGAATCGCCCATCTGGGATACAGGCAGGGTTGAATCGGATCAATCGATTCATATTGACTATACGGGTCCTGAGCTTACTGCACGTACCGGCTATCGGTACCGCGCTAAAGTCTGGGACACCGCCGGTCAGGAATCGGACTGGAGCATGCCGGCCGTCCTTGAAACAGGATTGCTGGGCCCTGAGGACTGGCAGGCGAAGTGGATTACGCCGGATATCGGGCAGATACCGCGAGATGCACAGCCCGCTTTCCTGCTTCGCAGAGAGTTTGAAGTAAGGAAGGGTGTTTTGTCAGCCCGTGTTTATGGTACCGCCCTCGGCGTATATGAATTGTTCATCAATGATTCGAAGGTATCGGAAGATCTGCTCGCTCCGGGATGGACCAGTTACCATCATCGTATCCAATATCAGACCTATGATGTAACGGATCTGCTGAAGCAGGGCGGGAACGGTATCGGTGTCATGCTCGGTGACGGATGGTATAGAGGTGGTCTTGGCTTCGATGGCCGAAATTATATGTACGGGGATCACCGCGCAGCCCTTATACAGCTTCATATAAGCTACGAGGACGGCACAGAGGCGATGGTGGGTACGGACCCGACATGGAAAGCGTCGCTCGGTCCGGTACGGTATTCAAATATATACCATGGTGAAACATATGACGCACAGCTTGAGCAAAACGGATGGAGCAACGTACTGTTTAATGATGATAACTGGAGCTCCGTACAAATTCTCGACCTGCCTTACGATCAGCTGGTGGCACAGGAGGCCTGGCCGGTTCGGGTTACGGAAATCATTCGGCCGGTATCTGCATTTGTCACTCCGGCAGGTGATCATGTGCTGGACATGGGACAGAATATGGTGGGCCGCTTGCGGTTTGCGGCACAGTTCCCGGCCGGTTCGCGCATTATTCTCTGCCATGCCGAAGTCCTCGATAAGGACGGCAATATTTATTTTGGGAATCTTCGTTCGGCTAAACAGACGGTGGAGTATACCGCAAAAGGCGAGGGTATCGAGAGCTATGCTCCCCATTTTACTTTTCAGGGATTCCGTTATGTTAAAGTGGAAGGGTTTCCTGATCAGGAGAACGGGCTTCCGCTGGAAGCCTTTCAGGGGGAGGTCATTCACTCCGATATGCCGTCAGCCGGTGAGTTTGAATGCTCCGACGAGCGTGTAAACCAGCTGCAGCGCAATATCCGGTGGGGACAGCGGGGGAACTTTGTGGATGTCCCGACAGACTGTCCTCAGCGCGATGAGCGTTTGGGCTGGACCGGCGATGCCCAGGTATTTATCAGTACGGCATTGTTTAATTATCAGGGAGCTCCGTTCTTTACCAAATGGCTGCATGACGTGAAGGCGGAGCAGCATGAAGACGGTGGGATTCCGTTTGTTGTTCCGGATATCGTAGGAGGAGCCAATTCGGCCGCTTGGGGGGATGCCGCCGTCATTTGTCCATGGACGATATATCAGTATTATGGTGATCTGAGGCTGCTGGCTGAGCAGTACGACAGTATGAAACGCTGGGTGGAATACATCCGGGGGCAAGGGGAGAATGAATATCTGTGGAATACCGGCTTTCATTTCGGAGACTGGCTGGGGCTTGACGCGAAGGAAGACAGCTATGTGGGTGCCACGCCGACGGAGCTGGTCGCCACAGCCTATTATGCTTACTCCACCCGGCTGGTGATGGAAGCCGCCAAAGCGCTCGGATTTACGGAAGAGACGGAACAATACAACCAGCTGTATAACAACATTGTGAAAGCATTTCGCGCTGAATTTGTAACGGAGACGGGAAGAATCGCGTCACTGACACAGACCGCCCATGTTCTCGCATTGATGTTCGATCTGGCAGATGACCGTGTCAAGGCCCGTGTTGCCGAGGACCTCAATAATCTGGTTATTGAAAACGATTACCACCTGACGACGGGATTTGTCGGCACGCCATACCTTTGTTTTGCCTTGTCGAACAGCGGTTATCATACGACGGCAGTCCGGCTTCTTCTCCAGGAAGGCTATCCGGGCTGGTTGTATTCGGTCTCCAAAGGAGCTACGACCATTTGGGAGCATTGGGACAGTATTAAACCGGACGGTTCCTTCTGGAGTGACGATATGAATTCCTTCAACCATTACGCCTATGGGGCGATCGGGGACTGGATGTACCGGAAGGTGGCGGGACTTGATATGGCTCCGTCGGCCTCCGCTTTCAAACGAATACGTATTGCACCGTTGTTCGGTTCAACGCTGTTGACCCATGCCAAAGCCTCACATGAATCGATGTACGGCCGGATCGAATCCGGATGGAGGGTTAGCGGCTCCCGGATTGAGGTGGATGTTGTGATTCCCGCGAATACGACTGCAGAGATTGTGCTTAAAGGGGCCACCAGGACCAGCGTTAAAGAAGACGGACTCGCTTTGGAAAATGTCGAAGGAATCCATTCGGTCGCAGAAAACTCCGAAGGATTGTTTATTACGGCCGGATCAGGTTCGTACTGCTTCGCTTATGAGAACACGGTATTGTTCAGAGAAACGTACAGCGAGAAGAGCAAGCTTTACGAGTTGTTAATGGATGAGCTTGCGATTGAGGTGATAGAGCATCATGTTCCGCACTTACTTAACGGAGCGCTGATTCATATCGCCAAACCGTTTTCACTTAAGCAAATTCGTGAAAACAGCATGATGCGTGTCTCGCAGGAGCAGCTTGATAGCATTCTGGAGGAATTGTCTAATTTATAGTTGCGGGTCGGCAGGTTCATCATCGATTTTGCATAGTTAACATACAACTGTGACGGGTTATCCCCTTCTGGCAGACAAGTGAAATCATCTTGTCTGCGGAGGGGATTTTTCATACCGTTGTCCCACCAGCATACTTCTGCTTTTGCAGAAGCAGAGTATGTTGGCATAGGACAAATGGGAATTATGAATACGGCATCAAAGCAGGAGTGGAATTCAGACTTTGACAAATACTTCCCTACACCTTACCATCAGTGGTAGAAAGGAGAGGATCGCCATGAACTGGCTCGGATCGCTTCAGCAGCTGGGGCGTGCCGTTATGCTCCCGACGATGGTGCTGCCGGCGGCGGCTATTCTCCTGAGTTTGGCGAGTCTTCCCTGGGTAGGCTGGGGGCTGCCTGCCGTCGGTGAAGTGGCTGAAGCCGCAGGTCACGGCATTTTTAATTTTTTGCCATACATCTTTGCTGTCGGCGTCGCTCTGGGCATGTCCAATCAGGCGGGGCAGGCCGGACTGGCCGCGTTGGCCGGAATGGCGATATATGATCAGGTAACGAAGCATTTCGGAAGCGGGATGGTGCATCCCGCGACACTGATCGGCATTATTCTGGGTGTTATATCCGGGTATACGCATAACCGGTTCAAGAGCATCAAGCTGCCGGAGGTGCTGCAATTTTTCGGCGGATCACGGTTCGTGCTGCTGTTTATCGGCCTCTTTTCGGCCGTATTCGCTTTTCTGATGCTGGGCATCGCTCCGGTACTGCAGGGTGCTCTTGTACGGCTTGCCTCCATGGAAGGTATTATGGGCGGATTCGGTTTATTTTTGTATGGCGTCTTATACAGGATTCTGGTTGCTTTCGGGCTGCATCATTTGCTTAACAATATATTCTGGTTTCAGCTTGGTACATACGAGACGACCGACGGGAATCTGGTGCAGGGGGACCTGCCGCGCTTCTTTGCCGGAGATCCGACCGCGGGATACTTCATGTCCGGCTTGTTCCCGATCATGATGTTTGCCCTGCCGGCGATTGCGTTGGCCATCATACATGAGGCCAGGGAGGACTTGAAGCCGAAAATCAGAAAAACGTTTCTGACCGCCGCATTCGTCTGCTTCCTGACCGGTGTGTCAGAGCAGATTGAGTTTGCGTTCCTGTTCGCGGCACCATATCTGTTTTTACTGCATGCCGTTTTGTCCGGACTTGCGATGTGGATTACCTATGCGCTGGACATCAGGCACGGGTTCTCCTATTCGGCGGGCTTTATCGATTATGTGCTCAACTTTCACTTGTCCCATAACGCATGGCTGCTAATTCCCGTCGGGGTGGCGTACGGGCTTGTGTATTATGTATTGTTCCGCTGGGCCATCCGCACATTCCGGATTCCGACACCCGGCAGGGAAGAAGGCTCCATGCTGGACGACTGGGCCGGGGGCATCCCTTACAGGGCTCCATTGATTCTGGAGGCGCTTGGCGGCAAGGAAAATATCATTCAGCTTCAATCCTGCATCACCCGGCTGCGCCTTACAGTGCATAATGACCGTTTGATCGATTCGGGTGCCATGAAAGCGCTGGGGTCCGCCGGACTGATCAAACTGGGCGGAGGCAACGTTCAGGTCGTATTTGGCACCTATTCGGAGCTGATCCGCGAGGAAATCGCCAAACTGATGGAGCGGGATCTTCCACAGGTCATGTTCAACGCTCCCGTGCAGGGCAAAATGCTGCCGATCCAGGAGGTGCCTGATCAAATTTTCGCGGCCAAGCTGGTCGGGGACGGGGTTGCTTTTATTCCTGAAAAAGGAGAGCTGGTATCGCCTGTGCACGGCACGGTTATGCATATTTATCCGACCATGCACGCCATCGGCATCTCGACGCCTGAGGGGATTGAGGTGCTGCTGCACATCGGAATTGATACGTCTCAGCTCAAGGGCCACTTTAACGCCCTCGTGGAGGCCGGGAATACGGTGGAGCCGGGGCAGCTGCTGATCAAATTTGATTTGCAGGCGCTCCGAGAACAGGCTCCTTCGCTCGCGACGCCGATGGTGATCACGAATCCGGACCGCGTGAAATCCTGGAGCTACGCTCCATTTAAGCATGTAAAAAAAGGTCAGGCATCGGTGATGTCCGTTGTACTGCACGATAGGAATGTTGGAGGGGTAGAATCATGATAGACGGCATTGGCGCCGCCGCGGGCGTTGCGATCGGCAAGGCATTTGTCCTGCCAAGCTGGGAATGGGACCTGACGGAGCAGAAGATGGACCCGGTGGATTTGGCCAAGGAATTTGAAAGATTGTATGAAGGCATTCGTACTTCCAAGGATGAAATCAAGTCGATCAAAAATGAATTTCGTGAAATGGTCGGGCCGGAGGAGTCCAGTATTTTTGACGCGCATTTGGCTATTCTGGACGATCCGGCCTTTATGAATGAGGTTCACGGCATTATTGAACGGCAGTACAAAGCAGCCGAGGTGGCGGTGAAGGAAGCCATTGACCATTTTGTAGCCATGTTTGATCTGCTGGACGATGAATATATGAAGGAACGGGCCATGGATATCAAGGATGTCGGCAACCGTCTGTTGAAGCATCTGCTGGGCGCGCCCGAGGTCACGCTTCCGAGGGACACACAGCCTTACATTCTGGTAGCGAAGGAGCTGTCGCCTTCCCAGCTTGCGCATCTGAACCCCGGTAATGTTCTGGGCATTGTCACGCTGAGCGGAGGGAAAACCTCCCATTCGGCCATCATGGCCAGAGCGCTGGGCATTCCGCTCGTATCCGGTCTGGAAAGCAGCAGCAACCTGCCTGTCCAAACCGGGGATATGATGATTGTCGACGGGGATAACGGACGGGTGTACGTTAATCCGGAGAAGGCTGCTCTGGAGCGTTATACCGAGCTGCGGAGTGAACAACTGCGCAAAAAGGAGCAGCTCCAACTGCTGGCTTCCGTAGAGGCTATCACGAAGGATGGGGAGAAGATCAGGCTGTCCGCCAATATCAGCTCGGTCAAGGATATGGAGACAGCCATCAAAAACGGCGCCCAGGGTGTCGGGCTGTTCCGGACAGAGTTCCTGTACATGGATCGGCCTGCTTTCCCCGGCGAAGAGGAGCAGTTTAACGTGTACAGGCTCGTCGCCGAGAAGGCCGGCGGGCAGCCGGTCGTCATCCGTACCCTTGATATCGGGGCCGATAAGCAGCTCGATTATTTGCAGCTACAGGAGGAGGAGAACCCTTTCCTTGGCTACCGCGGCATCCGCATCAGCCTGGATCGCAAGGATTTGTTCAAAACCCAGCTGACCGCCATTCTGCGGGCAAGCGCCTTTGGACAGGTTAAAATTCTGTTTCCGATGATTTCCTCCATCGAGGAACTGCTGCAGGTCAAGGCCGTTTTGCAGGAAGCGATGGAGGAGCTGGACAAACGGGGTATAGACTACAACAAAAAAACGGAAAAAGGGATTATGATCGAAATTCCCGCCGCCGTCCTTATTGCCGAGGAGCTGGCGCGTGAGGTGGACTTTTTCAGCATCGGCACGAATGATCTGGTGCAGTATGTGCTGGCGGTCGACCGCATGAACGAACAGATTGCCCATATGTACAACCCCTATCATCCGGCGGTGCTCCGCATGCTGCGTATGACGGCCGAGGCTGCCAAAGGAGCGGGCATCAGTGTCAGTGTGTGCGGGGAAATGGCTGGAGATGAGCGTTCCATCCCGCTTTGGCTGGAGCTCGGCATCCGGCAGTTGAGCATGTCGCCGCAGTCTTTGCTTCGTGTCAAGCACAGGCTGCTGAACACGACGGCCGCGGATGCGAGACGCACGGCGCAAGAATGCATGAAGTTGTCCAAGGCCGCCTTGATCGAGCAGAAGCTTGCGGCAGCAGCGAGCAGCGTGCCGTTGAATCCGTAGAACGACAATATCCCGTAAAATGATCAGAAGGACCTCGGGCTCCGCAATCAAGTGGAGCTTGAGGTCCTTTCTAATAAGGCTGAATTATTTCAATTTGGCATTTCCGCCAGCAGATCGCAGAATGCGCGGCCGTACGGCGGGAGATCCGGCGGACGCCGGGCGGAGACGATATGTCCGTCCCGGACCACGGCTTCATCCTTCCATATGGCGCCCGCATTCTCCATATCATCACGTATGCCCGGGGTGGAGGTTACGGTTACCCCGTCCAGAATTTTGGCGGAAATAAGCACCCAGCCCGCGTGGCAGATTTGGCCGATCGCTTTCTGGTCCCTGTGCATTTCCTGTACGAGCTGTATCACCTTGGGATACCTGCGCAGCTTGTCCGGCGCCCAGCCTCCCGGTACGAGAATGCCGTTATAGTCTCTGCTGTCCAGTTCGTCAAAAGCATAATCCGCCTTTGCGGGAACACCATACTTTCCGGTATAGGTTTTGCCTTTCTCGGCACCGGCGAGATGAACCTCGGCCCCTTCTTCACGAACCCGGTACACCGGGTACCAAAGCTCAAGATCCTCGAATTCCTCATCGACTAAGGCGATCACTTTCTTGCCTGCAAGCCTCATTTTACACACTTCCTCTCCGAAGTTTGTTTCTGAAATGCCAATCCTCTTCATTTTAAGAAAAATGGAAGCACAAGTCCATGTTTCAAGCTGGCGCGTTTTTTTATGGCGAGTTGATTCGACAGAAAAAGACATGGTTATTTCGAGCTCCTATGGTAATTTGTTCAATTCCTTGTATAGAGAAGGAATTAAGGCCGGAAAGGTCGAATTGAGATTAGAGATATACAGATACATAAAACTGCAAATGATGTCTAATGGGGTGTTAAAATGCGCAAGCTTTGTGAATGCGGCGCAAGCATGAACCTGGAACTTAGGACTTTGGTTTACGGACGAAAGATGGAGATCAGGCATGTGCCGGTGCTGACCTGCCTGTCCTGCACTGAAAGTGAGGTGCCGACGCAGGTGGCAGATGATATCAAGAAACTCATCAAGAAATCGGACAAGGAAGCTGAAATAAAGCAAATTTCATTCGCGGAAATCCATGAGTGGGCGGATGTCATTCGACAGGTGCTCATGGACACGAAAGACCAGGAGCTTGAAGAGTGGGACCAGCCGCTGGAGGAGGCGAGGCAGGAACGCATTAATTTACTGCTTGATTTATACCGTTATGCCAGTGATTCCGGGGATACCCGCTGGATGAATGATGTGGAAAGCAGGCTTAAGCAGCTGTCTATGGCAGCACCCGATTTGCTGTTATCGGACATAAAAAGATGAATAAATGAAAATTTTCATGGACATCATTGGATTTTACATAAGCTTTTTGTTAAGATTAGAGAAGGCATTAGCTTTCAGCAGAGCTGAAGCTTTCTTTAGTTGCAAGAAAACTTCCGCTAAATACGGTCTGTCTTCTGTGAAAGTGCGTCGCTAGATGTTTTTCTTTCCATAGTCTTAAGACTCTTTCATGCGAAAGGATGTATGTCCAATGGCAACCATGTATAAGTTAAGCACGATCGAACAGCTGGACAGTGCGTTGACAGCTTCGGCCGCAAAGCCGCTGCTGCTGTTTAAACACAGTACGCGCTGTCCAATCAGTGCAAGAGCGCATCAGGAGATGGAAGCCTACCTGCAGGGGACACCTGCGTCCAATGTTGAATACGGTATCATTTACGTAGTGGAGGACCGTCCTGTCTCCAACGAGGCTGCGGTAAGGTTGGGCGTGAAGCATGAGTCGCCACAGGTTATTCTGGTCAGGGACGGAAAGGCTGTATGGGATACCTCTCATGGCAGCATCACCAGCGTCCATTTGCAGGAGACATTAAGCGGGATCTGACCGCACTTTGATTGCATAAAGCGGTTTTTTGTCGTATCATGTTTTTAATTGGAAGCTGGGTCATGTAATGAAAATTTATCGGCAATGGAGAGAAGGAATGTGACGGTAACCATCTATGATGTTGCTCGCGAAGCCGGCGTCTCAATGGCGACGGTATCCCGCGTAGTCAACAATAACCCGAACGTAAAACCGCAAACCCGCAAGAAAGTATATGAGGCCATCGAGCGGCTGGGATACCGGCCGAATGCGGTTGCACGCGGACTGGCAAGCAAGAAAACCACGACGGTCGGTGTCGTGATTCCCGATATATCCAATTCCATTTTTGCTGAAATTGCGCGCGGAATTGAAGATATCGCCAACATGTATCACTATAACATCATTTTGTGTAACGCCGACAAGCGCAAGGAGAAAGAGATCCGTGTCATCAACACCTTGCTGGAGAAGCAGGTGGACGGACTTCTCTTTATGGGCGGCACTGTAACGGATGAGCATATTCAGGCTTTCCAGACAGCAGCCGTGCCTATCGTATTGTGTGCGACAAGCGATGAGAAAGGAATGTATCCGTCTGTTGACATTGACCACGAAAGCGCCGCATTTGACGCGGTGAGCACGCTGGTGCGCCACGGACACCGCCAGATTGCGATGATCAGCGGCACGCTGCAGGATCCGGCTAACGGTTATGCCCGCTTCCAGGGTTATAAGAAAGCTCTTGAAGCAGCAGGTATCGAATATCAGGAAGACCTTGTACGCATCGGCAACTACCGCTATGAGTCCGGGGTTGAGGCCATGAAATATTTCCTCGGTCTGAAGAAGAAGCCAACGGCCATTTTCGCAGCAACGGATGAAATGGCCATTGGTGCGATTCACAGCATTCAGGATGAGGGGCTGAAGGTGCCGGATGATTTCTCCATCATCAGTGTGGACAATATCCGCATGGCATCCATGGTTCGTCCTCAGCTGACGACGGTTGCCCAGCCAATGTATGATCTGGGGGCTGTCGCGATGCGTCTTTTGACTAAGCTGATGAAGAAGGAAAATGTCGAAAATCCGCGGGTCATTTTGCCGCATGAAACGATTCTGCGCCTGTCCGTCAGTCATTTGGATTAAACAATGGCATACAACGTTGAAAAAAGCTCCGTAAGGGGCTTTTTTCAATCATTTTGTTTTGAAAATTGTATTTTGCAGGCAGGAGGGGATGAACGAATGAGTCAGGTCATTGGTCTTATAGGTGCAATGGATGAGGAAATAGAACTGCTGCTGTCAGGCATGCAGACAGCTCGTAAGACCGTCAAGGCGGGCATTACATATACGGAGGGCACCCTCCACGGTCACCATGTAGTTGTATGCAAATCCGGTGTAGGCAAAGTGAACGCTGCGGTCACGACACAGATTCTGATTGACGGGTTTGGCGTGAACAGCGTTATTTTTACCGGTGTGGCCGGTGCGGTGAACCCCGAATTGAACATAGGCGACATCGTAATCTCTTCAACCTGTATGCAGCATGATATGGATGTAACGCCGCTCGGTTTTGCGAAGGGGGTTATTCCTTACCAGGACACCTCTGAGTTTGCGGCCGACCACAGGCTGATTCAATTGGCGGAGCAGGCCTGCCAGGCCAGGGGAGACCACTATCTGACAGGCAAGGTGCTTTCCGGCGACCAGTTTGTGGCGGATAGGGAAACCGTCACCGCCCTGTATTCGGAAATGGGCGGAGCCTGTACGGAGATGGAAGGAGCGGCGGTGGCGCAAGCCTGTCATATGAACGGTGTGCCTTTTGTTGTGCTTCGCTCCATGTCCGATAAAGCGGATGGCTCCGCACATGTGAATTTTGCAGAATTTACGGTGGAGGCGTCCCATCGCTCACATCAAATTGTAGAATATATGCTTCAGCATTTTGACAAATGATTTAATACATGAAACGGTTGCGGAACCGGACACGGTCAAATTGCTCTGCCGAGCTGAGAGGCACCCGGCTTCCAACTCTCACCATCAGGCAGTTGGCCGGGTGAGCGCAAATTTCAGGATCATCGGTGGCAACCCAGACCATATCCACCGTTTTCATCAGCTTCTCCATCATTTTGCGGTAGTCCCAGACGCTCATTTGCGTGTTTTTTAAATCCCAGTGCCAGTAGTATTCTGTCGTAAATACGATATAATCATCCAGTTGACCGTCTTCAAACGCCGTCCGCAGCATCTGCTTGCCCAGCCCGGCATAACGGTAATCATCCGCTACCTCAATGGCTCCAAGCTCAAGCAAATTTTTCATTCCGCCTTCCGACCAGCGTTCACACTCATCCGGATAGTGAAAGGTGACATAACCGACAATGACACTTCCGTCTCTTGCGATGATCACACGACCTTCAGGCAGTGAGGCGATATCCATGAGAGCGTTATGCTGCTCTCGCGGAACGCGGAACGCATCCAATTGTTTGTGCATCAGCAGATCCCGCAGATAGGATTCGAGTACCGGTCCTTCAACGGTTAAATTCTCTTGAACGGCAGCCATCTCATGAACCCTGTACAGCTTTGTATGCTCCATAGCAGGCTCCTTTCCCAACCATACTGGCGCTCCCCCGTATCAACCTACTTATATCAAAAAAACATTGGCTTGAAAAGGATGACCGTCACAGTCCGCCTGTGATATACTGTCGATGACATAAAAAATTCATATTTTTGGCTGAGTATCTGGATTCTTCTTTGAGCAAGTTCTGACTATGATTTGTACTCACATTTGTACCAAGAGGAGGCTGAAGGACATGAAGGGCGAGCAACTGGAAAGTGTCGTTTACGCATCAAACATGGGTTCATATGAACAAGCCTGCAAGCGTTTTCAGTGGAAGGATGTTGAGAATCACTTTACATGGTCCCGAACAGGGAAGGTAAACATGGCTCACGAAGCGATAGACCGGCATGTCTATGAAGGCCGTGGCCATAAAACCGCGCTGCTCTATTGTGATGGACAGCGTGAGGAATCCTACACTTTTATGCAGCTTTGCATGGAATCCAACAGGTTCGGCAATGTGCTGCGCAAGTACAATATTGCCAAAGGAGAACGGGTGTTTGTTTTCATGCCGCGTTCGCCCGAGCTGATTATTGCTCTCTTGGGCATTTTGAAGGTTGGGGCTGTGGTAGGACCGCTTTTTGAAGCGTTTATGGAAACAGCCGTCAAAGACCGGCTTGAAGACAGCGGGGCAGTCGCTATTGTAACTACTCCGGAGCTGCTGGGCCGCATCCCCAGAGATGAGCTGCCGGAGCTCAAGCATGTCTTCGTAGTAGGGGACAGCTCACAATTGGCAGGTGACGTCATCGACTTCAAAGCGGAAATGGATCAGGCTTCCTATGAATTTGAGCCTGAGTGGCTGGACCGTGAGGACGGAATGATCATTCACTATACATCGGGTTCGACCGGGAAACCCAAAGGCGTATACCATGTACAAAACGCGATGATCCAGCATTACTACTCAGGCAGGGTGGTGCTTGATCTCCGTGAGGGCGACATCTTTTGGTGCACGGCAGACCCAGGTTGGGTAACGGGGACCTCTTACGGGATCTTTGCCCCCTGGCTTAACGGAGCCACGAATGTGATCCGGGGCGGGCGGTTCAGTCCGGAAAACTGGTACAGAACGATAGAGCGTTATCAGGTAACCGTCTGGTACAGTGCTCCCACCGCATTTCGCATGCTGATGGGGGCCAACGAAGAAATACTCGATAAATACGATTTAAGCAGCCTGCGGCATGTGCTCTCAGTAGGTGAACCTCTCAATCCCGAAGTAGTGCGCTGGGGCTGGAAGGCTTACGGGCAGCGTATTCATGACACATGGTGGATGACGGAGACCGGTGGGCAGCTGATCTGCAATTATCCCGAAATGGCCATTAAGCCCGGCTCCATGGGCAAACCGCTGCCTGGCATCGAAGCCGCCATCCTTGATGACGAAGGCAATGTGCTTCCGCCGAATCGGATGGGTAATTTGGCAATCCGGACGGGCTGGCCGTCCATGATGCGAAAGATCTGGAACAATCCGGCGAAGTATGATGAATACTTCCGCTTCAGCGGCTGGTACGTATCCGGTGATTCCGCTTATATGGATGAGGACGGGTATTTCTGGTTTCAGGGACGGATTGATGATGTCATCAATTCTTCCGGGGAACGAATCGGGCCGTTCGAGGTGGAGAGCAAGCTGGTCGAGCATCCGGCAGTTGCTGAGGCAGGGGTTATCGGTAAGCCTGACCCGATGCGCGGTGAAATTATCAAGGCGTTTATCGCTTTGCGTGAAGGATATCAGCCTTCCGATGAGCTGAAGGAGGAGATCTACCGTTTTGTCAGGGGAGGTCTGTCGGCTCATGCCGCTCCGCGGGAAATTGAGTTCAAAGACAAACTTCCGAAAACGCGTTCAGGCAAAATCATGCGCCGTGTGCTGAAGGCATGGGAGCTTGAGCTTCCTACAGGAGATCTGTCGACTATTGAGGATTGATGATATTGGCTGAGGTGCTGCTTTCGCAAGTTGTGAGACGCTCCGAGAACGAAGCATTCCTACAATCGCTGTTGACCCTCCGGGCCAAAGGCGAACGCTGCCGCTTTTCCGGAATTGCTTCGTCCTCTCCGCTGCTCCGTGCGCACCCAAACTTTAAAGCTAGTACTCAGAAATCTCCAATTTCCTGCGATTTCTGAGTTGCATAAAAGAGGAGAACTGGAGCAAGTATCCCCAGTTCTCCTCTTTTTGTACTTCATGCCCCTGATTTCCCGCAACAGCTCAGGTTTTCGAGCCGATATTACTCCCGCTGGAAATCTAACGGGTGTAACAGCCGCTATTTTACACAAAAAAGCCCTTTTCTAAATCTAACGGATGTGACCGCTGTTATTTGCTTTAATCTAGGCAAAAATACCCGGGTTAAGCGCAATAAGCGCCATGGCAACCGCTATAATTTGAAATTAACGTTCTTGGAACAAATAGCGATTGTGGTAACCGTTAGAATAGTTCTGGGGTTAGCGTTGAGGTGATGCGAGCCTACTTCTTAAGAGTGAATATAAGGCTCAAATGGGTCAGAGTGATGAAAAAAGAGCGGGTATTGGTGGAAATACAACCACCGATACTCGCTCTTTGAAATCATAAATGGCTCTTGTTGTGATTCAATTCTACCCTTAATCTTGTTAATACTTATTAATTTCACTGATGAACTGGAGATGAAGGAGGGGACTCGCCCAGTGTGTTCACTGCGGTAATGCGGAACCACCCCTTCGCCTTCTTTTTCCCGCCCTTGTTATAGTCGAACTGTGTAAAACGGGCGGAGCCGACTAAATTAAAAGGCTCTTTTCCATTCTCACTGTAATATACGTTGTAGCCGATAATACCTTGTTCTGGTCCATTGGCTGGCCATTGAAGCCTGATCCCGCCGCCAGCCGCTTCCGCCACAGGCTGCCCTGGAGCGGAAGGAGGGGCGCTCGGTTGTTCAACTTCACCTTCACCGGCAGCAGGATCCTCCAACACAGGATCAGGTTCAGGATCCGATACCGCGGTGGTGCTGGTGCTAGGCGCCGATTCACGACCTGCTACATCCACTGCCGTGACATAAAACTCCCCTGGTGAATCCGTGAACACCTTGGAGCCATCAGCCATAACGATTTTTCCGGTAGGACTGAAGCCCTCGCCGGAAGAGCGGTACAGCCGGTAGCCGACGACATCATCATCCCCGCTAGGGGAGAAGCTGATAACCGCCTTTCCGCCTTCAATGCTTGCCTGAACATTTGCAGGAGGCTCAGGGTCACTCCCGTTGTCCTTCCTTGGGTCTACCCGGGTCGGAAGCTCATCATCCGCGTCGGCCGGGAGATAATAGGAAAGGGAGTTATGCTCTTTCATCTTGGAAAATGCATTCTGCAGCTCCTTAATCAGCTCGGAAATCGGCTTTTCACGTTTGATGACGGTCTGCTGGCTCAGGAATTCATCCGGTGTGCCGTCACGCGGAATATAGTTGACTCCGTTGTACGTAATATATTTTGCTCTTGCGACCGCATCATCGCTTTGGGTCGGAACATACTTGGCATTGAATATATCCGTAACGAACTTGTTGGTCAAGGAGGTCGGCAGCTTGCCGCTGTACGCCGACACGGTACGGGTCACAATGCCGTCCGGCTTCTCGAATTCATCATCTTTAAAGAGCTGCGGGTCCGAATCGACCACTTCGTTCATAATGGTTGCCCACAGCCGCCGTGCCCGCTCCTTCTGCGCACTCGTTTCAAGCTTGTGGATTTGCTGCTTGTAACCAACCCAAACGCCAAGCGTGACGTCCGGTGTAAATCCTTCAAACCACACATCAGTGTAGGATTGTGTCGTTCCGGTCTTGCCCGCGATCGGAATATCGTTGTGCTTGAAATTACGATTAACGAGCGACCCTGTGCCATCCCTAACGACAGTTTTCAGCATATCCGTCATCAGGTAGGCAGTTTGCGGCGAGAATGCCTTTACAGGCTCGGCTTTATGCTGGTAGACGATATTTCCTTTGGAATCGACAATTTTGCTGATCATATAAGCATCATTGAACACACCGCCATTGGCGATAGCGCCGTAGGCGTTCGTTAATTCCTCTACGGTCACACCATATTTCAGTCCTCCGAGAACTCCGGTCGTGGCCTGGTAATCGCTATCTTCAATGGTCGTAATGCCGAGCTTTTTGACGAATGCCCAGGCTTTATCAATGCCTACTTTATCGTTGAATATTTTTAGCGCAACTGTATTAATCGATTTATTGAGCGCATGACGCGCCGTTACAAGTCCTTCGTAGCGGTTATTGGAGTTTTTCGGAATATGATATCCGTTCACTCCGTCTTTAAGAATAATAGGCGCATCGTCCAATACGCTGCCCGGTTGAACCAGCCCGGCTTCCAGTGCCGGCAGATAAGCGGCGATCGGCTTCATAGCCGAACCCGGCTGACGTACCATCTGTGTGGCATAGTTCATCTGCTCTTCATTGAAATCACGGCCCTCGATCATGCCGAGAATAGCGCCTGTCTTATGATTGATCAGCATGGCGGCCGTCTGCTCCATGCCTTTTGTCTGGCTGGTCGGCGAGAAATTGTTGGCATTTTCGGCGATGTTCCGCATCTTGTTATATACGGTTTTATCAATGGTCGTATAAACTCTGTACCCACCTGTGCGCAGCTGCTGCAGCGCTTCTTCCTGATTGATCTGGTTAGCCGCAGATTTCCCCGTTTCCGCTCCTGATTGCTGCTCCGTCCCCTTCTGGAGAGACATCAGGATTTGGGTAGCCTGCCGTTCTGTTTCCATCATAAGATATGGATAAGTATTGTAGGCTTTGACTGTTCTCTTTGCCAGCGATTTCTTGATATCAAACGCCAGGGCTTCATCGTATTGCGCCTGGGTGATCTTGCCTTCCTCGAGCATGCGGGAGAGTACCAGCTTCTGCCGGTTCATGGCCTTTTTAAAGGCAGACTCGTTAAATTCCCCTTTGCCGTTAAAGGCGGAATAAGTACTTGGCAGCTGCGGAAGCCCGGCCAGATACGCCGCTTGGGCAATGTTCAGCTTGCTCAAATCGGTAATGTTAAAAATGCCCTTGGCTGCAGCTTTAATACCGAATACATTGTATCCGTTGGAGCCGTTGCCGTATGGAACCTTGTTTAGATAAGCGGTCATAATCTGTTCCTTGGTCATAAACCGTTCCAGGCGCAGTGCCAGCAAAATTTCCTTGATCTTGCGGTCTTCGGTGCGATCAAGATTCAGGAACACGCGCCGCGCCAGCTGCTGAGTTAGCGTGCTGCCGCCGGTCTGGACGGATTCGTTCAGCACCTTTTGTTTGACCGCGCGCATAGTACCTGAGAAATCCACGCCCTTATGCTCATAAAAACGATTATCCTCAATGGCGACAACCGCATCGATGACGATCTGCGGGATTTGCTCATAGGTGACAGGACGTCTGTCCTCTTCGGTACGAAGCTGTCCGATCGGTGAGCCATCTTCAAAGTAGGCAAACCCGGTAATGGCGTTTTCGCCCACCTTTTGCTCGATCATCTCCCTGGAGCGTACGGGATCATCCTTTACGATGGAGGCCACATACCCCGACACGGCTCCACCGGCGAACAATATCCCCATGCAGCCCAGCACCACGATCCATTTCAACGTGACACCGATTCTGCGAAAAATGGTTCTTGCACGGGAACCCTGTCGGTCAGGGGGGATTTTTTTCTCATCAACCATCAAGCTATCCTCCTTTTAACAGGCACTATTATAGCATAAAATTGCTATTTCAACCCATAAGCTTAAAGCCGGACTTCCAGCACGTTGACTTACGCAAAAAAATTATGTTATAAATAGTTCAAAGTAATTAAAAATACATATGGATAAAAGCTGAGAAAGACTGAAGTAGAAGGCGGCAAGACGTGCGCAGAGAGACGGTGGCTGGTGCGAACCGTAGACGTCCCGCCTTTGAATTACCGTCTGGAGCTGTCCGGATGAACAGGGAGGCGAAGCAAGCGTTCCTGGAGTAGTCCGGCACCGGGCAGAGGCCCGTTATTGGAATGAAGTGAAAGTGCATCGCTCTTTAAGGCGTGCGCTTTAATTAGGGTGGTAACGCGAGCAGGCTCCTTCTCGTCCCTTGGGATGAGAAGGAGCCTTTTTGTGCATTTTTAAAACACGGGAGGAATCAGCAAATATGAAATGGGAAGAGCTTACCCCTGCGCAGCAGGCGGAAACAGAACGCCAGCTCACTATTCTGACGCGCGGAGTGGTGGAAATTGTTCCAGAGGATGAATTCAAGCAAAAAATCGCGAAATCGGTCGTGAGCGGCGAGCCATTGAAGGTCAAGCTCGGGCTTGACCCATCGGCTCCGGATCTGCATATCGGGCATACGGTCGTGATGCACAAGCTGCGGCAGTTTCAGGAGCTTGGCCACCAGGTGCAGCTGATTATCGGCGATTTCACGGGCCGGATCGGCGACCCGACAGGTAAATCTGAGACGCGCAAGCAGCTGTCCGAAGAGGATGTGCAGCGCAATGCGGAGACGTACAAGAAGCAGCTTTTCAAAATTCTCGATCCTGAGAAGACAAATGTCTACTATAATTCGGAATGGCTCGGACCTATGTCCTTTGCTGACGTGGTGAACCTTTCCGCCAAAGTGACTGTGGCCCGCATGATGGAAAGAGATGATTTCACGAAACGGTTCCAGGGAGGCCTGCCGATCAGCATTCACGAATTTTTCTACCCGCTCATGCAGGGCATGGACTCCGTCGCACTGAAGAGCGATGTGGAACTGGGCGGTACGGACCAGAAGTTCAACCTCCTCATGGGACGCACACTGCAAAAGGAATATGGCGTGAATACACAGGCCACCATGATGCTTCCCCTGCTGGAAGGTCTGGACGGTGTTCAGAAAATGAGCAAAAGCCTTGGCAACTACATCGGAATCGACGAGGAACCGAATGAGATGTACGGGAAAGCCATGTCTGTGCCGGATGAGCTGATGCTCAAGTACTTTGAGCTGGCGACCGATATTTCCAACGAGGAGCTTAATAAGATGAAGGAGGGGCTGAAGGACGGCAGCGTGCATCCCCGTGATGCCAAAATGCTGCTGGCACGCACCCTTGTCCGGATGTACCATGGGGAAGAAGCGGCAAACGCGGCCCAGGAGCATTTCGTAACAGTATTTCAGCAGCGCGCGCTTCCGGAGGACATTGAGGAGTTCAATCTGGAGGCCGGCGAGCTTGAGAACGGAAGCATCCGTGTCATCAAGCTGCTGACGCTGCTTGGTTTCGCTGCTTCCAACGGTGACGCGAGACGCAGCATTCAGCAGGGCGCCGTCAAGATCAATGAAGAAAAGTGGGCGGACCCGAATGCGGATTACACACCGCAGGATGGGGACATCATTCAGGTCGGCAAGCGCAAGTTCGCCAAGCTCAAGCTGGTCTGAATCTGTGAGAAGTAAAAAAAGAACCCGGAATAAATAAATTCCGGGTTCTTCTTGCATGCTTCCGAATTAACGGTTGTAGAATTCGACGATTTGCTTCTCGTCGATGTCCTGGGACAGTTCAGCGCGCTCAGGCAGACGGATGTACTTGCCTTCCACTGCAGCATCGTTGTACTCCAGGTAAGCAGGCAGATGGTTGCGGTTTTCAACAGCTTCTTTGACGGAAGACAAAGAGCGGCTTCTTTCACGCAGACCGATCACGTCGCCAAGGCTTACTTGATAAGAAGCGATGTCGACTTTTTTGCCGTTTACAGTCACATGACCATGGGATACCAGCTGACGCGCGCCCGCACGGGAATTTGCAAATCCGAGACGGTATACCAGGTTGTCCAGACGGCTTTCCAGCAGGAACATGAAGTTCTCACCAGCAATACCTTGCATGTTCTGTGCTTTGTTAAAGAGCGTGCGGAATTGCTTCTCTCCCAAACCGTACATATGACGCAGTTTTTGCTTTTCAGCCAGCTGCATGCCGTAGTTGCTTATTTTTCTGCGTTGGTTGGGACCATGCTGTCCCGGAGGGAAAGGGCGTTTCAATTCTTTGCCGGTACCGCTCAGGGAGATGCCCAGACGGCGGCTCAATTTAAATTTAGGACCAGTGTAACGTGCCATTATAGAGTTAACTCCTTCATAATTAAATTTTGAGTGGGGCTTCTCTTTGCGCTCCATTTTGTTCGGCGCCGGATTGCATGCGCGCTAACTGACGGGAAAGTTCAGCCGCTGTCCTGTCAGCAACAAAAAAGATGAGGGTGACACAACCGTTACGCCCAAAATTTAAGACTGCTGCCCGTGGGCAGATACAGTCTTCATCAACAATATATATTATATGAAATGGAAGATCAAAGTCAAGAGCGGACAAGAAAAACGTCTATCAAAGTACGTTCAAAGACAGCGAGCGTTGGTTGGCGGGACGCGTCGTATTTTGTCGATAGGCCTTTTTGACTATAAATAGTAGGTGCAAAGTCATAGATTACAATGTAATATAATAGAAGTCAGTTTCATTTTCATCCCGAAAAAAATACATTGATGATCAGATAAATGCAATTTCATAAGATCAGTAATGCAAAAAGGGCGGTGTCCTTCATGTCAAAGTTCCATATGACGGGTCAGAACGGCAGAGATGATGATAGCGTTGGCCAATCAAATGTGTTCATGGCACAATACCCGGTAATTATGCCATTTCTGAATAACATGGACATAACCTCCTTTGATTTTCCTTATCTTGACGAGCTTTTGTCGTATGCGCATGCCAGATGGCTTCAGCAGTGCTCGGGCCTGCAATGGATAAGCGCATTGGAAATGGCGGTGTTCACCCCTTTGGGAACAAGGGTCGGGCCGGGGCGGGCAGACGGGGAATTGCCGCTTCTGATCAAACTGGTATTGAAGACAGCGAAATTACAGCTCTCCGCGCCGGATTCCAAGCGCCGTGCTGCCGCCCTGCCGGTATTCAGCAGACATCATGAGGAAATATTTGCGGTGCTGATTTTCACGGCCCGTGCCGGCGGGACACTGCCTGAGCCTGAATTGCTCCAAACAACCGCCCTTCACTTTCGCTCATGCTTTTACCAGCAGTTCGAATATCAGCTTTTGCCGACCATGCTGAAAAAAAGAAATCAATCGGAAAGGGAAGCGAAGCTTCGCTCCACGATGTTCCAGATCGCAAGGAACATGCATGATAAAACTGATGTGGATGCCCTGCTGGACGAAGTGTTCAGCAGCATTGAAAACTTGTTTCCAAATGTCCGGCTTACCCTGTTTCTGTCTCATGACCGCCGCAGCGGCAATCCCCGGGTAAAGCAGCTCCTGCTTCATCAGGGAGAAGATAATATATGTCTGCGGGCCTTCATGAAGGGAGCGCTTGTTGCCAGCTGGCATTTGGACGACGAGAGCAGGGTTCAGGGAGAGGATACGGCAGCATTTGAGTTTGGCATACCTTTACGTGGGAAGCAGGGGATCTACGGTGTTTTTCTCATGGAACTGCCGGCAAGCCACAAGTATCCGGAGCAGGAGGAGCTGGACCTTATTACGATGCTGGCGGACACCGCCGGTACAGCGTTTGAAAATGCCAATTTGCTGGAGCAATCCAATATGCTGAACCATGAACTCAGGCTGATCAATGTGCTGGCACAGCGGCTGAATCGGAGCCTGCGGCTGAACGACATGTTCACATTCGCGGTGCAGGAGCTGATTAACGTATTCAGCGCCGAGCATTGCTGTATCGTGCAACTGAATGAGGAGAAAAACTGTTTTGAGGTGATGGGCAGTACCCAGGAGCAGCTGAAAGGGAGCATGTTTCCCGTTAATTACGGCTTTTCGAGCATTTTGTACACGACCGGGGAACCGATTATTTTGGCAGATTACATGGAGCGGACTCCTGCAATCTCGTTTTTTATGGAAGCTACGCTGTCACGCTCTCTTATGGGTGTGCCTCTGACGATCAACGGCAAAGTAAAAGGTTCAATTTTACTCTCTCACCCTGAGTCTCATTATTTTTCCTATGATAATTACAAGCTGCTGCAGATGTTTGCGCCCCATATCAGCATTGCCATTATGAATGCTTCGCTGCACGCGCAGGTAAAGCAGCTGGCCAATACAGACATGGTGACCGGACTACACAACCGCCGCTATCTGAATACGAAAATCATGGATTGTCAAAAGGAGCACTTCTGCGGTTCCCTGATTCTGCTGGATATCGACCACTTCAAGAAAATTAACGATACATACGGTCACCTGAAGGGAGACTCGGTTTTGGAGCATGTAAGCCGCGTTGTGCTCGCTGCGGTGGGCGAAAGAGACATCTGTGCGCGTTGGGGAGGGGAAGAGCTTGCCGTTTATATGCCGGAAACCGGAATTCAGCAGGCGGTTCAGTGCGCCGAGCTGATCAGGACGAGGGTTTCCGCAGAAATAGAACCGGCCGTGACGGTGTCCTGCGGCATTGCGGCCTGGAGCCGTGACGACGGGGATATCAGTGTTGAAACCCTGTTTAATAAAGCGGACATGGCTCTTTATCGTGCCAAGGCAAGGGGGCGCAACCGGGTGGTAACTGAATTGTCATAGCCGTAGCGGTTTGCTTCGATAACGGATCATAAACAAAGAAAGATGATGCTTTTGGGCGTCATCTTTTTTGTTCTCCGATGCATATTTTGGCGCGTATGGAGAGGATACTACGCTGACAGAAATGATAACGGAAGGAGCGTCATGTATGTTCAGAGCAGTGTCCGGAGCGGCTGCCTTCCTGATCTGCTTAACCGCCTTGTATATTACAGGCTGCACATCCATGGACAATGGCCGCACCCCTGAAGAATACTACAGCCTGGCAATGTCAGGCCTTGCGGGCAAAGAAGAATTTCATTTTCACGGGATGTCGGCTCTGCGCCTGGGCGAAAGCGGCGAATTTCACCAGCAGGTGCACTTTGAGGGCAAGCTTCGCGGCCATGACCGGCTTACAGTCAGCACGGTGACTCCCGCAGATGAAGAGATGGAAGCAGCATCAGAGGAATGGGCAGGGAAGCCGGGGTTGACCGAGAACTTTTACAGACTCCGCGGAGCGTGGCGGGGAGGAACGGATGCGTTGGCGGGAAGGCCGGGGAGAATGAATCCAGTCAGCCGGCTGGAGGAGCTCGGAAAACTGGATAAGCAAATTACGCTGGAAAAAGCGGCTCCGCGCGGCACGCGTATGTTCAGGATCGAGGTGTCGGATAAGGATGCGAAAAAATGGCTGGCCGCTGACCTGCAACAAGAGATGGACGACGTGAACAGCAGATTCCGGCGGCTTGCAGCCAAACAGACCGCACCGGAGCGCAGCAAGCTTAATACCGAACTGGATACCGCATGGACAAAGGCGAACGACGAGCTTGGCCGGAGGCTGGATACCGCCCAGGTGCGCACGGTATATCATCTGACGGTTGACCGCAGAAGTCTTTTGCCGCAGCGGTTGTCCTCAGAGACACATATTCTGTACCAGGACCAGGGCGGAGGAGTACAGGAGGAGTCGCTGGTGTCGGATACTTTTTTTCAGGACTATAAGTAAAAGCTGTGGCGTGCTACAATAGGTTCTGAATTTACCAGTGTTTAATAAACACGCTGCAGAGGAGAGACATGCCCATGAAAGACCCGCGAATTGTTAAACTGGCTCAGAACCTGGTCGGTTATTCTGTTGATGTTCAACCCGGCGAGAATGTGCTGGTGGAAATGATCGGTTCGGAGCGAGACTTGCTGAACGCCATAATTGAGGAAGTGGGACGGAAGGGCGGCAACGTATTCGTACAGCTGACAGACCGCACGGTACAGCGGGCGATGCTCAAGAATGCTACCCGCAAGCAAATGGAGATCTGGGCGGATATCGATCTGAACCGGATGAAGCAGATGCATTGTTATATCGGCATCCGGGCAGGGGAGAATGTGAATGATCTGTCCGATGTGCCTGAAGAGAAGATGAAGCTGTATAATTCCGTTTATTCCCATCCGGTACATAGCGAGCAGCGGGTAAAGCACACGAAATGGGTGGTGCTGCGTTATCCGAATGCCAGTATGGCCCAGCTGGCCAACACCAGCACAGAGGCGTTTGAAGATTTTTATTTCGACGTCTGCAATCTGGATTATGCGAAAATGGACCGGGCGCAGGATGCGCTGGCCGACCTGATGAACCGGACCGACAAGGTTCGCATTACCGGGCCCGGTACGGACCTCACGTTCTCCATTAAAGGAATCGGGGCCGTCAAATGCTCCGGCCAATGCAATATCCCTGACGGTGAGGTGTATACGGCGCCTGTCCGCGATTCCGTCAACGGAACGATCAGCTATAACACGGCTACATTGTACAACGGCGTTACTTTTGAAAATGTACAATTCCGTTTTGAGAACGGCAAAATTGTGGAAGCCTCCAGCAATAATACGGAGCGCATTAACGAGATTCTGAACTCGGACGAGGGAGCACGTCACATTGGCGAATTTGCCATCGGCTTTAATCCTTACATCCTGCATCCGATGAAGGATATTCTGTTTGACGAGAAAATCGCGGGCAGCTTGCACTTCACTCCAGGACAGGCGTACGAAACGGCGGATAACGGGAACCGCTCCTCCATTCATTGGGACCTGGTGCTGATTCAGCGTCCGGACTACGGCGGCGGAGAAATTTACTTTGACGATGTATTGATCCGCAAGGACGGGATTTTTGTTTTGCCTGAGCTGGAAGCTCTAAATCCTGAGAACTTGAAGTAAACATAATATTGTTGCTGGGAAAGCGATTTCAATGTATCATGTAGGTGTAATTACTATATATATGAATAAACGAAACTGCATGATCATTTAGTTGAAAAGCGGAGGGATTCCTTATGTCCAGTAACAATGCGGCCGTTGTTGAAATTGCTCAGACAGCAGGCAAATTTACTTCATCCATCGTGCTCCATTCCGAGAACAAGTACATTGATGTGAAAAGTATTTTGGGCTTGTTCACTACACTCGTGGACACCCACAGCTATGAGCTTCATGTCCACGGACCGGATGCCGACGCAGCCAAAGCTGCGATGGCGGAAGTGTTCGCCAAGCATGGACTGAAAATTACGATCGCTGAAGACTAGTTTTAACTCTCGAAGAAAGCATTCCTGCCGGTTCCGGCAGGAATGCTTTTTTTAGCAGGTTCTTGTATTAGCCAGCAATTTCGTCTAATATGAACTGTAGGACGCGTATGTGATTTTTGAGACAGAGGGGGGAAAAATGTGACTTCATCTGATTTACAGGAACAGCTTAATTTGAAAGCAATTACTCTGCTTCAAGAAGATGCGGATAAAATACAGAAGCTCATTGAAGTGCAGATGGAAAACCTGGCTACCCGTTACTGTCCTCTTTACGAGGAAGTGCTGGATACTCAAATGTACGGCTTTTCCAAAGAAGTCGATTTTGCCGTCCGTGCCGGACTTCTCCCTGAAATGGTAGGCAAACAGTTGGTAAGCAAGCTGGAACGGAACCTTGCGATGCTCTACGAAGCTATGAATAAGAAGGAAGAGTAACTCCGGCGCGAGCAACTATAGAAGGAGCATGCGGCCATATGGCCGCATGCTTTTTTGGCTTCTGAATTATCTATACAAGGAAGAACGACACGCCAAGCATGGCGTATACAACAAGCAGCATCAAGCCCTCATACCAGTTGGTTGAGCCGTCCTGGGTGATCGATTTGGCGATGAACACCGAAACGGCTATGGCCACGAGCTCGATGGTAGAGAAGACGATGTCCATGGTATCCCCTGTAAAATAACTTACAAAAATCAGCACAGGCGCGACAAAGAGGGCGATCTGAAGGCTGCTGCCGACCGCAATTTCGACGGAAGCGCCGATTTTGTTCTTCATGGCCAACATGATGGCGGCGCTATGTTCGGCGGCGTTGCCGATAATGGCCACCAGGAATGCGCCCACAAACAGCTCGCTCAGTCCGAATCGGGTTGTGAAGACCTCCAACGTACCAACCAGCCATTCGCTGACAAAGGCGACCATGACGGTGGCCAGCACCAGATATAGAATTGATCTGCCTCTGGACCATGTTGGCTCATGCTCATGTGCGAGCTGCTGATCCTCATCGTCTGTTACATCGGAAAGGTAGTCCTTGTGCGTAATCATGGAGAACAGCAGCCAAGCCAAATAGGCGAGAATGAGAATGCCTGCCACAACCAGACTGAGCGTATCGGCTTCCCCTTCTGTAATGGAGTGTGTGTTCAGAAATACGGCAGGTACGAACAAGGAGATAACCGCTACAATCATCAGTGATCCGCTCAGGCCGGCGAGCGAAACATTGTAATTTTGCACTTTATACTTCAAGCCGCCGGCAAAGAGGCTGGCTCCAAGTACAAGCAGCAGGTTGCCGATAATGGAGCCGGTCAAGCTGGCTTTAACCATGTCGTAAAGGCCTTCTTTAATCAAAAATATCGCAATGATCAATTCTGCGGCATTACCAAAAGTGGCATTCAGGAAGCCGCCCAGGCGCTGTCCGGCATAATGGGCTACGCTTTCGGTCGCACGTCCGAGGAAGCCGGCCACAAAAATGACGGCTATGGCTGCAATAACAAACTGAAGGATCGGATTCCAGTGCGCATAATGCGCGATTGCTGCCAACAAAAAGGCGATAATCAGCAGTGCGGGAGATAACCACTTTTTCATTGTAACTTTCCACCTCATTGATGTATGTATTTTGTTGGATCAGGTATGATGAATAAAAGCACGCCTTATGAATATACCCAGAATGACATACTTTGTAAACGGAATTCATTGTTTCACGACAATCCTCCAAAGTCCGGTTTGCATTTTTGGGGGGGAACGATTTACAATACGGTTAAGGAAGCAAAGGGGGATATTGGTATGGCAGAACAGCTGGAATTGGAAATGGGCAATATTCGCATCTCCAATGACGTCGTATCGAAAATTGCCGGCATGGCGGCGTTGGAAACACCTGGTATTGCAGCCATGTCCGGAGGTTTGTCCGAGGGCTGGGCCAAGAGGCTTAGCGGGAAAAATGTGCAAAAGGGCGTGACGGTGGAAGTCGGACAGCTGGAAGCCGCCATTGACCTGCGTATTATTGTTCTGTATGAAACACCGATCCAAGAAGTGTCCCGGATGCTTCAGCAGAACGTAAGGGAAGCCGTCGAAAGCATGACGGGCCTGCGCGTTGTGGAGGTAAACGTCAAGGTTGAAGGCGTGGCCTTCAAGGACGACGAGCAGTAAAACTGGTTTATATGGCAAAAAGACTGGCGGATCGCATATTCCGCCAGTCTTTTTTTTGCCTGTATCTAGTTTTGTCTGAAACGGTTCATTCTCCGGTTCTCGAACCGGGTAGGAGCACTGTTGCGGATGGCAACCTCCTTGGTGCGCTCCTGAATAACCTCCCTGGAATTTTCACGTGAAATACTCAGCATAATCCCCATGGACAGCATCATCACAAGCAGGGAAGAGCCGCCGTAGCTGATAAATGGCAAGGTTACGCCAGTCATCGGAATGGTCTGTGTAACTCCCCCGATATTAATAAATGCCTGGATGGCGATAAGTCCCATAATTCCCGTTCCCACTAACGTCCCGAACGGGTCCTGGCACCTTAAGGCAATCAGCACTCCCCTCCAGATAAAGTACAGATAAAGGATGAGGAACAGGCCTGTGCCGATAAAGCCGAATTCTTCGCCGATGACGGAGAAGATAAAATCGTTAAACGAGTTCGGCAAATAGTGGAGCTTCATAATGCCTTGTCCAAAGCCTGTGCCTGCAAATCCTCCATCCCCGATGGCGCGCAGGGATTGCAGCAGGTTGTAACCGGAGCCCTGCGGGTCTTTCTTGGGATCAAGAAAGGCCTCTACACGTCCTGCCCGGTAATCCTTTTTATCCGTAACCGCGTTGGGATCAGCGGATATGGAGTCCAGCAGCGAGCCGACGCCGAATACGATCGATGCAGCCACCACGAGCAGCAGCAGCGAGCCGGAAATGTGCTTCAGGCTGGCGCCGCCGGCATAAATGATCAATCCGCTGGTAGCTACTAGGATGAGGCAGGAGCCAAAGTCAGGCTGGAGCATGACAAGGCCCGCCACGAATCCGACAATTACAGTGACCGGCAGAAAACCTGTCTTGAGATCCCGGAATTTCTCACCCTTTTTGGCGATCAGGGCGGAAAGATACAGAATAATTGTGATTTTGGCAAACTCTGTCGGTTGAATGCCGAACGTACCTGCATTAAACCAGCTTCTCGCACCGTTCAGTCTGCCTGCAAACAGGACCAGGACGAGCAGGATTATCGTAAAGATGAACATCGGTTTGAATAGCTTTTTATATTTCTCCATTCGGATATTCATCGCAACGAACATCACGAAGGTGCCGAGCACGGCGAATGCGGCCTGCCGCTTGGTAAAATAAAACGGGTCGTTGCCTATTTTGTCATTCATAAGTGCAACGCTGTAGCTTGAGCTGTAAATCATAACCACTCCGAATCCGACCAAAAGCAGCGTCAGGATGAGCAGCTGAAAATCCGGTGTGCCTCTTCGACGCTCCGGCTTCTTATCTTTCATATCCCGTTCCCCTTGATTTCGCCTATCAAGCTTAGGCTTCAGGCGTTCATTTGGTATAGTCTAATAGTTTCCATCATAGTATGTTTGCCTGCCTTCTGCAACCCAAACAAGGCTGTTATATACCGTAAAGCATACTGATCTGCTACAATGAAAAGATAGAATTGAATTGGCAGACCGTACGGAAGGGGAAATAACGGATGAAAGAAGAATTATGGATGAAGGAACTGCAGGAGCAAATGGTACAATGGCGGCGGCACCTTCACATGAACCCGGAAATTTCCTTTCAGGAAAGCGGCACGGCTGCGTTTGTAGCCGACAAGCTAAAGCAATGGGATATTGAAGTTAGGGAAAACGTGGCAGGCCACGGCGTCATCGGAACGATCCGCGGTACCCGGCCGGGTCCTGTCGTCATGCTGCGTGCGGATATGGATGCCCTGCCGATTGAAGATGAGAAAGACTGCGAGTACCATTCCACTGTAAAAGGGGCGATGCATGCCTGCGGGCATGACGGGCATACCTCGATGCTGCTCGGCACGGCCGCGTATTTCAGCCGCCACCGGGACAGCATCAAAGGGGAAATCCGCTTTCTGTTTCAGCCGGCGGAAGAGCTGCTTCCCGGCGGAGCGGTCAGTGTGATCCGTGAAGGAGGGCTGGAAGGTGTCGACGTGATCTACGGCATCCATTTGTGGACGCCGCTGCCCTCCGGAACAGCGGCCAGCTGTGCGGGGGCCATGATGGCCGCTGCCGATGACTTCTATATCGAGCTGACGGGAAAAGGCGGCCATGGCGGCATGCCGCAGGCGACGATAGACAGCGTGGTTGCCGGATCTGCTCTCGTCATGCAGCTGCAGAGTGTAGTAAGCCGCTCCGTTGACCCGCTTCAGCCTGCCGTGCTGACCGTGGGCACGATCCATGGCGGCTCTGCGCAGAACGTGATCGCCGAAACGTGCAAACTCAGCGGAACGGTGCGCACATTTGATGAGCACAGCCGCTCCGTTATGAAGGAAAGGCTGCATACCATGACGGAGCAGACCGCCGCAGCCTACGGAACAAGCGCTTCGATCCAGTACATTATGGGTTACCCGCCGTTGGTGAACGATACGGAGGAAGCGGGGCGTTTCTTCAGGGAAGCGGCGTATGTGTTTGGCGCTTCCCGCGTACAGGAGTCGCCTAAGCTGATGCCTGCCGAGGATTTCGCATATTACCTGCAGCAGGTGCCCGGCTGTTTTATGTTCGTCGGAGCCGGCAATCCGGAGAAAGGGGCCATCTATCCGCATCATCATCCCAAGTTTGATTTTGACGAGGATGTCATGCTGAGCGGAGTGAAGCTGTTCATCCGGATGAGTGAAGCATATGCAGATGAACATTCTGCACGCAAGGCATAATTCTGCATGGCGGGTGCTCCGTTAAAGTCGCCTAACGTCCAACGAATGTGTCATGAAAATTTGGGCACCCTACTGTTCGAAAGGAGGATGTTCCCATGAGAACCATTCAGGATGTAATGACCAAGGATTGTGTGACGGTATCCCCTCAGGACCCGCTCCACGAGGCAGCCATGAAAATGAGACAAAATGATACCGGCTTTATTCCCGTAATTGAGCAGGGCTCCCGCAAGCTGGTGGGGGTGCTGACCGACCGGGACTTGACCGTGCGCGGGTACGCCAACAACCATCCTGGCACAACTCCGGTGGATCAGGTGATGAGCAAGGATATCCGCACCATTTCCCCTGACAAAGATGTGCATGATGCCGCCCACATTATGGCAGACGAGCTTATCCGCCGTCTTCCTGTCGTTGAAAATGGCAATCTGGTCGGCGTGGTGTCAATCGGGGATCTCGCTGTACGCGATATCTTCGTCGATAACGCGGGGGAGGCGTTAAGCCGCATCTCGGAGCACGTTCATTAGCTCGCCTAAGTTACGAATGGCCGACACGGAGTTCAATCCCGCGGGATTGGGCTTCTTGTCTTAAAAGGTTGTTCAAAAAGTCATCTTTTGATCACGAAGTAAATCAGGAAGCGGATTCGACATCGAATCTTGAATTCAGCCGGGCCTTCCGGTGCTCACGTACCCCACGTACGCTCCGCTCCTCAGTCCCTGCTTCATCCAACCTTCTCGGTGCTGAAAACCTGACTTTTTGAACTCGCACTAAAAGGGGCTTTTTTGGAGAGTATTTACATAACAAGCAAGTGAGAATCAGAGAAAAGGGGACAGACATGAAAGAGGACAAGCCTTGTATTGTACAGCGCGACGGTTCGGTGCTTCTGGCTGCCGATTCCCCGGCAGCAGAGCAGGCCCGGTCCGAGCTGCAGCACTTTGCCGAGCTCGTCAAAAGTCCGGCCGCTTTTCATACATACCGGATTACCTCGCTTTCCCTCTGGCACGCCGCCGCGCTGGGCTGGACCGCAGAACGGATTGTAAACACACTTCAGCGCCTGTCCAAATGGGAGGTTCCTGCAGCAGTTGCCGATAACATTCGGAAGCTTGCAACCCGGTACGGAAAGCTGCGGCTGGAGCAAAACGGGGGAGACGGGCTGAAGCTGGTGTCAGAGGATGAAGGGCTGCTCAGTGAGCTTCTCGCTTTGAACGAGATGGGTAAGTACGGGCTGCAGAGAATCGACAGGCACACCGTTTACGTTCCGGCGATCGGACGGGGGATGCTGAAGCAGGAGCTGACCCGTCTTGGATATCCGGTTATTGATGTGGCCGGGTTCCACCAGGGGAGCGGAATGTCCTTCTCGCTAGGAGGACGCAAGGGCAGGCTTGAGCTCAGAGATTATCAGGCGGAAGCGGTTCAGGCCTTCGAGGGAAATGATGGCATGGGCGGCAGCGGTGTGCTGGTGCTTCCCTGCGGTGCGGGCAAAACGGTAATCGGCATGGCGGTCATGGAGCGTCTGCAGTGCGAGGTGCTTATTTTGACATCCAATACGACATCCGTGCGGCAGTGGATTGAGGAGCTGAAGGACAAGACAGACATTCCGGAGAGCTGTATCGGCGAATATTCCGGACAGAAAAAACAGGTCCGGCCCGTAACCACTGCCACTTACCAGATTCTGACCCACCGCCGCTCCAAAGAGGGCGAGTTCGAGCATATGAAGCTGCTCAGTGAACGGAATTGGGGGTTGATCGTCTATGACGAGGTGCATCTGCTTCCCGCCCCTGTGTTCAGAGCGACGGCGGACATCCAGGCTACACGGCGTCTTGGACTGACTGCGACATTGGTAAGAGAGGACGGAGCGGAGCAGGACGTCTTTTCCCTGATCGGCCCCAAACGTTATGAAATGCCCTGGAAGGTGCTGGAGCAACAAGGATGGATCGCCAAGGTGGAATGCGTGGAAATGCGAATTCTGATGACCAGTCCGCTTAAGGAAAAATACAGTCTTGCCGAAGGGAAACAGCGCTACAGGCTGGCCGCGGAGAACCCTGCCAAGCTGGAGGCTGTCCGTAGCCTGCTGCGCCGGCATGAGGGCAAGCCGGCGCTGGTGATCGGACAGTATTTGGACCAGCTGCGCCACGTGGCACGGGAACTGAAGGCACCGCTCATTACGGGCAGCATGCCGCAAAGCGAAAGAGTGCGCTTGTTTGAAGCTTTTCGCCGGGGAGAAATCAGTACCATTGTCGTATCCAAGGTGGCCAATTTTGCAGTGGACCTGCCGGATGCGGCTGTCGCTGTCGAAATATCGGGCAGCTTCGGCTCCCGGCAGGAGGAGGCCCAGCGGCTCGGCCGGATTCTGCGGCCCAAGTCGGGGGAGAACACAGCATTTTTCTATACCCTTGTAACGGAGAACAGCAAGGAAACGGAATTTGCCGCCAAACGGCAATTGTTCCTCATTGAGCAGGGATATGAATATCGCCTGATTGGACCGGATCGGATACCGGAGCTTGCGGAAACGGATAAGCCTGTGAAGAGGGAGGCATGATGGCGGAATGGTGCCAAAGGAAGCGGAGGATACGCTGTTCGGTTTGACGCCGGAGGAAAAGCTGCTGCTGAAGCATTGCTTTATCCGCTATGCCGGACAGCCAATGGAGGAAGAAGCGCCCCCACGCCTGCTAACGGGCAGGCTGAGCGGAGCCGAATGCAGAATTGCAGTGCTGGGGCTCCGCCGGAAGAGCTGGTTGGATGCCGTCGTGAAAACGTGGGGGGAACGGCTGTTGTTCATCCCTGCGGACAGGCTGCCTGAGTTGCACAGGTTGCTGCTCGCGGAGGAGGCCATGCCGGCTGCGGGCGGACAGCCGGAGAAGCTGCTTGAGGCCGGGGAAGGCGTGGAAGCCCGTCTGCTGCATGCGCTCGCCTGGATCGCCAGAAACGGCCTGCCGCTGACCTCCAAAGGCACGGTCCATAAAAGGGCTTTGGCCAAAATGAACGAATTATCGCCGTTCAAGGAGAGCTCGTTGCAGGGATTGGGGCTGCAGTTTGCACACAGCGATATTTATTCGCTGCCGGCTGCGGTGCTGCTTGATCTGCTGCTCAGCCTCGGATTGCTGATGAAGGACACCTCTGCGTATACCGTTCATACGCCTGCCCTCTTCACATGGATCAGGCTGCCGCAGGCGCAAATGAGCCGCTGGCTGCTGCTGACAGTCATGGAGCGTTACGGCCGGCCGCATCCTGCCGCACAACATGTGCGCGGTCTTCTGTGCTTGGCAGGGACCCGGACAGAAGAGTGGCTGGCCGTGGATCCGCTGCTGGAGTTGCTGCAGCAGGCGGGGGCTGCCGGCGACCTTGATCTGAAGGAGGAGGCGGATCAATGGCTGACGGTGCTGGCGGAATTCGGCCTGGCGGAAAAAGGCATGGCAGACGACGGCTCGCTGTTCATCCGCTGGAGGGTTCCGGCCGCAGAGATGCTGGAGCCGGATTTCTCGCCTGCCGAACCGGGGCAGAACGGCTTTTATGTACAGCCGGATTTCGAAATCATTGTTCCGCCGGAATGTAGCTTCGATGTTCGCTGGCTCCTGGAATGCTGTGCCGAGCAGACGAGCGCGGGCCGGATGTCCATATACCGGCTCAGCCGTGAGAGCATTACGGAGGCGGTGGAGTCGGGCATGGAGCTGCCGGCGCTGGAGGAATTTCTTACGACTAATTCCTTCACAGGCTTGCCGGACAACGTTCTGCATGCTGTCCGGCAGTGGGCTGGCGGGACCGCCCGCACCACTTTCTCAGCTGTCACGCTGCTGCGCTGCCGCAGCCGGGAGGATGCGGATACTGCGGCAGGCGATCCCCGGCTCAATGGACTACTGGAGCGGCTGGGCGAGCTTGATTTTATCGTTGCGCCCGGTGAGGAAGAGCGTGCCCGCAAGGTGCTGGCCGCCATCGGACTTACGCCGCGCAAAGGGACGGAGGGCAGCGGCAGCACCGCTCTTTCTTTCCCTCTGCCTTCGCAGGAAGCTCCCGGGGCATCTGCCGAACCGGCACATGCTGATTTTTATGCGGAAGGGCGACCCGGGCTTGTGTATACGGGGAAAACCTTGCATTTTTATGACAAGGACGCAGTGGTACCTTCGCCTGAATCCTTTTTCCCGGGCAGGTCATCCGTTCCTTCTTCATGGACTACCCAGTTCCGTGCCTACCATTCTTCCACAGCGAGACAGATCATGGAGCAGGCGGTTGAATGGCAGACGGCGGTCGTGCTGCGCAGCGGTGATCAAGATATGGAGTTGCTGCCGGAAGCGGTCAGCGGTGGAGCAGAGTGGCAGGTTACGGGCTGGTTCCGCAGCCCCGATGGAACAGAGCCGCAGGCCAAAACCGTGCTGAAACCATCCGACTGGAAGGAAATGCGGCTGCTGCTGCCCATTTCGCTTGGGTAAACCGATAGCGCTTTTGCTAAAACCGCTTCTTTCCCGACGCATGATGTGCTATGATGAATTAGTCTACCTTGCGTAAAAATTTAAAAGAAGCGAGATGAATATTCATGGACGTAGCCGAGCTGAACACGGTTAATATGGCCGAAGTGCTGATATACGCCTATGAATTAGGCGACATGATCAACGAGTCCGCCGAAGTGTCGGACTATCTATATTGGAAGCAGCATGTGGCGGAAAACCCTGAAATTGCGGAGTGGGTCCGCAGGCTGGAAGCCAAGAAGGAGCTGTTCGAGGAAACAAAGCGTTTCGGACATTTTCATCCGAATTATCATGCAGCCAAGGAAGAGGTAGAGGCTATGGAGGCGCAGCTGGAGCAGTTTGAAGAGGTGCGCCGTTTCAAGCAGGCAGAGAAAGCGCTGGACGATCTGCTGCACGAAATGTCGGAAACGATTGCTTATTCTGTTTCTGACAGCATCAAAGTACCGAGCAATGACCCGCTTCCGACAGGCGGATGCGGAAGCGGCGGCAAATGCTCCTGCGGCTGACCTGCCGGGCCTGCTGCTTGATGGAAAAGGGGGAAAAAGCATGTTTGCCGAACGGACAGGTTATATCATCTGGGTATCAGATATAAAGGCCGCGCGCAATCTGGAGAAGTACGGAAGCGTGCATTATATTTCGAAGCGCCTTCAATATGTCGTCATGTATATGGACGCACACCGTGCGGAAGATACGATAAAAAACATCCGCAGGCTTCCATACGTACGTAAAATTGAGCGTTCCTTCAGGAATGAAATCAAGACAGAGTACTCCAAAAGCCAGGATAAAACGAATTTTTACGGGATGTAGGACGGCGGTCCTTCTTTCAGACATAAGAACATCCAAAAAAAACAGCCCCAGGGCTGTTTTTTTGATTAAAACTTCCAAGTCGCTTTGCGACACCCTGATATTTGAGCCTTTACCATCCTGTGTCAGCTTTGCCCCTGGGAGGAAAGCAGGGTATACTAGGTCTATAAGTACATGCGGATGAATGCTTGAGCTGATGTTCCGAGTAACGGTTCCGGATTTAGAGCTTGTAGCACCGGGACTATTGATGTAATATATTGGATATATTTAGATAGTAAGACCTATCTACCGGGAGTGATACCCCATGCGGGATAAAGCGATGCAGCGTTGGAGCACCTATGAGCCTTTCTTTATAACTTTGGGCGACAAGAGAGTAGCCGACATTGTCATAACGAATCATGCCAAAATACGTTATAGTGATCGCGTGGAGAACAAGGAAACCGGGACGGATCAGATTGCCTCATGGCTGTGGGAATGTCTAAAGCAGAACAGAATCACCTCTTACTACCGCAATGAACAGGATGTTTATCTTGTCGATAAAGACATCGTTGTTGTCGCCGAATTTGGCGAGCTTCCCGGGGAAATGGATATTACAGGGAATCAATTACATAAAATGATTATTGTAACTTTTCTTGGACGCATGTCAGAGACGATCGAGCTTAGAGATTTGAAATCCTATTATTCATGGCTGCGGCATTCGCGACGCATGGCCTTGATCAAGAACAGCCGCAAGCGGAGATAATCCCCCCGATCCTTACATGGTCAGAGCGTGCAGACGACTGCACGCTCTTTTTGGTGTTTCTAGAGAAGTAATCGGTGTATGCTTTGTGGGAAGAACGTGATTCGGTTAAAATAGGAGTACAAGAAAGGAGCGGGATCGATTGAACTTTCACCAGCTTCATATTTTTTACACCGTTGCGGAAAGAGGCAGCTTCTCCGCTGCTGCTCAAGCCTTGCATATGACCCAGCCTGCCGTAACGATGCAGATACAGTCCCTGGAGGATTATTTCGGCGCCAAGCTGCTGAACCGTTCCACCAAAAAGATCGAGCTGTCCGAGGCGGGAAAAGCGCTGCTGCCATACGCCAAAAGGAGCATGGACCTTGTCCGTGAAGCGGATCAGTCCATGTCCTCCTTCACCCACATGCTGGAAGGCAGACTTCAGCTTGGAGCCAGCCTGACAATCGGAGAATATGTGCTGCCTCGGCTGCTGGGCCCGTTTGGACGGGAGTTTCCCCACATCCGGGTGATGATGAAGGTAATGAATACTGCCCAGATCATGGATGAAATCCTGAAGAACCAGCTGAGCTTCGGATTGATTGAAGGGCCGGTGCAGCATGCCGATATCGCGGTGGAGCCTGTCATGCAGGATGAGCTGAAGCTCATCGTTCCTGCAGGCCATCCTCTGGCGAAGCAGCGAATCGTTACAATGGAGGATGCGCTCGCTTATCCCTTCGTGCTGCGGGAGCAGGGCTCCGGCACGCGTCAGGTGATGGAGGAGGAGCTGAGGCGCAAAAATTTTGATCTCTCCCGGCTCGATGCCGTGATGGAGCTCGGCAGTAGCGGAGCGGTGAAATCGGCGGTTGAGGAAGGGCTTGGCATTACGATGCTGTCCCCATCTTCGGTCAAGCATGAAGTTACCCTCGGTCTGCTCAAGATTGTGGACATTGAAGATGTTTCATTCAAGCGCCCGTTTTATGCCATACATTTAAAATCTTCGCTGCTTCCCATACCAGCGGTCACCTTCCTGACGTATCTGCGCCGAAAGCAGCCGGAGCAGATGAGCCTGGCACTGGACAAGGAACAGACACGGACAGAGGAGGCGTAAACGATGGAAGCTCAAGGTTTATGCGATTTGCATACGCACACTACGGCTTCGGACGGCATGTTATCCCCGGCCGAAAACGTCAGGCTTGCCAAGCAAAAAGGGCTGGTAGCCCTAGCTATCACCGATCATGACACCGTGGCAGGCATCCGGGAAGCCCTTGAGGCAGGGCGGCAGTACGGAATCAAGGTTGTTCCTGGGATTGAAATCAGCACCCGCATGAAGGGAAAGGACATTCATGTGCTCGGCTATTATGTTAATTACGAGGATCCTGTGTTTCTGGAGCGGCTCGAAGGGCTGCGGCGGACCCGTGATGAGCGCAACGGGCTGATCATTGCCAGGCTGAATGAACTGGGGATTCCAATCACGATGGAAGAGGTCAGGAACCGGCTGGGCAGGGCACTGGAGCCGGATGAAACGCTGGGACGGCCGCATATTGCCGATGTGTTGGTGGCCAAGGGTTTTGCCGCCGATCTCAGGGACGCCTTTGACAAATATTTGGCGGAAGGAGCAGCTGCCTTTGTCTCCGTTCCCCGCCTTTCCCCCGGCGAGGCCTGCCGCTGGATCCGCGAGACAGGGGGTGTGCCGGTATTGGCCCATCCAGGATTATATGGGGACGACGAACTGGTCCGCTCCATTATCGAGCAGGATAAGCCGGCCGGACTGGAAGTAAGCCATTCTGATCATGATGCGGCTGCCGAAGCGAAATACAGGGCCATGGCGGAGAGCTATGGACTCATCCCCACCGGTGGCTCCGATTTTCACGGTGTCCGGCAGGGCGTAGTCTTTCACGGAGAACTGGGCGGGCGTACAGTCGGCATCAAGACGCTTGATCTGCTGCAGGCTGCGAAAAAATAACTTCACCTATACCTAACTAAAATCGTAATTCCCAGACCATGCCTTGGTGTTATTAACGACAGCTCCAACCCGGCTAAGTGGCCTCGAAACTCTGAATTACATGAAGTTTGGAACGAGCTCAAGAAGGTTGGCGCCAAGTAACGTTGGGTTGTCTTTGCAGAAATTAGCATGTGAAGACAAATCTTAAGAAAAACAGAGGATGAAGCCGCGCAATTTGCGCATTGGCCTCATCCTCTGTTTTTAATTTATAAGCAAGACAGGCTGTCAGCTGCTTTTTACCTTGCCGGGAAGCCGCTTGACAAGCTCTTCATTCGGCGTAATATACAGCGTCCGCTGACGGTCGTAGATGACAAAGCCCGGCTTGGCGCCGCTCGGCTTGCGGACATGGCGGATCAGGGTACAGTCGACGGGAACGCTGCTCGATTGCTTGGCCTGGCTGAAGTAGGCCGCGAGCTGTGCCGCTTCCTCCAGGGTCGCATCCCCGTAGCTGTCCGAGCGAATCACCACATGGGAGCCCGGGATATCCTTGGTGTGAAGCCATGTGTCATTTGGTCCGGCGAGTCTGTTGGTGAGATATTCGTTTTGCAGGTTGTTTTTGCCCACATAAATCTCGATTCCCTCGGAGGAAATGTACTGGTGCAGCGACGGGCGGTCGTTCTTTTTCTTCTTTTTGACCTTCTTGGCCCGGTCCCGCAAATACCCCTGCTGCACCAGTTCTTCCCGGATTTCTTCAATATCGCTCATGGACGCATGCGAGAGCTGTTGAAGCAAATTGTCGATATAGGCGATTTCCTCATGGGTTTTCAGCTGCTGCTCCTCAATCACGGCCAGGCTGTTTTTGTATTTATTGTATTTTTTAAAATAGCGCTGGGCGTTGTCGGAGGGGCTGAGCAGCGGATCGAGCGGAATGGCGATCTCCTTTTGCTCTTCGTCGTAAAAGTTGACAAGCACGGTCTCCTTATCCCCCTTGGATATGGCATGCAGAGAGGCAAAAAGCAGCTCCCCATAAATGCGGTACTGGTCCGCATCCTCAGCTTCCTCCAAATCCCGCTGCAGGTTGTCGAGCTTTTTCACGTTTTTGCTGCGTTCATTTTGCAGGAAGCGCAGCAGGTCGCCTACCCTTTGCTTGACGCTGTCACGTTCCGCCTTATCTCCATAAAAATCCTCCAGGCATTGGCTGATGGAGTCATACGTCTTTGCTTCACCTTCAATCAATCTCAAGGGGATGGTGGAGAAAACGTCCTTTCCTTTCGCATTCAGGCCGGATACAGGCTGGTAGCGGTGCTCCCTGACATCACTCATGATATCTGAAAAAGCCTGCCACAAACGCTCAGTATTCTCCGTTTGTTCGCTTGAATTGAGACCTCCAGCTTTTGCAGACCGCAGTGCAATCTCTGCGGCAATCAGGGGGCTGACCCCGGTAAAGGCGTTCACGATCCACTGTGCCGCGTCTGCCTGCTCCATCTGGAATGCCTCCAGAAAGGCGGCTTTATCCGTCTCCAATGGGTCAAGCTTGTGCTGCTGCGGCGGTTCCGTGTAGGAAAATCCCGGCATGATCACACGGTAGCTGCTGATCGCAGGCGTTACATGATGAATGCCGTCAAGAATTGTATTCGATGCCGGGTCTACCAGGATGATGTTGCTGTGCCGTCCCATTAACTCAATAATGATGCGCTTCTGGGATAGATCACCCAGTTCGTCGCGCTGCCTTATATCCATATGGATGATGCGCTCCATGCCGACCTGCCGGATTTCTTCGATGATGCCGCCTTCGCAGTGCTTGCGCAGCAGCATGCAGAACATGGGAGCTTCTGCCGGATTGATAAAGGTCTGGGCCGTAAAGTGAACGCGCGGATAAGTGGGATTGGCGGACAGCAACAATTTCCCGCTGCCTCCCTGAACCCGTAGGTTAAATACAATGTCCCTTTCATTGGGCTGGTGAATTTTATTAATGCGTGCGCCACGGCAGTTCTGCAGTTCCTGCACGATGGCGCGCGTAACGATTCCGTCTAATGCCATAATTGTAGTTCTCCTGTCATGAATGATAGATAGCGCTCATTGGATCGGATATATATGATTTACCCGTCCTTATATGATACATAAGTTTGGCCCAAAACATAAGACCAGCCTCTGTGATAATTACAGACCTGTCCGAATAGATTGAAGTTAGAGGCTGTCCGGCCGCTGTGAATAGGCGATGCAAGTTATGAGGACAATGTGCCGGACGGAACTGCATCAGCCGACGAACGAACGGATTATGAGAGACCGGGAGGGGAAACGGAAGAATGGAACAAAGGCATTGGCACCAATTGGGCGCGGAGCAGCTGCAGTCAAGCTTGATCGTGGATCCGAAGCGCGGTCTGACGGAGGACGAGGCGGCGCTCCGCCGCAAAGAGGCGGGGTGGAATGAGCTTTCAGAGGGAAAGCGGATTTCACCGATCACACTGCTGCTGAATCAATTTAAAGATTTCATGGTGCTTGTCCTCATGGGCGCGACGCTTGTGTCAGGCCTCTTGGGCGAGTACCTTGACGCCATTACCATCATTGCAATCATACTGCTGAACGGATTGCTCGGTTTTGTCCAGGAATTTCGGGCAGAGCGCTCACTGCGGGCGCTCAAGCAGCTGTCCGCTCCGTCCGCCAAGGTGATCCGGGACGGAAAAAGCATGCTGATTCCCGCAAGAGAGCTTGTTCCGGGAGATATTGTGCAGCTGGAAAGCGGGGACCGCATTCCGGCCGATCTCCGGCTGCTGCATACAAGCAGCTGTGATGTGGAAGAATCGGCTTTGACCGGTGAGTCGGTACCGGTAAGCAAGCACAGCCGGCCGATTCCGGCGGAAGAGGTTCCTCTCGGCGATATGAAAAATATGGGCTTCATGGGAACGATGATCACACGGGGTACGGCCAAAGGCGTTGTCGTCCGCACGGGCATGGATACGGAAATGGGGAAAATCGCAGACCTTATCCAAAACACCGAAGCCCAGGAGACACCGCTTCAGCACAGACTGGAGCAGCTTGGCAAAATTTTGATTTTGGTGGCCCTGGCCTTGACAGTGCTCGTTGTAGTAGCAGGCATTCTGCATGGACAGCCTGCAGTCGCCATGTTTCTTGCAGGGGTCAGCTTGGCGGTGGCGGCAATTCCGGAAGGGCTGCCCGCGATCGTTACGATCGCCCTCGCCCTCGGTGTCCAGCGCATGATCAAACGCAAGGCTATCGTGCGCAAGCTGCCTTCCGTGGAAACGTTGGGCTGCGCTTCGGTCATCTGCTCTGACAAAACAGGAACGCTGACGCAGAACAAAATGACGGTTACCCGGCTCTGGCTCGGCGGACACGAGCTGCAGGTTACCGGTGAGGGATATGAACCGGCAGGAAGCATTCTTGCGGGAAGCCATCCTGCCGATCTGAAGAACGATGAGGCACTGAACAGGCTGCTTCAGGGCGCGGCCCTGTGCAACAATGCGGAAATCGCCCTGGCGGAAGCAGGCGGAGCCCGGGGAAAGAAAAAGAAAGGGGAACAGGAACTGCTGCCCATGTGGGAGCTCAAGGGTGATCCTACGGAAGGCGCCCTCGTTACGCTCGCAGCCAAAGGCGGAGTCACGCAACAGGAGCTCGCAGAGAGTTATACGCGCGAGCAGGAGTACCCTTTTGATTCGGAGCGGAAACGGATGTCTGTGCTTGTTTCGAACAGCAGCGGCGGGCGCTTCATCTTCAGCAAGGGCGCTCCGGACATGCTGCTGGAGCAGTGCACCCGTATTCTGTGGGAAGGCAAAGAAATTCCGCTGACAGGCACGCTGCGCCAGAAGGTGATGGCGGCGAATGAAGGCCTGGCCTCCGAGGCGCTGCGTGTGCTCGGGATCGCTTATCGCGAGCTGCGTTCCCAGGAGCATATCGGCAGCGAATCCGATGCGGAGTCCCAGCTCGTGTTCATCGGTTTGACCGGCATGATCGACCCTCCGCGGCGCGAGGTCAGAGAAGCGATATTGAAATGCCGCCGCGCCGGCATCCGCACAATCATGATTACAGGCGATCACGGTACAACTGCCGAAGCGATCGCCCAGCAGCTCGGCATTCTGCAGCGCGGTTCACAGGTTCTTACAGGCCAGCAGCTGAACAATATGGACGAAGATATGCTGGACAAAGCGGTGGATAGCACGTCCGTGTTCGCGAGAGTTTCTCCGGAGCACAAGCTGCGGATTGTTAAATCACTGCAGCGCAAGGGGCATGTGGTCGCGATGACGGGCGACGGTGTCAATGACGCGCCTGCCGTCAAGGCGGCCGATATCGGTATCGCCATGGGTATTACCGGGACGGACGTTACGAAAGAAGCGGCCTCGCTGGTGCTGAATGACGACAACTTCTCGACAATTGTGGCGGCCATTGAAGAAGGGCGAAACATCTACGAGAATATCCGCAAGTTTATCCGCTATCTGCTCGCCTCCAATGTTGGTGAGATTCTAACGATGTTTTTCGCGATGATGGCCGGGCTGCCGCTGCCGCTGCTGCCGATTCAAATTTTGTGGGTCAATCTGGTCACAGACGGGCTGCCGGCCATGGCGCTCGGGGTTGATCAGCCCGAGAAGGATCTGATGGAGCATCGCCCGCGCGGGGCCAAGGAAAATATTTTCGCCCGCCGGCTCGGCTGGAAAATTATCAGCCGCGGCCTCTTGATCGGCCTCTGCACACTTGCCGCGTTCTGGCTGACGCTTCGAGTGGCTCCGGACAATGCGGCACAGCTGGCCAAAGCACAGTCCGTCGCTTTTGCCACGCTGGTATTGGCACAGCTCATTCATGTATTTGACTGCCGCAGCTCCAGATCCATTTTTCACCGCAACCCGCTGCAGAACGGTTACCTTGTGCTGGCTGTGCTGTCTTCGATCGTTCTGATGCTGGTCGTTATGTACTTCGAGCCGCTGCAACCGATCTTCAAAACGGTGCCGCTTGGCATGCGCGAATGGGCTATTGCCATTGTAGGTGCGGGCATTCCTACATTCCTGATGGGTGCCGGCAGCGTATGGGGAGGGCGCCGCAACCGCCGCAGAAGATCTTTCCTGCAGGGCAACCCGAATCTATCCGCATAAGTCGAAACGATTGTGCGCAGCTCTTTTCCCCCGGCTTGGCGGTGTGCTATCATGAGCTTATGATCGGTAAGGCATGCCGGCGCTGAGCGCCGGCGGCCGCCGACCGGATTGAATGCAGCCGGCAAGGAGTGGGGAAGCTTGCAATTTACGAAAATGCACGGATTAGGTAATGATTTTATTATGATCTACGGAGAGCGGGAGCTGCCGAAGGAAGCGTCTGATTGGGCCGTGAAATGGTGCAGCCGCTTTTTTGGCATAGGTGCAGACGGACTGGTGTTCATTCTGCCCTCGGAGCAGGCTGATTTCAAAATGCGAATTATCAATTCAGATGGCTCTGAAGCAGAGCAATGCGGAAATGCGATTCGCTGTGTCGCCAAATATGTCTATGATCACGGATATACGGACAGGCAAACGCTGACGATTGAAACGCTGGGTGCGGGGGTTCAGCAGGTTGATCTGACGGTTGAGAACGGCCAGGTGAGCTTCGTGCGGGTCGATATGGGCGAGCCCGTGCTGGACGGGCTGCTTATTCCGACGGTGCTGGATGAGAAGCCGGTGCAGAACCGGCTGCTGGAGGCAGGCGGGTCTGCTTTCCGCTTTACGGCCGTATCGATGGGCAATCCGCATTGCGTCATTTATGTGGACGATGCGGCGAAATTTGATCTGAATACCTGGGGGCCAATTTTAGAGGTTCATCCCCTGTTTCCGAAAAAGACGAATGTGGAATTTGCAACTGTGCTCGACCGTCGGCGCATTGAGATGCGCGTATGGGAAAGAGGCGCGGGTCCGACGCTGGCCTGCGGCACGGGCGCGTGCGCCACACTTGTCTCGTCAGTGCTGAACGGGTATACCGGCCGGGAGGCGGTTGTCAGCCTGAAGGGCGGAGATCTGTGGATCGAGTGGGATGAACGGGACAACCGTGTCTACATGACAGGTCCGGCTGAGACCGTTTTTACCGGAACCATGCAAGTGTAACAAGCTGATTGATGCAGGATTATAGGAAGAGGCTGTTCCATGAGTGATTTTCAAAGTTAACAAGCAGCCTCGACTACGAAAATCCTCATGATTTAAAAGGGCGAGTATTGGTGGCTGGATATCCACCAACATTCGCCCTTTCTCCTTCCCTTTGGCCCATTTAAGTTGTACATTCACACGCCTTTTTCAGGTCGTTTGAATGAGGGGGGAGGCGGGTCAACAGCGATTGTAGGAATGCTTCGTTCTCGGAGCGCCACACAACTTTCGAAAATATGCCCCAGGTCATCATAGGACAGGAATTTTTGTCACTTTTCAGAAACTCCTGTCTGTTTTGCGTGCAAAAAAACGTTATAATCATAGGGAATGAGCGAGAAGGAGGCAGTAAGACGAATGCGGAAAAAAGGATGGTTAGTTGCAGCGACGGTGGTGATTTTGCTTATGGCTGCGGTTCCTGCCCAAGCGGCATCTGTTCCTTCAACCGGAGAAACGACGGTCAAAACCGTTTCATCTCTGACACCGACGGTAACCAGCCGTCTGGAGGAAGCTGTGAAAAAAATGGCCGGGAGCGAGGCTTTCTCTTTTGATACGGTCATGGATATGGGGAAAACATGGATCGTTGAAGGAGAACTGAATGATGGGTCGGCCGTGTTCCAGACGGAATACAATAAAGTGAACAGCAGAGTGGAGTCCACCACCTTAAGATACAAAATAGGGAGTATGGACCAGGTGCTGCCTTCCGAGTTGAAGAAAAAAGTGCTCAGGGCCATCGAATCCTTTGACAAGAACAAAAGCCTGGAGTTTGAAGCATTTTGGCGCGTGCATTCGCCGTATCAGAACAACGAACCGAAGGACTACTGGGTATTCTGGGGAGCGGGGGACAGCTCTTCATCACTGTATGTGGACATTGCAGACGAAAACCGCATTTCCATTCATGCTGAATATCCGCTCGCAAATGTGAATGCCAAGCTGGTGACACGCGCGGAGAATGCCATCCGGAACACCTGGGGCAAATCGGTTGCCATCGCCCATGCTTCGCGGCATAAAGACGAAGCAGACGGGGGCTTTTACTGGCTGTTCGAGGATGCGAATGAATCAAGCAGCGTTAAGATTGGGGCCGTGACGGGAAGAGTGCTCAAGGTATCCACTCCTCAGACCGACTGGAAGAGTGACCGTGACTTTGCGGCTTCGTTCTCCGTGCCGAAATATACGCCGGAGCAAGCCAAGAAAGCAGCGGCAGTCAAAGCAAAAAGGTTATTTAACATGAGTTTGTCCGGCTACACCGTAGAGATTGATAAGAATACCTACACCTTCACCAGAAAGGGGCAGGCTGTCCTCACCGCCAAAATAAACAAAAAAGGCGTCTTTTATGAACTGAGTCTCTCTCCGTCCAATGGAAAGCTTCAATAACGATGTTAATCTTTTGTCTTAAGATATTAGAAAGTATAAACTTCTTGGTATAAGCTTCCTGGAATCGCAAGAAAAACTACCGCTAAACGCGGTCTGTCTTCTTTGAGTGTACATCGATAGATGTTTTTCTTAAGATATTAGAAAGTATAAACTTCCTGGAATAATCATCCTAATATCGCAAGAAAAACTACCGCTAAACGCGGTCTGGCTTCTGTGAATGTACGTCGATAGATGTTTTTCTTATGTTCCGGTAAGGTTTATGTTACATTAGTATGAAACAAAATGACGGGGTGAAGGAAGCAGATGAAAGCGGATTTGCGCACGGCATGGAAAAAGGAAGTACTGGTCGGGGACGGCGCTATGGGAACATTTTTGTATCAGCTGGGTTTTCCGGTCGGAATTTCCTATGAGGAACTGAACCTGACCTCTCCGGAGGTGATCGCGGATGTTCACCGCCGTTATTTGCAGGCTGGCGCCCGTGTGCTGGAGACCAATACGTATTCGGCCAATGCCTATAAGCTTGGCAAGTTTGGCCTCGAATCCAAGGTGGATGAAATCAACCGGGCCGGTGTCAGAATCGCACGCCAGGCAGCCGGGCCAGATAACTATGTCGTGGGGGCCATGGGCTCTATTTATGGAGCCAAGCGCATTAATATTACGGATCAGGAACTGAACCGAAACTTTGATCAGCAGATTACCGCTTTGCTTGCAGAAGGTGTGGACGGAATGCTGCTGGAAACGTTTTATGAGCTGGAGGAAATGCGCACAGCCCTGCGTTGTATCCGGGCATACAGCGATTTGCCGGTCATCTGCCAGTTCGCTGTGGATCAGGTTGGCATGACCCGCGACGGTTACAGCATCAAGGAGGCGTTTGCCGCTCTGCTCGATGAGGGGGCGGATGTGCTCGGCTTCAACTGCCATTCCGGACCGCAAGGTATTATGAGCGTAGTGGAGTCACTGGACGGACCTCTGGAAGTCCCGCTGTCCGTCTTCCCTAATGCAGGTTTGGCGGATTACGTAGAGGGCCGGTATGTATACGGAGCAGGGCCGGAGTATATGGCGGAGTGTGCGGTTTCCTTTGCAGACCGGGGAGCCAGACTGATTGGAGGCTGCTGCGGCACAACACCTGAGCATATTGCTGCCATCACGGCTGCACTGCAGGGATATATTCCGGCGGCGCTGCCTGAAAAGCCTGCGGCGGCATCAATCCGCCCATCGGTATTTATGAATGCTAACGGTGTAGAGGATCAAGCGGCTGGCGCTCCCCCGCAGGAACCTACGATTGTTGATCTTGTAAAGCAGCGGCATACGGTCATTGTAGAGCTGGATCCGCCTCGTGATCTGGATATCACGAAGTTTATGGAGGGCTCACGTGCCCTGAAGGCCGCAGGAGTGGATGCGTTAACGATGGCGGATAACTCGCTGGCTGTGACACGCATGAGCAATATGGCGCTCGGCCACTTGGTCCGCAGTGAAGTGGGGATACGCCCGCTCATCCATATCGCCTGCCGTGACCGCAATTCCATCGGAACCCAGTCGCATATGATGGGCTTTGACGCCCTCGGTATCGATCATGTGCTTGCGGTGACGGGAGATCCGGCGCGGTTCGGGGATCTGCCGGGCTCCAGCTCCGTTTATGATATGACCTCATTTGAAATCATCCGTATGATCAAACAGCTGAACGACGGAGTTGCCTTCTCGGGCAAGCCGCTGAAGCAAAAGGCAAAATTCGTTGTGGGCGCAGCTTTCAATCCGAACGTCAAGCACTTGAACAAGGCTGTGGAGAGGCTTGAGAAAAAAATCGCCGCAGGGGCGGACTACATCATGACGCAGCCGGTTTATGATATCGAGCTGATTGCGGAGATCAAGCGTCAGACGGCCCATTTGGAGACACCGATCTTCATCGGCATCATGCCGCTGGCCAGCGGGCGCAATGCGGAATATCTTCATAACGAGGTACCGGGCATTCAGCTCTCGGATGCGGTACGCTCCCGGATGTCAGGCCTGCAGGGGCCGGAAGGACGGGCGATGGGCGTTGCAATCGCCAAGGAATTGGTAGATGCCGCAATGGATCATTTTAACGGAATTTATCTTATGACACCGTTCATGTTCTATGAAATGTCCGCCGAGCTGACCTCCTACATTTGGGAAAAATCCGGACACCGTCCGTCCCACTTGTTTCGTTCAACATAATCCATTAAAATAGTGTAATGGATGTGATGCCGATGTCATTGAGTATGACCGGATACGGTCAAGCCGTTCTTTATCACGGAGGCTATAAAGTGCGCTTTGAGGTGAAGTCCGTAAATCACAGGTATTGCGAGGTGATGATGCGGATTCCGCGTGAATGGGCCCGTTTTGAAGACGGCTTGAGAAAAGAGGTACAGCGGCAGGTGAAGAGAGGCCGCGTAGATGTCTTCATTCAAAAGGAACGGGATGAGGGACAGGACTCGTACGTACAGTTAAACGAACCGGTAGTGCAAGCATATCTGGAGACCGCCGAGCTGCTTGCTGACAAATACGGCCTCGACAGGAGGATCGGAGTCAGCGAGCTGCTCTCCCTCCCGAATGTGTGGGTCGACCGGGACAGCATCGACGAAGCGGATGACCCGGAATGGGAGCAGCTTCTTCTTGACGGCCTGGGAGAGGCTGTCGCCGGAATGCTAGAGATGCGACGCCGGGAAGGCCGGGTGCTGGCCGCAGACCTGAACAGCCGGATCGAGCGGCTGGAAGTGCTGCACAGCGAGCTTGCCGCTCTCGCGCCTACAGTTGTAGCCGATTACCGCAACCGGCTGAAGCAGAGGCTTGCAGAGTTGCAGGATGGCGCTCTTCTGCCGGATGAGCAAAGGCTGGGGATGGAGATAGCGCTTTTCGCAGATCGGTCCAATATCGATGAAGAACTGACCCGGCTGCGAAGTCATTTAGGCCAATGCAGGAATCTCCTGCTTTCGGACGAGCCCGCCGGCCGTAAACTTGATTTTTTGATCCAGGAACTGAACAGGGAAGTCAATACGATCGGCTCCAAAGCCAATCATCTTGAATTGGTGAACCGCGTGGTTGATATGAAAGCGGAACTGGAGAAGATTCGCGAACAAGCCGCGAATATGGAATAGCTTCCCGCTGGCTTGGCGGCAACAGTCATTTATATAGGAGGAAATACCTGAATATGGCAATCAAATTGATTAATATCGGCTTCGGCAATATTGTGTCGGCCAATAGAATTATCTCCATCGTCAGCCCGGAATCCGCTCCGATCAAACGGATCATTCAGGAAGCGCGTGACCGGCATATGCTGATTGATGCGACATATGGCCGCCGGACCAGGGCGGTTATTATTACGGACAGCGATCATGTGATCCTGTCGGCGGTGCAGCCGGAAACGGTGGCACACCGTCTATCCACCAAAGATGATGATCATGACGAATAAAAATGGAGAGTAATATGGCTAAGGGATTATTAATCGTTTTATCCGGACCTTCGGGTGTCGGCAAAGGAACAGTAGGAAATGCGCTCCGCAAGCGTCTGCCGGAACTGACTTACTCGGTGTCGGCAACGACCCGCCAGCCTCGGCAGGGCGAGGAGAACGGAGTGAACTATTTTTTCAGGACAAGAGAGCAGTTTCTCGAAATGATCGAGAAAGACGAGCTGCTTGAATACGCGGAATACGTAGGCAATTATTACGGGACTCCGCGGGATTTTGTGGAGCAGACGCTCGAGCAGGGGAAAGATATTTTTCTGGAGATTGAAGTTCAGGGAGCACTCAAGGTAAAGGAGAAATTCCCTGAAGGAATTTTTATTTTCCTGCTGCCTCCTTCGCTTGACGAACTGAAGGATCGGATCCGCGGGCGCGGGACGGAGACCCAGGCCACCATTGATCACCGGATGTCTGTTGCGGTTGATGAGATGAATTTGATGCAGCATTACGATTATGCTGTAGTCAATGACGAGATTGATTTGGCGTGTAAAAGAATAGAATCAATTATTATCGCCGAACATTGTAAAATCCGCTGATTTATGGAATACCTAATATTTTGTAGAAGAGGTGTCTGTTCATGCTGTATCCTTCCATAGACGAAATGATGAATAAAGTTGACAGTAAATATTCACTCGTCGTTGCCGCTTCCCGCCGCGCCAGACTGCTGCGCGAGGGTGAGAAGAGTGAATTGAAGCAGGCCAGATCGCATAAGCAGGTTGGTGTGGCGCTGGAGGAGATTTACAACGATTTGTTGAAAGTGGAGCGCCTGGAAGACTGATTTCTGCCTGGCGACAAATAAAAAAAGGCGTTTCAGCCGTTCTTTTTTTGACAACCGCAAGGTTGTTATTTTTTTCTCTAAGGAGGAGTGGAGCATGTTGGATGGAAAAAAAATCTTGCTGGGGGTTACTGGTGGCATTGCCGCTTATAAAGCAGCCGCATTGACCAGTAAGTTAACCCAAAAGGGAGCGGACGTACATGTCATCATGACCGCCTCCGCCCAGAAATTTATTACTGATCTTACGCTGCAGACACTCTCGCGCAACCCGGTTTACACCGATACCTTTGATGAGAGGCAGCCTGAGGTCGTGTCCCATATCCATTTGGCCGATTCCGCGGATTTGGTTCTCATTGCACCGGCTACGGCAAACATGATTGCCAAAATAGCGCATGGGCTGGCGGATGACATGCTATCCACCACACTGCTTGCAACCACGGCACCTATTATGGTGGCTCCCGCAATGAATGTGCATATGTACGACCATCCCGCGGTGATAGACAATATGCGGACGCTGGTATCCCGTGGTGTCATGATGATTGAGCCAGGAAATGGACAGCTTGCCTGCGGATATGTTGGCAAAGGCCGGCTGGAAGAGCCGGAGACGATTGTGGAGATCGTCGAGCGTTATTTCACGGAGAAGGATAAGCCGGCATTACCGCAGCTGCTGCAGGGGCGCAAGGTGATCGTTACGGCTGGCGGGACGGTGGAGCGCCTGGACCCTGTCCGCTATATTACGAATGATTCGTCGGGCAAAATGGGCTTTGCTATCGCAAGGGCCGCCAGACAAATGGGAGCGGATGTGCGAATTATTGCCGGAAATACAACCGTTGCGCCTCCGGAAGGAATGGCGGTAGAACGGGTAGGTTCGGCGCAAGATATGTATGAGGCTGTCACGAGACATTGGGAAGATTGCAGCATGCTGGTTATGGCGGCGGCAGTAGCCGATTACCGGCCGAAGGAGGAAGCCCCGACGAAGCTTAAGAAACAGGGCGATACGCTGCAGCTGGAGCTAGTGAAGACAGTGGATATTCTTGAATCGCTCGGACAGCATAAAACACAGCAGTTCCTGGTCGGATTTGCCGCGGAAACGGAGCAGTTGGACAGCTACGCGCGGGAGAAGCTGGCACGTAAAAACTGCGACCTGCTGGTGGCCAATGATGTTACCGTGGAAGGAGCCGGTTTTGGCACGGACACCAATGCGGTACACATCTACGACCGCAATGGTCTTGTTGAACAGCTGCCCGTCATGTCCAAGAACGAGGTAGCCCGCCGTCTGCTGACCGCCGCCGCTGCCCGGATGGGTGAGGCGTGAGAGGATGGGGGCATCGGACGGTATGGATATTGCCAAAGTGATCGTGGATGTGCCGGCCAAGGATACGGACCGTACCTTTGATTATCTGATTCCCGGCTCAATGCGATCATGGATTGAACCGGGCAGCCGGGTTGCCGTCCCTTTCGGCAAACGTACGGTGCAAGGGTTTGTCACTTCGGTGCAGCCGCAGGAGGAGCCGTCCCGCTTCAAGCTGCGGCCGATCCAGGAGCTGCTGGATCTCGTTCCACCGCTGTCTCCCGACCTGGTGAAGCTGGGCGAATGGATGAGCGAGCGTTATGCGTGCAACCGGATTCTGGCGCTGCAGGCCATGATTCCGACAGCGCTCAAGGGCAAAGCGGAACGCTATATCTCCCTGGCTGACCGTCTGCTGGATGACGAAGTGCCGGTTAGGACCGGCGCGCTTCTGGCGGATGACGGCATGAGCGATCCGGCGGAGCGGAGGATCGTGACCTATATCCGCAGCAAACAGCAGGTCGCGCTGCAGGCGTTGAGCCGGCAGTTTCCGCAGGAGGCGGCGGCCATCAAATCGCTGCTGCGGCGGGGGGTGCTGCAGGAAAGCCAGATGATCAAGGACAAGCTGCAGAAGAAAATGTTAAAAGCGGTGGATCTGGCGGTCCCGGCAGGGGAAGCTGAAGCCGCGCTCGGCGATTTTCCCAAAAAAGCGCAGCGCCAGAAAGAAGTACTGGCCTTCATGCTTGAACGCAAGGAATTTCTGCCCCTCCCGTTGAAGGAGGTGCTTGCTTCCCTGCACGTGTCGGCGGCTGCCGTCAAGGCGCTTGAAAACAAGGGTTTCCTCCGGCTGGAGGATGTGGAGGTGTTCCGCGACCCTTACCGCGGCAGGCACTTTAAGCCGACACAGCCGCTCAAGCTTACCGCCGAACAGCAGCATGTTTTTGACCGGGTCAACCGGCAACTGGATACGCGTGAGCAGGGGGCATTCCTGCTTCATGGCGTCACCGGCAGCGGTAAAACCGAAATCTATCTGCAATGCATCAGCCGCTGTATTGAGCAGGGGAGAGAGGCGATCGTGCTCGTTCCGGAAATTTCGCTAACCCCGCAGATGGTGGAACGCTTCAAAGGCCGGTTCGGCGACCAGGTGGCGGTCATGCACAGCCGGCTGTCGGGCGGGGAGCGGTATGATGAATGGCGTAAAATACGGGAAGGACGTGTCAAGGTTGCCATTGGAGCCCGGTCCGCCGTGTTTGCTCCTTTTGCCAATCTCGGACTGATTATTATGGATGAAGAGCATGAATCGTCCTATAAGCAGGAAGAAACGCCGAAATACCATGCACGTGATGTTGCAATCCGACGTTCGCATCAGCACGGTGCGGTTGTCATACTCGGCTCTGCAACCCCGGCGCTGGAAACCTACCATGCGGCGCGCTCGCAGAGCAATGACGAGTTTGCCCCGCTGCTGCTTGAAATGCATACCCGCGCCCTCGGCAACACGCTGCCCGAGGTACGCATTGTTGATATGCGCGAGGAGCTGCGGGAGGGCAACCGTTCCATGTTCAGCCGGGCGCTGCATGAGGGAATCGCCAGCAGGCTGGAACGTGGGGAACAGACGGTGCTGCTTTTGAACCGACGAGGTTATTCCACCTTCGTCATGTGCCGCAGCTGCGGTTACGTGGCAGGCTGCCCGGAGTGCGACATTTCGCTGACCTATCATCAGCGTTCCAATAACCTGCGCTGCCACTATTGCGGTTATGCGGCGCCCGCTCCGGAGGTTTGTCCGGATTGCGGGAGCGAGCATATCCGCTATTTCGGAACAGGGACCCAGCGTGTGGAGGAGGAACTGGCCAAGCTGTTCCCCGGCATACGCGTCATCCGTATGGATGTGGACACGACAACGGAAAAAGGCTCGCATGAGAAGCTGCTGGCACGGTTCAGGGAGAAAAAAGCCGATGTCCTGCTCGGCACGCAAATGGTGGCCAAGGGGCTTGATTTTCCCGATGTGACGCTGGTCGGGGTCATTACGGCGGATTCTTCGCTCAATCTGCCGGACTTCCGGGCGGCGGAGAAAACGTTTCAGCTGCTGACACAGGTGGCTGGAAGGGCCGGTAGGCATCAGCTCCCAGGTGAGGTATTTATCCAGTCCTATACCCCGGATCATTATTCCATCATTCATGCGAGCCGCCATGATTACACTTCTTTTATCCGGGATGAGCTGAAGCACCGTCGCAGTTTGCACTATCCGCCGTACTGCCGTCTGATTTTGGTGACTCTTTCACATGAGCAGCTGCCTGTCTTGGTGAGGCTGGCGGAGAATTTCAGGACGACCCTGGAGGGAAAGGCAAGAAAGCTGGGCTGGTTCGGGGATATGGACCGTTTTACGACAGACGTGCTGGATATCCTTGGGCCTGTGGCTTCACCGGTGCCGAGAATCAAAAATAGATACAGGTTTCAATGTATGATAAAATGGCGTGGACAAATCGATGCTGTCGGACTGGTCAGGAATGTGGCGGATGAGCTGGCGGATGCCGTTCAGCGCCAGAATCTGCAGATCAGCCTCGATGTCGATCCGCAAATGTTGATGTAGGACTTGTGGAAAAGGCATATATATCCGAGGGACGGCGTTATGAATATAATATTAGTACGTGTTCAAAAAGTCAGGTTTTCAGCACCAAGAAGGTTGGATGAAGCTAGGGACTGAGGAGCGGAGCGTACGTGGGGTACGTGAGCACCGGAAGGCCCGGCTGAATTCAAGATTCGATGTCGAGTCCGCTTCCTGATTTACTTCGTGATCAAAATATGACTTTTTGAACTACCTCTATCAGCATAGTACAGTTTCCTAAGGCAGGAGTGATATGAATGGCAATTCGTTTTATCGTTAAAGAACCTGATGAAGTGCTTCATAAAGTAGCAAAGGAAGTTACAAAAATTACGCCCAACGTGCAGAAGCTGCTGGACGATATGGCGGACACGATGTATGACGCGGAGGGTGTTGGTCTGGCCGCCCCTCAGGTTGGGATTCTGAAGCGGCTGATCGTGGTGGACGCCGGCGACGAGCACGGGCTGATCAAGATGATCAATCCGGAAATTGTGGAAAAGGACGGCGAACAGTTCGGACCGGAGGGCTGCCTGAGCATTCCGGGATTAAACGGGGATGTGCGCCGTGCCGAGAAGGTGACGGTCAAAGGACTTGACCGCGAAGGAAAGCCGCTGACTGTCACGGCTACCGGTCTTCTGTCCCGCGCTTTCCAGCATGAGATCGATCATCTGAATGGCGTTCTGTTTACGGATATTGCGGAAAAGGTGTATGACGCCACGGCAGATGAGGCGGGATCTAACGGTAAGGAGTGAGCATCCAATGAAGGATGAAATTCGGATCGTCTTTATGGGCACACCCGACTTCGCTGTGCCCTCCCTTGAGGCTCTGCTGGAAGATGGTTACAACGTTGTGGGCGTGGTAACCCAGCCGGATAAGCCGCAGGGACGTAAAAAAATATTAACACCGCCGCCTGTCAAGGAGGCGGCTGTTAAGCATGGCCTCCCGGTGATGCAGCCCCAGCGGCTGCGCTTGCCGGAGGCTGTAGCCGAGTTGGCGCAATGGAAGCCGGATGTCATCGTCACGGCGGCTTACGGGCAGATTCTGCCCAAGGCTGTGCTGGACATGCCTCAATTCGGCTGTCTGAACGTGCACGGCTCCCTGCTCCCGCGCTACCGCGGGGGAGCGCCTATCCAACGCGCCATCATCAACGGCGAGACCATGACGGGCGTGACGCTGATGTACATGGCGGAAGGCCTTGATACGGGGGATATGATCGCCAAGGTGGAGGTTCCCATCGAGCCTGAGGATACGTCCGGTACGGTATTTGCCAGGCTTAGCACGGCCGGAGCACAGCTGCTGCGCGAGCAGCTTCCGCTTCTGCTGGCAGGCAAGGCAGGCAGAACACCGCAGAACGACAATGAGGCTACATATGCGTCCAACCTGACACGCGAGGATGAGAAAATTGACTGGCAGCATTCCTCCCAGGCCATCTACAACCGGATTCGCGGGCTCGTTCCATTCTCCGGCGCGTTTACGCTGTGGGACGGAAATGTGTTCAAAATCTGGGCGGCCAAGCGTCCTGAAGCCGGGCAGCGATCAGCAGGCGGCGAAGCGCCGGGAACCGTGCTGAACCTGACGGATGAAGGGATTGAAGTGCGTACCGGCGACGGTTCCATCTGGCTGACCGAGGTTCAGCCTGCCGGCAAGAAGGTGATGGCGGCCGGGCAGTTCGCACGCGGTGGCCAAATGAAGCCTGGTACGGTGCTTGCATGAAGAACGGAGCGAACACAGGCGGCGCGCGCAAATTGACAGCCCGTGAAGTGGCGCTGAATATCCTGACGGGGATCGACCAGGAGGGAGCTTACAGCAATCTGGAGCTGAATAAAAGCCTGCAGCAGGCCCGGCTGTCGGCGGCGGATGCGGGGCTTGTTACGGAGCTGGTATACGGGACAACCGCACGCCGCAATACACTGGATTATTATTTGAACCGTTTCGTGCAAAAAGGAACGGCCAAGCTGCAGCCATGGGTGCGCAGCCTGCTGCGCATGAGCGTGTACCAGATCGTATATCTGGACCGGATCCCGGATCACGCCGTCGTCAGCGAAGCGGTGAACTTGGCCAAGCGGCGGGGGCATCAAGGAATTTCCGGCATGGTGAACGGTGTGCTGCGCAGCATGCTGCGAGAGCCGGAGAAGCTGCGGCTGCCGGACAACCTGCCGGCGGCCGAGCGGATTGCGCTGGAGCATTCCCATCCGGAGTGGCTCGTCAAGCGCTGGATCGCGCAGTACGGGGAGGAGACGGCGGAAGCGATCTGCCGTGCCAACAACGAGCCGCCTGCAGTCAGTGTGCGGGTGAACACCACGATGATCAGTCGGGAACGGCTGCTGGAGGAAATGAAGGCCGCCGGGCTCGACGTGGTTCCATCAAGAGTCAGCCCTTACGGGATTATCGTGCGCAGTGGCGGTAACATGGCCCTGACCTCCTGGTACAGGGACGGATTGCTCTCTGTTCAGGACGAGAGTTCCATGCTGGTTGCTGAGGCGGTTGCTCCGGCGCCGGACATGCTTGTACTGGACTGCTGCGCAGCTCCTGGCGGCAAAACGGCGCATATCGGGGAGATTATGAAAGACCGCGGCCGCATTATCGCTAACGATCTCCATCCTCACAAAAAGAATCTGATCCGGGAGCAGGCGGACAGGCTTGGCCTGGAATGCATTGAAACGGTCACCGGCGATGCTTCCGCCCTGCCGGACTGTTATCCTACGGCATCGTTTGACCGTATTTTGCTGGACGCCCCCTGCTCGGGCTTCGGGGTAATCCGCCGCAAGCCTGACTTGCGCTGGAGCAAATCACTGGAGGATGTTGAAGCGATAGCCTCCCTGCAGGCAGAGCTGCTTGACCGTGTATCGGCGCTATTGAAGCCTGGCGGCCTGCTTGTTTACAGCACCTGCACGATTGAACCGAACGAAAACGAAGGGCAGATCGAGCTTTTTCTGAAGGAGCATCCTGATTTCAGGCGTATGGAGGAGCAGGATGCTGAATGGGGAGGCGCGGCCGCAGAGCTGAGTGAGCGCGGAGCCCTGCAGATTCTGCCCCAGCATTTTCACAGTGACGGCTTTTATATTGCACGGCTGCAGAGATGCGATAACTAACGGTGATCCTGGATTGCAACGATCTACACTGAATACCTTGCCGCCGGGCTGAATGTTCGGCGGTTTTCTCTTTTTTTCGGCTATAAACCCGGGTTGGTCATGAAAATTTTTTACCCCTTCTTTCATTTGTGCTAAAATAGGAGGAATGAAAAACAATATACTCATGGCCAAGAACATAAAAATGAAGAAAGTACAGGTGCGAAACTACAATGAAACCTTTTATATATGACTATACGCTGGAGGAGCTGCAGGCTTGGGCCACCGAGAACGGAGAATCCGCTTTTCGCGGCGCTCAGATTTTCGACTGGCTCTATGTGAAGCGGGTCAATGAATTCAGTGAGATGACCAATCTGTCCAAGGCTTTGCGCGAGAAGCTTGAGGAGCAGTTCAGCTTCGTAACGCTGCAGGAGATTACAAAGCTCGAATCCAAGGACGGAACCGTCAAGTTTCTGTTCGGTCTCCATGATGATCATGCCATTGAGACGGTTATAATGAAGCATAATTACGGCAACAGCATCTGTGTGACCACCCAGGTCGGCTGCCGCATCGGCTGCACGTTCTGCGCGTCCACCCTGGGAGGGCTCAAGCGGAATCTTACGGCTGGGGAGATTGTGGCTCAGGTTGTACAGGCGCAGAAGATTCTTGACCGCAAAGGCGAGCGGGTCAGCAGCATTGTGATCATGGGCTCGGGCGAGCCGTTTGAGAACTATGAAGCGACGATGAAGTTCCTGCGCACTATGATTCATGAAAAAGGTCTCAATATCGGACAGCGTCATATTACAGTATCCACCAGCGGCATTGTGCCGAACATCTATAAATTTGCCGATGAGGATACACAGATCAATTTGGCGATTTCCATCCATGCGCCGAATGATGCGCTGCGGTCCAAGCTGATGCCTGTGAACCGGAGATATCCTTTTCAGGATGTTATGGAGTCTCTCCGCTATTATTTGGCGAAAACCGGCCGCCGCATCACGTTTGAATACGCGCTGATCGGTGGTGTAAATGATCAGGAGGAGCATGCCGAAGAGCTGGGCGAAGTCTTGAAGGATATGCTGTGTCACGTCAATCTTATTCCGGTCAATCATGTGCCTGAACGCAAATATGTGCGCACTTCCCGGAACGATATTTTCAAGTTTCAGCGCAAGCTGGCTGAGAAGGGGATTAACGTGACCATCCGCCGCGAGCAGGGGCATGATATCGCTGCCGCCTGCGGACAGCTGCGTGCAAAGCATATGGAGTTGAGGTGAGATCATTTGATTAAAACAGTTCATGTCAGCCACGTCGGACGCGTGCGTTCGGTCAATGAAGATTCAGCCTGGATTCGTCATCTGGAGCAGGGATATATTCTGGGGATTGTCGCTGACGGTATGGGCGGCCACCTGGCGGGAGATACGGCAAGCCGTCTGGCAGTCGAGACGCTTGCCGCCGATCTGGCCACGCTGGAGACCGGATTGTCAGTGCACTCCTTGTCTGCGGCGCTCAGCGACGCTATTTTGCATGCCAACGAAGTCATTTATCAGACGGCGGACCGCAACGACCAGTACCACAATATGGGTACTACGGTTGTCGCTGTGCTGCTGAACGATACGAAAGGCGTCATCGGTCATATTGGCGACAGCCGGGCATATGTCATATCAGGGGGCACAACCACACAGATTACGGAAGATCATACGCTGGTGAACGAGCTGTACAAAAACGGCCAGATCAGCAGGGAAGAGGTCGGGACGCATCCGCGCAGAAATGTGCTCACGCGCGCGCTCGGCACCGATCAGGAAGTAGCTGTGGATTTGGACGCGGTTGAACTGAAAAAAGGCGATGTCCTGCTGCTCTGCAGCGACGGGCTCAGCAATCTGGTCAGCGAGGAGCAGATCAACACGGTGGTGGGCGCATCCGACCTGCCGCTTGAGGAGCGCGCGGACAGGCTGCTTCATCTTGCACTGCTGGCAGGAGGGGATGACAACATTACTGTCGCCCTGTTTGAGTTAACGCAGGAGGCTGCTACTGCGGAGGAAAAGGGGTATGAAGCATGATTGGACATCTGTTGGGCGGAAGGTATGACATTATCGAGCGCATAGGCGGGGGCGGCATGGCCCTCGTCTACAGGGCGCAGGATATTTTGCTGAACCGCAATGTCGCTGTCAAGGTGCTTCGTCAGCAGTTTGTCCATGATGAGGAATTTATCCGCCGTTTCCGGCGGGAGGCGCAGTCTGCAGCTTCATTGTCCCATCCGAATGTCGTCAGCATTTATGATGTGGGGCAGGAAGAGGACATCCATTATATTGTCATGGAGTATGTTGAAGGCAAAAATTTAAATGAAATTATTAAAGAACGGGCACCCTTGCAGGTGGAAGAGGCGGTACGCATCGCTTCTCAGATCTGTGACGCGCTTGAACACGCCCATCATAATCAGATCATTCACAGAGACATCAAGCCACACAATATATTGATCGGTCGCAACGGCCGGGTAAAGGTAACGGACTTCGGGATTGCGCGGGCCGTTACTTCCACCACGATTACGCAAACAGGCTCGGTAGTAGGCTCGGTTCATTATTTTTCGCCAGAGCATGCGAAGGGTGTTACGACAGGTGAAAAATCGGACTTATATTCATTAGGCATTGTACTCTATCAAATGCTGACGGCACAGCTTCCTTTTCTGGGAGAAAGCCCGATCAGCGTCGCCTTGAAGCATCTGCAGGAGGAGTTTGAGGAGCCGCGAAAAGTGAACCCTCTTATTCCGCAAAGTGTGGAGAATATCATTCTTAAATCCATGCGCAAAAATCCGCAGGAGCGCTATCAGTCAGCAGAAGAGATGATGGAGGATCTGGAGACCTGCCTGCTGCCCGATCGGCGGAATGAGCAGAAGATCGTGTTCGAGGATGAAGAGGACGAAGCTCAGACGCGGATTATCCCCGCTATCAAGCCTCTCCCCAATAACGGAATTTCCAGGGCGTCTGCGGACTGGCAGGATACACCTGAGATGAAGGAGGAAGCTCAGGCCCGTCCTGCCAGGAGAAACAACAAAAAACTGTACATCTGGGCAGGTGCTGTAGTAGCGCTGCTCGTTGCCATGTGGTTACTGGTGATGTACGTGAACAAGCTTATGGAGGTCCCCGAGGTTACCGTACCGAGTGTGATCAGTATGACGGTGGAGCAGGCGCGGGCGGAGCTGGCAAACGCTGGCCTGACGGTGAAAGAGCCGGTGCATGAACAGTACAAGGATGGAGTAAATCCGGGGATTGTATTCAATCAGGACCAGCCGGAAGGCACGGTATTGAAAAAGGGCGCACAGATAGAACTCACGGTTGGAGCGGAGAAACCTTTGGTCAAAATGCCGGATCTTACGGACGGCAAGACATATGATCAAGCGGTGGCGGCCCTGGTGGCAGCGGGTGTGACCGAGGACCGGATCACCAAGGCCGATGATCAGTACAGCGATAAGCCAGTCGGTACGGTCATCGATCAATCGCCGGCGGCAAATACGGATTATAATCCGGATGAGGTTCAGGTTAAGCTTACCGTGAGCAAAGGGCCGGAAAACGTTGAGATGCCTAACCTGAAGGGCCATACCCAGGCCGAGGCGGAAAAAATGATCTCTGATGCGGGGCTCAAGCTGGAAGAGGTCATTGAAGAGAGCAGCTTTACCGTCGAGAAAGGCAAGGTTATCAGCCAGTGGCCTGGTGAGGAGGGAACTCCAGTGGATCCGGGATCTAAAGTAAAGATTACCGTAAGCACCGGCCAACCGCCTGAAGCGATCAGCTACTCCTATCAGCTGCCTGTCGTACCGGCGGAGGAAGGCAAAAACAGCGAAATCCGCATTACCTATAGCGATGCGCGCGGGGATGAAATGGAGTGGGGAAAGCGGACGATCAACACAACTCAGGTTCTGTCCATTGATCTGGTGCTTGCCCCGAACAAGAATGGTGTTGTTTCCGTCTACAGGGACGGACAATTCTTCGATACGTACCTTATCCCTTATATTGATGCCAAAAACGGCACAGTACAGCAGCCTCAGGTTGCTCCGCCGGCCTCTGCCGAAATGGATTCCTCTGAGGGGGACGGTACGGAAGGCAGTACTTCCGAGGGGGACGGAAACAATGGCGTGGAGGATCCTGCACAGAACGACAGCGGCCAGAGCGGTGAAGGTGAAGGACAGGGTCAACCGGATAATGAAGGAAATGGATAAAATAACGGAAACGGACGCGGGAATGGTCATGATTGATTCCCTGAATGATGAAGGAGGACAGCTTATTTATGCCCGAAGGACTGATTGTCAAAGCGCTCAGCGGCTACTATTATGTCGCCCGGCTGGATGAAGAGGGCAAGCCCCTATCCGGCGAGCAGGCTGTGCAGTGCAGGGCACGCGGTATTTTCAAGAAAAGAGGCGAATCGCCGCTCGTAGGCGACCGTGTGAAGTTCGCCCTCACCGAGAACGGTGAGGGCACCGTGGATGAAATTATGAAAAGGGAATCCGAGCTTGTGCGTCCGCCGGTAGCGAATGTTTCACTGGCTGTGCTGCTGTTCTCGGTCAAAGAGCCGGATCTGAACCTCACGCTGATGGATAAATTTCTGGTTCATATTGAACATGCCGGGCTGGACACGGTCATATGCCTGACCAAAAGGGACCTGCTGGCGGGGGAAGAACCGGATGCTTCTCTTGAACAGGTTCGCCGCCTGTATGAGAAAGCGGGCTACGAAGTGCTGATCACAAGCTCAAAGACGGGTTTGGGAACAGAGCGGGTAAAGGAACTGCTGACCGGCCGCATCAGTGTATTCTCCGGACAGTCGGGGGTCGGCAAGTCCTCCATGCTGAATGCCCTGAAACCGGGCCTTGCACTGGAGACAAGCGCCATCAGTTCCAAGCTCGGGCGCGGCCGGCATACGACGAGGCATGTCGAACTGATCCCGCTTGATAACGGCGGCCTGGTTGCCGATACGCCAGGCTTCAGCCAGCTTGATTTTCTGGAGCTGGGTGTGGAGGAGTTGTCTTCTTGCTTCCGGGAATTTGTCTCGTACGCGGCTGGATGCAAATTCCGCGGCTGCACCCATATTCACGAGCCCGGATGTAAAGTGACAGAAGCTGTGGAGGCGGGGGAAATCGCCCGCAGCAGGTATGAGAACTATGTGCAATTTTTTGAGGAAATGAAAGAAAAGAAGCGGAGGTACTAACGATGATCAAAATAGCACCATCCATTCTGTCCGCGGATTTCGCCAAGCTGGGCAGCGAAGTGGCCGAGGCGGAAGCCGGGGGCGGGGACTGGATTCATGTGGATGTCATGGACGGGCATTTTGTCCCCAACATTACCCTCGGTCCGCCCATTGTGTCTGCCATTCGTCCGCATACAAAGCTTCCGCTGGATGTTCATTTGATGATTGAACAGCCTGAACGGTATATTGCGAATTTTGCCAAGGCAGGAGCGAATGTCATTACAGTTCACGCCGAAGCGTGTGTGCATCTTCATCGCGTCGTTCACATGATTAAAGAGCAGGGCATCATGGCTGGTGTTGCTCTGAATCCCGGCACGCCTGCTTATGCAGTCAAGGAAGTGCTCTCCGACATCGACATGGCGCTTGTTATGACGGTAAACCCCGGCTTTGGGGGACAATCCTTTATTCCAGGGACCCTGTCCAAAATCAGACAAATCCGCTCGTGGCTGAATGAATTGGGCCGTCCGGAAGTACATATTGAAGTGGACGGCGGCATAGCCGAAGAGACAGCCGCAGCGGTCGTGGAAGCGGGCGCGGATGTGCTGGTTGCCGGCAGCGCCGTATATAGCCGTCCTGACCGCGCAGCCGCGATTGCCGCCATCCGCAAGAGCGCGGATCAGCGGGCATGAAGTGAAGGAATCGCTGTGGATGGCGCTCGCAGCCTGGGAACAGGCTGTGCATCGCAGATCCCTTCCTGTTGAACGGCTTTACCGCGTGCGTGTTGATCTGCTGGAATAGGCACGGCGCGCTATGCATAAACATGGTTACATGAGCAGTATTCTCATGTAACCCTTTTTTTTGTCGGGCACAACGTTAAAACAGGTGCATAGTCTATAGAGAACGGACGCATGAGGATTATGGGGAGGGTGAAGCATGAAGTTTTACACAATCAAGCTGCCGAAATTTCTGGGAGGCTTCGTAAAAGCGATTTTGAATACATTTCAGAAAAGCTAGGAAGCATCCGGTCAGGTGTAGGCTGACCGGCATGTTTCCCGTGCCGATTGCTGAGGGGGTAACCGGGAACGGAAAACGCGGGAGCATGCCGGGGGCTGAACTGAAGAAAACTCAACAAAAAAAGCACCCGTTGTTTAAACGAGGTGCCTTTTGTTTATTGTACGATTATACGCGGGTCACTTTGCCGGATTTCAGGGCACGAGTGCTGACATAAACACGTTTTGGTTTACCGTTAACGAGGATGCGAACTTTTTGTACATTGACACCCCAAGAACGGCGGTTACGGTTGTTAGCGTGAGATACGTGGTTACCGCTGCCAGGCGCTTTACCTGTTACATAACATTTGCGAGACATAGATTCCACCTCCTATCTGGAAATCACCTTGCCAACAGGCTAAGGTCAAAACAATCATCTGAACAAAACAATACTTAAATATCATATCACAGCCCAAAAAGCGGCGTCAACTGATCCAAAAACTTTATTTATTTCTATTGTTCATTATAGTACAATATCATTAGTTCATTATGCGTTTTTCCGCTGAATGCGGTCCGGCTCCTTTGAAAATACGCCGATAAACGTTTATATTTTATATTAATCATTGGAACATTAACTGATAAGCATACGTATTCATTTAGAAGCAGCAGGTTGTGCTCTAATCGTGTAAAATTGAGTATACCGGCCTGGGCCAGGCATGACCCGGGCTTTCGATGCTGACTTTATCATCTTGCGCCGTCTTTTGCGGAGTTTAAGATTACTGCGGCTTATGGACATGCTTATAAAGCGAGGAAGGGGAATTCTCATTGAGTAAACGTTCTTTGAATGGAACAGATTTTACCGCAATGGTGTTGGCCGGAGCGGAACAATTGCAGCAGCATGCGGAACACGTCAATTCCCTGAATGTATTCCCGGTGCCGGACGGCGATACGGGAACGAATATGAATTTGACGATGAGTGCTGGCGTAGCCGAGATCAAGAAGGGGGACTTCGCTTCCATTGGCGTTATGTCCGGCATTCTTTCCAAAGGGCTGTTAATGGGAGCCCGGGGCAATTCCGGGGTCATCCTGTCGCAGTTGTTTCGCGGCTTTAGCCGTTACGCTGCCCCATACGAGGAATTAAATACCCTTCAGTTTGCGTCGGCTCTGCAGAGCGGCGTGGATGCAGCATATAAGGCGGTCGTTAAGCCGGTTGAGGGCACGATACTGACAGTGGCCAAGGAAGCGGCCAAACATGCCGTTTATTATGCCCGCCGCGCCAATGATATGACTGAGCTTATGGAAGAAGTGCTGGGCAAAGCGAAGGAAGCACTTGCCATGACCCAGGAGATGCTGCCTGTGTTAAAGCAGGTCGGTGTTGTTGACTCCGGCGGTCAGGGACTTGTTTATATTTATGAAGGCTTTGTGCAGTATCTGCGCAGCGGAATATCTTATCCTGCAGTGCAGACGAAGCCGCCAGAACAGAAGCCTGCCGCGTATACTCCCGGCGGAACAGTGGTTCCTGCAGCCGTTATGGTTGCTCCTGACGGGCCGATGTCGGCTCAGGCGAAGCTGGAGACCGAAAACATCGAGTTTTTATACGATATGGAGTTTTTTATTAATCGCCAATTAGGCGAATCCGCCCATCCTGACTTTCATGAGGAAGAATTCCGGAAAGCGTTGTCAGCTAACGGGGATTCGGTCATTGTCATTGCGGACGACGATGTCATCAAAGTGCATGTGCATTCCAAGGCACCCGGCGAGGTGCTGAATTTGGCTCTGCAGCACGGTGAGATTACACAAATCCGCATTTTGAATATGCGCGAGCAGCATCGCGAGTTGCTGTCGGCAGGCAGGGACGTCGCTCCGGAGCCGGAATGGTTTGCGGACATCCCGGCAGAGCCGGCGCGGGAGGAAGAGCCTTCCGAGCCACCGGCGCATGAGCTGGCGCCTTTTGGGTTTATCGCCGTGTCGTCAGGTCAGGGCATTACGGATATCTTCTCAAGCCTGGGCGTGGACGTTGTGCTGTCCGGGGGGCAGACGATGAATCCGAGCACGGAGGATTTTGTCAATGCGGCCCAGGTGATTGCAGCCCAGCATATTTTTATTCTTCCGAACAACTCGAACATCGTCCTGGCTGCCGAGCAGGCCCGCGAACTGCTGGAGGGAGAACGGCTGGTCACGGTCATTCCGAGCAAGACGATTCCGCAGGGAATCGCGGCCGCTTTTGCCTTCCAGGAGGAAGAAACGGCCGAGATGAACCGTGAAAACATGCTGGACGCCGTCAGCCGTGTCAAATCAGGCCAGATTACCAACGCCGTACGGGATTCGGTCATCGATGATATCCAGATTAAAGAAGGTCATTATATCGGTATCCACAATTCGAAGATTGTGGCCTCCGAAGAGGAGTTGCTGCCGACCTGCCGCGAGCTGCTCTCCCAGATGATTGTCAGCGGCGACGAAGTCGTCATGATTTTGACCGGGGCTGACAGCAGTGAGGCGGAGACGGAGGCTCTCGTCGCCTGGCTGGGGCAGGAATACCCGGATACGGAAGTTGAAGTGCATGAAGGCGGACAGCCTATCTATTCTTACCTCTTCTCCGTTGAGAGTTAAGGTCATCATTTACAAGGCCGGGAGAGGAGAGTAAAACATGCGCAGAGCATTTATAGTGACTGACAGTACGGCGGATATACCGAAAGAGCTCGCCGATGAGCTTCACATCCGGATCGTGCCTCTGACGGTGATGTTTGGTGAAGAGGCATATCTGGACGGGATTGAAATGCCCGCCGAGCGTTTTTATCCGGAGCTGGTGAGGTCGAAGGAGCTTCCGACCACATCGCAGCCCTCCCCGGCTGAATTTGCCCATGCCTACGAGACGATTCTCAAAGCACAGCCTGAGGCCGAGATTGTATCCATACACCTGTCCTCCGGTGTAAGCGGAACGTATCAATCGGCTGTCATCGGCCGCTCCATGCTGGATAATGAACAGCCAGTTACGGTATATGACTCGAAGTCCGCTTCTTACGGATACGGCTATTTGGTAGTGCATGCCGCTCGAATGGCGGCGGCAGGTCGGGAAGCGGCGGAGATCATACGCTCACTGGAGCAGCTTGGCCCCCAGCGTCAGCTGTATTTTCTCGTCGACACGCTGGAATATTTGCAAAAGGGGGGACGAATCGGCAAAGCGGCGGCGGCCATCGGGACGCTGCTGAATATCAAGCCGATTTTGTCCATAGATCAGGATGGGACTATCTATTCTGTAGAAAAGGCAAGAGGCCACAAAAAAGCGATGAACCGTATTGTCGAAATGCTGGAGCAAAAGGTTAAAGGCCAAAGGATCCATGTGGTGCTGGGGCATACGGCCGACCCTTCCACGGTGGTGGGCTTAACGGAGATGCTGCGCAGCCGTTTCGATGTCGCCGATGTGCTGTATACGGAAATCGGGTCCGTGATCGGCACCCATGTTGGCCCCGGTACGATCGCTGTCTTTGTGTGGCCTGCCGGGGATGAGGGATGAATATGAAGCTGGATCATATTGCTTTAAAACAAATCAATGGCGTGAGCGCCCTCAAGGAAGGGGAGCTTCACGCCTTTGGCATCTCTAATGTCAGAGAGCTGCTGGAATATTACCCGTTCCGTTATGAGGATTACAGGCTCCGTTCCTTAACGGAGGTCAAGGATGGGGACAAGATCACCGTTCAGGCGAAGATTATGGGCATTCCTGTACTGCAGCGTTACGGCAAAAAATCGCGTCTGACCTGCAAGCTTATGGCGGATGATTGGATGTTCACCGCTACCTGGTTTAACCGGCATTTTCTGAGGGATCAGCTTACCGCCGGCAGGGAAATTATCGTATCAGGCAAATGGGACGGCAAGCGCATGCAGCTAACAGCCTCCGATACCGAGTTTCCGGATAAAGGGACGACGCGTTCGGGAACCTTGCAGCCAGTCTATTCCGTCGGGGGTAAAATTACACAGAGCTGGATGCGCAAAACGATCAACCAGGCCCTGCAGCAGTTTGGCGAGATGATTCCCGAGCTGCTTCCGCAGCAGCTGATCCGCAAATACAGTCTGATTGCCCGCAAGCAGGCAATCGCCGCCATTCACCAGCCCCAGGATAACCGGGAAGGGCTGGAGGCTCGGCGCAGGATGGTGTTTGAGGAGCTGTTCCTGTTCCAGCTCAAGATGCAGGCGTTTCGCGCGCTGAACCGGAGCAAAATGAATGGGGTCGTGCATACGGCAGACAACGCCACCATCCGCGAGCTTGTGCGCAGCTTGCCGTTTGAGCTGACGGATGCCCAGAAGAAGGTTGAGCTTGAAATTCTTCATGATATGCGCTCTCCCTACTGTATGAACAGGTTATTGCAGGGAGACGTCGGATCGGGCAAAACCGTCATTGCAGCCATTGCGCTGTTCGCTACGGTCCGCTCCGGATTTCAGGGAGCGCTCATGGTGCCGACGGAAATTTTGGCAGAGCAGCATACCCGCTCTCTGCAGAGGCTGTTTGAGCCGTTCGAAATTACGGTTGCGCTGCTGACCGGGAGCGTGACCGGCCGGAAGCGGAAGGATCTGCTGGCCTCCCTGCAAATGGGACTGATCGATATCATCGTAGGCACGCATGCGCTTATCCAGGAGGACGTCTATTTCCGGCAGCTCGGACTGGTCGTAACCGACGAGCAGCACCGCTTCGGCGTCAACCAGCGCAGTGTACTGCGCCGTAAAGGATATAATCCGGACGTGCTGACCATGACGGCGACCCCCATTCCGCGGACGCTGGCCATTACGGCTTTTGGGGATATGGACGTATCGACGATTTCGGAACGTCCCAAAGGGCGGATCCCGATCTCCACATACTGGGTGAAGCATGACAAGATGGACAGGGTGCTTGGCTTTATTTCACGTGAAGTCAACCATGGGAGACAAGCCTATCTGATCTGTCCGTTGATCGAGGAATCGGACAAGCTTGATGTACAGAACGCCATCGATCTTCACATTCAGATGCAGCAGGCATTTCCCGATTTCAAGGTAGGTCTGCTGCATGGCCGCATGACCGCGGCGGAGAAGGAAGAGGTCATGCGTTCATTCTACGCGAATGAGGTACAACTGCTCGTTTCGACGACGGTTGTGGAAGTTGGGGTCGATGTGCCCAACGCGACGCTGATGGTCATCATGGACGCCGACCGGTTCGGGCTGTCCCAGCTGCATCAGTTGCGAGGTCGTGTCGGACGCGGGGAGCATGCTTCGTACTGCGTGCTGATCGCCGATCCGAAGTCGGAGGTCGGTCAGGAACGGATGAAGGCCATGACCGAAACGGATGACGGATTTGAAGTCGCGCGCCGGGATTTGGAATTGCGCGGTCCCGGCGACTTCTTCGGCACGAAGCAGAGCGGGCTGCCGGAGTTCCGCCTGGCCGATATGGTAGCGGATTTCGAGGTGCTGGAGCAGGCGCGCGAGGACGCGGTCAGCCTCATTCAGGATTCGTCCTTTTGGACCTCTCCCGCGTATGAAGTGCTGCGTGATTATTTGCAGCAGGAACAAATTTTTCAGGGAGATTTGATCGACTAGGCACATTGGACCGGCTCTCGTCATATATTATAGACGGATGCTTTTGACGGGAGGCTGGTACAAGTGGGCTATCAACAGTACGGAATCAGTCCGCAGCTGGTGGAGCGGGTAAAGCTTAAGATGAAGAACCCTGCCGCCAAGGAGCGGGTCAAGAAACTGATCGAAGGCGTTACGAAGGCGGATCTGCAAAACAAGGCGGTCGTGCAGCGGCTGGTGAAATCATCGGCTGCCGTTCTCCATGAAAAGCTGTCGCCTGCGCAGGAGGAGCAGCTGGTGGCGTTTGTTATCGGCCAGCGCATCGATCCGAAAAATACGCTTCACCTGATCAAGCTGTGGGGCATGTTCAGGTAAGAAAAACAGGGCGTTTCCCGGCTTTCAGGCTGAGGAGCGCCCTATTTTGTATTTTTCAGGTTCAGGAGTGGTTGGGTCCATTCACCTGTTCGTGTTATGATAAAACCTAAACAATTTGTAGGAGCGCAGCAATGGATGAGAAAGATTGCCTGATGTTGAGTTATATTGAGGAAGAGAGCAGCCTGGCCCGTGCGGCAGAACGGCTTTATATTACACAGCCAGCCCTCACATACCGTCTTAACCAGCTTGAAAAATCGTTCGGCGTTCCCGTGATCGTCCGGGGGGCCAAAGGGGGGCGGCTGACCCCCGAGGGAGAGCGGCTGGCGGAATACGCGAAGCGTCATCTTGCAGAGCTTGCTGCATTAAGGGAGGCTGTGGTTCATCTGCGTAATGAAGTGAGAGGGACGCTGCGTCTGGGGATTTCCAGCTATTTTGGTCTGTACAAACTGCCTCCGATTCTGAAGACGTTTAAGGACAGCTATCCTGATGTGCAATTTTCCGTTACCTGCGGGCTGAGCTCGGAAATTTACACCATGCTGCAGAATGACGAGGTTCATGTAGGTGTGCTCCGCAACGAGTATCCCTGGACTGAAGGCAAGGATATATTGCAGCAGGAAAGCATCTGTGTGATCTCCACCGTACCGGTAGAGCTGGACAAGCTGCCGTCGCTCCCCATGATCCGTTATAAGGCACCCAAGACGGCAGGCACTCTGTATTCCTCGTCATTCAGCGAGGCCGTGCAGGCTTGGTGGAGCGAGAAGCAGGACAGACCTCCCCTCATTTCGATGGAAGTGGACAGCTATGAAACCTGCAAGGAAATGGTCAGACATGGGCTGGGATATTCAATCGTGCCGCGCATATTTGTTTCTCCTGCCGATCAGCTGTATACAATGGATTTAGTGATGGCTAACGGAGAGCCGATTATCCGCACAACCTGGATGCTGTATAAAAACAAGTCGATACAGCTCGCGGTGGTCAGCCGCTTTGTGGAATGGATGAAGCAGGCGATGGCGCGCCCGGGCGGAATTTAACAAAGTAAAGCTTAGGTAAAAAAGACGGTTTTTCCATCAAACATGGAAAGACCGTCTTTTTTGTTTCCCGCCGTGATTTCCTTACTTAAATAAAATTTAAGAAAATCGATAAAAAACATTAAATTTACTTATTGCAACATTCTCTTTACAATACATCTATCGAATATTTATTCAAACAAACGAATTAACTTACATATGTGTGTCATGGTTCCCAGTGCATACTGATAAAGCTTTAAGCTTTGGGCATACATTTTTATTCATTTTGGAAGGTGGAAACAGCTTTGAACAAAACTTCAACTTTGAATTACAGCGGGGAAGATGCCGGAAAGAAAGCACTCATTCAGGCGGTGGACAAGCATGATCCTGAGCTGCGCATCCTTGCAAAGCAAATCCATAGTCATCCGGAGCTCAGCTTCCATGAGCATCAAGCGCAGCAGTGGCTTACCGAACGGCTCGCTGCCGGAGGTTTTGCAGTGGAAAAGGGGATTGCCGGATTGGAAACCTCCTTTCGGGCCGTATGGGAAGGCGCAGCGGAGGGGCCAACGGTGGCGCTGCTGGCTGAATATGATGCCCTGCCGGCGATCGGCCATGCTTGCGGTCATAATCTGATTTGCACGGCGGCTGTGGGAGCGGCGCTGGCCCTGAAGGATGGGCTGCCTGAGCTGCCAGGGCGGCTTATTGTGCTCGGCACCCCGGCGGAGGAGGAAGGCGGCGGCAAAATTATCATGTGCGAGCATGGTGTTTTTGATGATGTTGATGCCGTCATGATGGTGCATCCGCAGAACAAAACGATGGTGCTGCGCGGAGCCTTGGCCTGTGTGGATGTCACTTTTACGTTCCATGGAAAACAGGCGCATGCTTCTTCAGCGCCGGAGAAAGGGATCAGCGCCCTGGATGCCATGATCAACGCTTTTGTCGCTATCAATTCCGTTCGCCAGTTCGTGACGAGCGACGTCCGGATTCACGGCATCATTACCAAGGGAGGCGATGCTCCCAACGTTGTGCCTGAGCTGTGCGAGGCGGTATTTATTTTGCGTGCGGAGACGGTGGTCGGCCTGGCTGCCGTGCAGAAGAAGGTGTACCGGGCCGTTCAAGCCGCTGCGGAAGGGCTCGGCGCAACCGTGGATATTAAGGAAGGGCTTGTTTACGCGGAACGGAATACGAACCGTCAGCTGGCTGAGCTGTTCAGAACAAATTTGGAGGACATGGGGCTGGAAGTACATGACCCGCCTGTGCAGGGCGGTATCGGTTCCTCGGATATCGGCAATGTCAGCCAGGTGACTGCAGCGATTCATCCCTATATCCGCCTTGGCGATGCGACCACACATACTCCGGAGTTTGCCGCGCTTGCCGGCTCGGAGGAAGGCATGATCGAAATGAACGCCGCCGCCAAAGCGCTCGCGTTGACAGCTTATGATCTGTATACGAATCCGGAGGTTTTACAGGCCGTCCGGGCGGAGTTTGAACAGTGGAAAAAACAGAGAGACGAGGGGTTACAGCATGAGTAGTACTGCAGCACAGAACGGAAAAAAGAAATGGCTGAAGATGCCGCATACGTTTGTCATTCTTATCATTCTTACCTTGATTGCGGGCATCCTGACCTACGCTGTGCCTGCCGGGGAATTTAAGCGGGTGGAGGACGAGGCCAGCGGGCGTACCCTGCTCGTACCCGGCTCTTACAGTGCTGTCGACCCTAATCCGGTTACATTGTGGGATATTCCGAAATCCATTGTCGGCGGGCTGGTGGATTCAGCGGATATCGTTTTTTTCATCCTGATTATTGGCGGAGCCTTCCACATCATCAACTCCACGGGCACCATTGAAGCGATTACCGGAAGGGTGGCGCGGGCATTCGCGGATAAAGGGCTGTGGGTCATTCCCGTGTTTATTACGCTGTTTTCGGTGGGCGGATTTACGATGGGCATGTCGACGGAGGTGATGGTATTCGTACCGATCGGCATTGCGATCGCGCGGGCGCTGAAGTTCGATGCCTTGACCGGAACGGCGATGATCTCACTCGGCGCTTCCTGCGGTTTTACGGCGGGCCTGCTGAATCCGTTTAATGTCGGGCTGGCACAGGCCATTGCCCAAATTCCTGTTTTCTCCGGCTTATGGTTGCGGGCGATCATTCTCGTTGTTCTGATTGCGGTGACCAGTCTGTATCTCATGCGGTATGCGGCGAAAGTGAAGAAAAACCCGGAACAAAGCCTGATCTATGATCTGGAAAAAGGCGCTGAGGAAAAGGAGGTTGATTTCTCCAACCTGCCTCCGATGCAGCTGAAGCATTATTTGACGATCCTGACGATTGCTGCCGGTTTTGCGCTGCTGATCTGGGGCGTATCGACACAGGACTGGTGGATGGAGGAACTGGCTGCCCTGTTTCTGTCCATGGGTGTTGTGGCCGGATTCTGCGCAGGCTATGGTCCAAGCCGGATCGCCTCCGAATTTGTCAAAGGTGCAAGCACCATCACCTATGGCGCGCTGATCATCGGGCTTGCCCGTTCCATCGTTGTTGTGCTGGATCATGGCAATGTTATTGATTCGATTGTATACGGCCTATCCATGCTGGTGGGTGAGCTGCCGGCTTCCGTTCAAGTGCTGGGCATGTATGTATTCCAGAACATTATGAACGTTTTTATCACCTCCGGCTCGGGAATGGCTGCGACCACGATGCCGATTATGGTGCCGCTATCCGATCTGCTCGGTATTACGCGACAGACGACCGTACTGGCCTTCCAGCTTGGCGACGGATTCTCCAATATGATTCTCCCGACCTCCTCGGCGCTGATGGGCAGCCTGGCCGTATCCGGGATTCCTTATCAGAAGTGGGTCCGTTTCTTCTGGCCGCTGTTGGCGATCTGGTTTGTATTGGGCGCGGTGTTTGTCGTCATTGCACAGGCTATAGGATATCATTAAGCTGAAAAAAAGGGACGCCTCTTGCAGCCAATGGCTGAGGGCGTCCCTTAGTGTTTATGGCTGCCTCTTTGCAATCTTGCGGCGATGCAATGCAACATTTTCATAGCGCTGGGACTGCCTGGATTTCTAAAGCAAGATGCCAAGCAAAAAAATTTCGATTTTAGTTATTGACTGATCACTATACATTACAGTATGATGAATTCGAGTTAGTGATTGATTAATCACAAATTAAAAAGAGAGGTTGATAAATAATGAAAAAGGCAATCGTTGTAGGTGCAACAGGCGGAACAGGAGCCGTAATTACAGCCGAGCTGGCAAAGAGGGGAATACCTGTCATCGCATTTGGTCGTTCCCGGCAAAAGCTGGAGGAACTCGCAGCTCAGTTGGGGAATCCGGCAAACCTGTCATTCGCTGTGGGCAATGCCTTTCGGCCGGACGATGTTGCAGCCGCGGCAAAAGATGCGGATGTTTTATTCCATTGCGCCAATGTTCCTTACCATGAAATGGAGAGCAAGCTGATTCCGCTGGGCGAGTCCATCATGGAAGCCGCCAACCGGCTGGGTGTTAAGGTTGTTGCAATTGACGGCATTTATCCCTATGGTAGAAGACAGATGGATAAAGTGACCGAGGATCATCCCAAGCAGCCTCACACAAGGAAAGGCAAAACTCGTCTTGCCTTTGAACAGATGATTTTCAACAAACGCTGGAACAATGTGAAAGCCATGATTGTTCGTTTGCCGGATTACTACGGCCCAACAGCGAATCAGGCGTCTTATCTGGGCGGTACACTCGAAGCCATCGCTGCGGGCAAAATGGCCCTTTTCATCGGCAACATGACGGTTCCCCGTGAATATGTGTATCTGCCGGATGCGGCAATTATGGTTGTAGAGCTTGCAGGACATGATCATGCATACGGGCAGAACTGGAACATTCCCGGCTCGGATATTATTTCAGGACATGAGATTGTGCGCATTGCCCGGCAGGCAAGCGGAACGAAGAAGCCTGTGATCCCGCTCGGCAGAACAGGACTATCGCTGCTAGGATCGTTTGTTCCGGTGATGAAGGAGATCGTCGAAATGCTTTACTTAACGGAGGAGCCTTTGCGCTTGAGCGGAGAGAAATATAAACGTTATATTGGGAAAGTTCCCGCTACCAGCCACGCGGACGGGATTGCGGCCACCATTCGTGAACTGCAGAAGAGAAAGTAAGGATTTTGTAAATGTTAGTAATTGATCAATCAATTTATAAATCAAGAAGATATGAAAAAAGAGGACGTCTCTTGGAGCCGAAATGGCTTGGGGCGTCCTATATTATCATTATTTTTTAAACAAAGCGGTAAGCAATGCCGAATCGCCAAACGTCTCGGCTGAAGGCCCCATATCTCGCATCTCCCTAATCTCCATGATCTGAAATTCGCTGAAAATCTCTTTTAATTTTTCCTCCGTGAATCCTAAACCGCCTTTGAGGCTCATCAGTCTGTAAACTTCCCAGTCTGACATATCCGCACCCCCAAGCTTGCCGCCTGCTTTAAAACAAGTCATGGCAAAGAAACCATCCGGTTTGAGCGCTTTGTTCAATAGATTTAAATACGTCATTCTCCGGTGCGGGGCAATATAGTGGAAGCAGCCTGAATCGTAAACAATGTCATAAGCTCCTTCTTCCAATTCGAGCTCAAAAATGTTCTGATTTATAAAATGAACGGATACGTTCTTTTCCTCTGCACGCTGCTTTGCCCAGGTAATGGCCTCCTGTGATAAATCCACAGCATGCACCATACAGCCCTGTTCGGCAAAATATATGGCATTGCGGCCTGGCCACAGCCCAAGTCCAGCACTTTACCAGGTTTGAAATAACCCTTCTCAAAATACTCGACTGCATTTTCATCCGGCTTGTTTACAAAGAAAGGAACTCCCATCTCCCGGTTGGAGTAAAAGCTGTCCCAATTGAAACGTGATTTTTCTTTCAACAAGACATCCAGCATGTTTAAGATATCATCATAGTTCCTGATCGATTCTCTCATACACCGCCTCTTTCCCTTTTTGAAAATTATACCATATACCCGGGCAATCCTGTTTGGCTGTCTTTTTGCAGGTCCCTCCCTATATGGATTGACAGTCGCATTTACGCGGCAATGAAGCTGCTCTCAGTGGCCGGTGAAGCAGACGGTTAATCTGGCTTGGCCAACTTAGCGAGGGAAGAGGCATATAACGCTGCGCTGCCAATGAAAGGACTTGAATGCAACTGGTCCTGCAATGCGTTATAATTATATTCAAAAAAAAGATCCCAAAGGATCTAATGTGATCGCTATAAAACAGACAGGTGGAGCAAATGCAAACAAACGCCAATAACAACATGCTTTTAGATAACTGGTTAACTCTTACCAACTTACAAGAGAGAATTAACAACAAACTGGATAGCGCTTTGCAAGAACAATGCAGTTTATCCTTAAAAGAATTTTACGTGCTCTATTTCCTTTCTCAGACAAGCGAAAAAAAGCTGCGGCTGCAGCAACTGCAAGAAATGGTCGGTTTAAGCCAGAGTGCCATTTCAAGGCTAGTCGCTAGAATGGAGGCCAAAAACTGCGGAGCCTTGGAAAGGTATGTTTGTGAAGACGACCGTAGAGGGGTGTACACTCGCATGACGGAATATGGTGAAGAGAAGTTAAGAAAAGCTATGGCTACCTATAATGAAATTTTGCAAGGGGCTTTTCTCAACGATGGCCTTCGCCGTGAGCTAAAATTATTGATCGAAAAATTTGAGTTAGAGAAATCTTAGAAATTATCTAAGTGAGTAAACGATAATTTGCTGAAAATTTTGACCAAGGCCCGGAAAATTTCTCCGGGCTATTTTTTCATACCCAAAAGCTGCGAACCATTAAGTTGACAGCTACAGATCGTCATGTTAAATTATATGCATGCGCATGCATATAAAATTATAAAAGGAGTTTATTTTTTATGATGGATTTGTTTAGCCCTTACAAAATAAAAGGATTGGAACTGAAAAACAGAATTATGATGCCGCCGATGTGTCAGTATTCGGTTGATAAAAAAGACGGAATTGCGACGGAATGGCATTACGTGCATTATATAAGCCGGGCTATCGGCGGAGCCGGATTGATTATGGTCGAAATGACAGATGTGGAACCTGACGGTCGGATAACGGATTATGACCTGGGGTTATGGTCTGATGATCAGATTCCAGCTTTAAAAAGAATCGTGGACGCCTGCCACAGCTACGGTGCAAAGGTAGGTATTCAAATTGCCCACGCAGGGCGTAAGGCTGAAGATGCTGAAGTGCCTGTTGCTCCATCTGCAATTCCTTTTGATGAGAATTCCAAAATGCCAAGAGCTCTCTCTACATCTGAAGTTAAAGAAATGGTGGAGAAATTCCGGAACGCGGTAAGACGTGCGATCAAAGCGGGTTTTGATACCATTGAAATTCATGGTGCTCATGGTTATTTAATTCACCAGTTTCATTCTCCGCTTACCAATAAGAGAGACGATGAGTATGGACAAGATCTAACTAGATTCGGTAAGGAGATCATCCAGGCAGCCAAAGCTGAAATGCCTGAAAATATGCCACTAATGATGCGGATATCAGCCAAGGAATATGTCGAAGGCGGTTATGGACTGAAAGAAAGTGCTGTATTTGCAAAAGAATATAAGATGGCGGGAGTAGACATCTTTGATATATCCTCTGGTGGAGAGGGGGCTATTGGATCATCGGGAAGACCTGGCACACACGCTGCATACCAAGTGCCGCTGGCAAAGGGAATTAAGATGGCATTAGACGTTCCGGTAATTGCCGTCGGTAGGATCGACGATCCAATACTGGCTAATGCTGTCATTGGCAATGAAGAAGCCGATCTTGTAGCGATAGGAAGAGGTATGCTGAGAAATCCTTACTGGGCGCTGGAAGCAGCGGCTATGCTAAGAAAAGATATAGCTGTCCCTAAACAGTATGAGACTGGTTTTTAAGCAAATGAGTCAGAAGGCGGCCTGATATGGCTGCCTTTTTCACAAGCTTTCCTTCAAAATCTCCAATCCCCTTTGTAACTCCATGCGTCGGCAAACACCATATAGGCCACCCGCAGGCCGGAGCAGATGGATTTGGAGGTGCTGCAAATATAAACGGTTTGATCCGGGAGAAGCTGATACATAGGCTGACCATAATCATCTATAATGCCGGCTGACAGAAAGGCATGAACATCATCTTCAATCAAAATCAAATGATGCTTTCGTATGACAGCAGCCAATTCTTTTTTGCGGTAATCCGGAATCATCACTGTAGTAGGATTGCTGCAAGAAGGCATCAAAAATACGCCATGCACACCCCATTGCAGGCACTGCTGTTCAAGCTCATGAGGCAACATGCCATGCTCGTCACCGGGAATGGGGACTAATTTAATGCGCAGCGATTTCGAAATCTCTATAAAATTTGCATACGTGTACTTATCGAAATTAAAGAGCTGCTCCAGATAGCTTTTCTCCATCACTTTCTTAGCAGCCTCGGGGACAATGCTGTTGGTTTGCTCAAAAGATTCGGCAAAGCCCAAATCAATACATTCCTTCGAAATTCGATCTTTGGAAATGGTGATGGAACGTGCCGCATACAATTCTAGCATTGATTGTATGGATTTGCACTGTTAAAATGACGTGGACAAGTTAACGTTTTAAGGAGATGCAAGTCATTCATGATGAACAAACACGAGCTTCAATTGGCATTTCGAACAGCTTTTCCCGCTACGCTCCCCATTTTGGCAGGCTTTTTATTTTTGGGCATTGCCTACGGTATTTTGATGAATGTATCCGGTTTTGGTGTCGGGTACGCCTTTTTTATGAGCCTGCTTATTTTTGCCGGTTCCATGGAATTTGTTGCGGTCAATTTGCTGCTGGGTGCTTTTAATCCGTTAGGGGCATTGCTCCTTGCTTTAATGGTAAACGCGCGTCATTTGTTCTATGGAATATCCATGCTGGAAAAGTACAAAGGGACTGGGCTTAAAAAGATATATCTGATTTTTGGCATGTGCGACGAATCCTTCTCCATCAATTACACAGCCAATATCCCGCAAGGGGTGAACAAGGGCTGGTATATGTTCTTCGTGACCCTGCTAAACCACATCTATTGGGTGATCGGGGCGACCCTTGGCGGGCTGTTCGGGTCGCTGGTGCGGATCAATATGGAAGGGCTTGAGTTTGTGATGACTGCTCTGTTTGTTGTTATTTTTGTTGAGCAGTGGATGAAAGAGACAGCACATCACAGCGCATTAATGGGGCTGGGAATAGCGGTTGTGTGTCTTTTTATGTTTGGCAGCGGCAGCTTTATTATCCCTTCCATGATCATTATACTTATCGCGCTTACTTTGATGAGGAAGCAGCTTGAGAAGAAAACAGGTGAAAGTGCATGTCAATGACGTTATTCGAACAAATGATCACGATTGCAATGGTCGTTTTGGGAACGATGCTGACCAGATTTCTTCCATTTCTTATTTTTCCCCCGGGCCGGCCCACTCCGCGTTATGTGCAGTATCTCGGTCAGGTGCTGCCTTCAGCGGCGCTGGGTTTGCTGGTTGTATATAGTATCAAAGATGCCCAATTTTTATCCGGCAATCACGGCTTACCCGAATTCATTTCAATTGCCATAGTTGTGTTTCTCCATATATGGAAGAAAAATATGTTTTTATCCATTGCAAGCGGCACTATCGCTTATATGTTTTTAGTTCAATATGTATTTAGTTGATCCATTAGGAAAAGAACAATTTGCTTCCATAGTGAGAATGCTATAAAATTTCTGCAAATGCAGGTTAAACGGTGAACCTTCATATGAAGGGTGATGTATATGCAAATCGAAGCAACTGAGATTCTTGCCAAAAAAATTCTTACAGAAGCAAAGGGTTACCTGGATGTTGGATTTACACACTCTCTTAATCCGTACAGTGGCTGCGCATTTTCTTGCAAATATTGTTACGTGCGGGAAATGCCCATTCAGCGGTTCAAGGAGATTCCCTGGGGGGAATGGTTGGATATCAAAGTCAACGCGGCCGATAATTATCGGAAGGAAATAGGGAAGCTGCGCAAACAAAATAAGGCTGTTCATATATTTATGTCTTCGGCAACAGACCCCTATCAGCCAATTGAACGGAAAACGGAAATTACACGCGCCATCCTGCAAGAAATGCTGAACTACCCGCCGGATATGCTGCAAATTCAGACAAGAAGTCCGCTGATTACACGAGATCTGGACCTGCTGACCCAACTGAAAAGCAAATGCAGGCTGCTCGTATCTATGACCGTCGAAACGGATCGTGAAGATGTAAAACGTATTTTCGCCCCTTATGCGCCTGGAATCCGCTTGCGGATCAAAGCCCTGCGAGAGCTCCATGAACAAGGCATCACTACCCAGGCGTCGCTTTCCCCTGTACTGCCATTTACGCCGGAATTTCCGAAAGCACTAAAGGGTGCGGCCGATCACATATGGATCGACACGCTGAATATTGGCGATGGAGCCATGGGGAAACGTTCGAAGAGATTAGGGATGCCGCAATTATTTGCGGAGCAGGATTTTCAAGACTGGTACCGGGAGGATATCCACATCAGGGTCGCCAAATATTTCAAAAAATACTTTGCAGACGAGATGGTGCGGATTTCTAAAGATGAGGCTTTTTTAGCGGACTGAGTTCTTTGGAAAAGAGGAATGATATGAGATTTCTAAATCAATCCCTGGCTCAGGAAATCGTGAACCGAACCATGAAAATTATAAACCGAAATATTAATGTCATGAATGAGAAAGGGGTCATTATCGGTTCTGGGGATCAAAAAAGGATTCATTCTAATCATGAAGGAGCAGTAAGAGTAATTGAGACCCGATCTGGTTTTGAAATTAATGAATTCGAAGCGGCAAAGCTTCAGGGGGTTAAAGCCGGAATTAATTTACCGATTAACTTCCATGATGAAGTCGTGGGGGTTATTGGGATTACAGGGGAGCCTGAGGAGATCCGGAATTACGGAGAATTGGTCAAAATGGCGGCAGAAATGATTCTTCAGCAAGCGGTTCTCATGGAGGAAATGCAGTGGGATGAACGTTTGAAAGAAGAATTGACCAGCCAGCTGCTGCACGGAGCGGATAATTTAAATTCATTGTATTTTGAAAGGGTGAAGCGGCTCGGAATTAACTTAGAAGTGCCACGGGTTGCTATCATCCTAACGGTTGAAAGCCAATCGGGTGGCTATAAATGGATTCACGATAAAATGGAAAAAGACGATTTGTATGTGATGCATCCTGATCATATCGTTGTATTAAAAAAAGCGGTTCTGTCGGCAACGGAATGGGATTGTTCAAGAACTTTACACCAAATGCAAAAATGGGCTGCTGAATTGGAAAAATATCAACGGTTGCCATGTAAAATTGCCATCGGCAGCTATCATCCATCTGTCGAAGGACTCTCCAAGTCTTACAGGGAGGCAGTCTATACTTTGAAAGTGGGGAAGAAGCTCGATCCTCATAAAACTGTGTTTTGTTTTGAGGAATATAAACTGCCTGTTTTCCTGGCCCGCGCCAATCAGCTTGGAATGGGTGAGGAGATCGGTCCATACTTCCAACAATTAAAACAGCATGATAAAAAAGGGGAATTATTGGACACATTGGCGGTATACGTGGAGGAGAATGGAGATGTCAATAAAGTGGCTGAAAGACTCTTTATTCACCGCAATACGCTTCGCTACCGGCTAGATCGGATTGCTAAATTGACAAACAAGGACCCCCGTAAAGTTAAGGATCTACTTGAGCTTTATCTTTCTATTTTGCAGCATCAAATTCAATAGTTTTGTGCAAATACACAAAAAAGGCTTGGTCGCTCCAAGTCTTTTTTTGGTGTACTGAACAATGTATTACGTGAGGGGAACGCTTACAATGGATATAGAACAACCAAGGAGAGGGAAAAGATGAAGATTGTCATTGCACCAGACTCATTTAAAGAAAGCTTATCGGCGTTAGAGGTGGCTGAGGCTATCGAAAAAGGCTTCAAACGGGTCATGCCCGGTGCTGAATATGTCAAAGTGCCCATGGCCGACGGAGGAGAAGGCACGGTCCAGTCTCTAGTGGACGCAACCGGTGGTGAAATGATTTCGAAGACCGTAACGGGGCCGCTGGGTGAGCCGGTAGCTGCTTTCTTTGGAATACTTGGTAACAAAACAACGGCCGTCATTGAGATGGCTGCCGCCTCAGGTCTACATCTGGTGCCAGCTGAGAAACGAAATCCGCTCGTGACAACGACCAGAGGGACTGGTGAATTAATTGCTGCCGCGCTTGACTACGGTGTCAACCATATCATTATCGGTATAGGCGGGAGCGCAACAAATGACGGCGGTGCAGGAATGGCTAAAGCTCTTGGAGCACTTCTGCTGGATGAGCATGGAAAGGAAATCGGAGAAGGAGGCGGGGCTTTACACAATTTAGCCTCCATCAATCTCTCTGGAATAGACCCGCGTCTGGCAAATATTAAAATCGAGGTAGCATGTGATGTGGATAATCCGCTTACCGGGGAAAAGGGTGCATCCGCGATCTTTGGACCACAAAAAGGAGCTACGCCGGAAATGGTATTACACTTGGATCACAATCTTGGCCATTTCGCAGCGATTATTGAACAGGATCTAGGAAAAACAATAAATGATGTACCCGGCGCCGGTGCTGCAGGCGGCCTTGGGGGAGGATTGCTGGCCTTTTTGCCTTCGGAATTAAAGCGCGGCGTTGAGATTGTGATAGAAGCAACCGGTCTGTCTCAGATCGTAGCGGACGCAGATTTGGTGATCACTGGAGAAGGCAGGATTGACGGACAAACCATCTTTGGCAAGACTCCGGTGGGTGTTGCTAAAACTGCTAAAAAATATGGAGTCCCTGTTATAGCAATTGCCGGAAATGTATCGAAGGACAGTCATGTTGTTTATCAACATGGAATTGATGCCATATTCAGTATTGTCCCCGGGGTGACCACGTTGGAAGATGCCTTTAAGCATGCGGGGGATTATGTAGAGAGTACTGCTTCAAATATAGCTGCTGTTTGGAAAATGGTAAATTAAAAAATGAACACGCCAAGCTTATCAACATTCTCGCTCATGTATAATCTATTTACACGAACCAAGGAGCAGTTAAATGTGCAACTGCTCCTCAACTAATACATTTACTCAAGGGGCGCTCCTTCTGACCCGCGATGATCCACCAGAGATTTTTCGAAAGGCAAAGTAAGAGTGAATTCAAATATGTTTTTTTTATGATTGAGGGTTAAGGTTCCCCCATGCAGTTCAATAATGTTTCTGGCGATAGAGAGGCCTAATCCGGCTCCTGTTTGAATGCCTTCGCTGCTGCGTGAATGGTCAACTTTATAAAAACGCTCGAAGAGTTTATGTTCTTGTTCTTGTGTTATAGGATTGCCTTTATTTTCGATCTCAATATGAATTTGCTCATGACTCGATTTCATTAAAATACGAACGGTTCCCGGTTTTACAGAGTACTTAAGGGCGTTCATCAGCAGATTATCGATCGCTCTGGCAATTTTTCCACTGTCCATGAGGGCTATAACTGGAGAGTCCCCAATCTCTTTCACAATATGAATACCGTTTTCTTGGGCGATCGGTTCAAATTCAAAAAGCAATTGATCGAGAAGCTGAAATACATCGATTTTCTTTAGGTCCAAGCGGGTTTCGACCGAAGTGAGGCGGGTATATTCGAACAGATCATCAAGCAATTTTTTTAAATGAACAGCTTTGTTATAGGTGTTTTGTACAAATCGCGTATATTCCTCTTGATTTTGGAATGAATTTGTTCTTAAAAGCTCCAGATAACCGATAATACTTGTAAGTGGCGTACGCAGGTCGTGCGAAATGCCTGTGATCATTTCCATCTTGGAGTTTTCCAGTTCACGTTCCTTTTCAATCTGCTGCTGTAAACGTTCCGCCATCAAATTGATATTATACGCGACCCTCCCGAGTTCGTCCTTTCGCTTCACATTCACCCGGTATTTTAAATCCCCTTCAGAAATGATTTGCAGCCCATGTTCCAATGTGATTAAGTCTTTAACGATTCGTCGTGTCAAAACAAAAAAAGTAAATATAAAAATAACAATAAACAAGGGAGTAAGAAGATAAGGGAAGAAATTGAGAAACCATTGCCATTCCATTGTATTACCAACTTTTGAGAAAAGAAAAATGAGACAATCATTTATAGCAATAGCAATAATTAAACTTAGCACCATTCTGATTAAAATGTTGACCTGGATCTTTTTTTTTCTTTTTGGCTCTTGCACATGTTCATTCAATTTTATAGCCAACTCCCCAAACGGTTTTAATATATTTTGGCTCTCTTGGAGATTCCTCTATTTTTTCCCGCAAATTACGAATATGGACCATGACTGTATTATCTGAATATCCGTACGGCTCTTTCCACACGCTTTCGTAAATTTTCTCGGAGCTGAATACTTGCCCGGGATGGCTTGCAAGCAGCTCCAGAATTGAAAACTCAAGAGGGGTCAGTGAAATGTTATTTCCTCTCAATGTAACGGAATGTTTAGCTTTATCGATAACAAGATCTTTGATGAGGAGCAGAGAATTCAATTTTTCTTTTCCTATTAATGATTGCCGCCGCAGTTGAGCTTTTACTCGAGCGAGCAATTCTAACGGATTAAAGGGTTTTATCATGTAATCGTCCGCTCCGGTCGTAAGACCTGTGATTTTATCAATATCTTCTTCTTTGGCCGATAGCATGATTATGGGTGTACTCGATATTTCCCTTATTTTAATGCATGCCTGAATACCATCCATTTGTGGCATCATGACATCCAGGATGACCAGCTGGACAGAAGTTGTTTTTATGATATCCAGCGCTTCCAGACCATCTGCAGCTTCGATGACATGGTAGCCTTCATTACGCAAATATACGTGAATGACATCGCGAATTTCCGGATCGTCATCTACGACAAGTACTGTATTCATTTCATGCTGCTCCTTTTCTGTTTTTTAATTTGAAGCATTTCCCTTTTTGCGACAGATATAAACGAAAGCTGGAGGGAAATTGAAGGGCACAAACTCGATTTTTTCAATGATTAGTTCTTCGGCAAATTGTTTCTTCATTTGAAGAGAGTACTGATAGGCGACAAAAATTCCTTCTGGCTTAAGTGCCTTAATGATCTGATGAAGTAAAGTTTCCCGCATTTCACTCGTGAAATTAAAAAATGGCAACCCGCTAATAATGCAGTCAAGCTGATCGATGCCTTCCTGATTCATTTTTTTATCCAGGTGGCAAGCGTTTGAATGGCATGCAAAGTCCGGATATTCTGCCCTCAAATTATTTCTCATTTTCTTATCCATTTCAAACAATAACACTTTCGTTGATCCGGTTGTCTGTGTCTTGATGAAACGTGTAATGGCACCTGTACCTGACCCGAGCTCTGCGACGGCCTTGACCTCATTCCATGGTACGGATTGAACCATTTTGGCCGCTAAAAATCGTGAACTGGGCAGAACACTTCCCACTCGTTTTGGATTATTGAGAAAGCCTCGCAAAAAAAGCAAATATTCATTGATGTTCAACTGTCTTTCCCCCTCATTTGTTTTCAGTATAAACATAGTAACGAAAAAATCTGAGGGATTTGCGGGGATAAATCTAAAGAAATTCTGAAGTGTAAAATTTCCAACAAATAAATCAAATCAATTGTAAAAAGGCGCAACCAGTAATGGAAGTTAGTCTATACAGTAATGAGGGTTGATACATATGCTCTTTAATATACTCAAAACTAACAAGGGAAGAGGATATGAATGGCTATTGGGAAAATGAAGAAATACCGGGAAATGCTGCAGATCCCTGACTTGCGTCCACATTTGCCTGAAACTCACTGGATGACGAATGCAAGGGCCTTGGGGATGCTGAAAACTTATTCATCCATCTTCATAAAACCCAATCAAGGGAGTGGTGGCAGCGGAATTATACGTGTCAAGAGATTGAAAGATGGATATGAGGTACGTTGCGGCCCAAGCATGAAGCTTGTAGGAGCATCTTCCGTCTTAAAAGCGATTCATTCATACCGGAAATCAAATGACCGGTATTTGGTGCAAAAAGATCTCCGATTAGCCAAGTATCATGGGATGATCTTCGACATCCGTGTATATCTGCAAAAGCCAAAGCGCAGGTGGATGATTTCGGGCATGGCGGCCCGTGTTGCCGCACCTCTTAAGTTTGTAACCAATTATCATAAAGGGGGACATGCGGCACCTTTGCGGGAAGTTCTCTTAAGCATTTTTCACAATAACTCAGCCAAAGTGGATAACTGTTATCGCAAAATTGAAAAACTATCCATCGTCATTGCCAAAACGATTAATAAATGGCATCCGATTCATGAGCTGGGCGTTGATCTGGCTATAGACGTGAACGGCCGCATTTGGATCATTGAAGCGAATTCACGTCCAGGCCACATGCTGTTCACCCAGCTGTCTGACCGCACCATGATCAGAACCATTCTGGCGAACAAGCGCAGCCTTGGGAAAACAGCTCCATGATATTTTAACGGGAAGGAGAACGGCTCCAATGAAAAAAACGAAGCAGCTTAGAAACTTGATCGACTCCGGCAAATTGGAGTTTGTTATGGAGGCCCACAATGGACTGTCCGCCAAAATTGTTGAAGAGGCAGGCTTTAAAGGAATTTGGGCAAGCGGGTTATCCATCTCTGCAGCGATGGGGGTAAGGGATAATAACGAAGCCTCCTGGACTCAGGTGCTGGAAGTTCTGGAGTTCATGAGTGACGCGACGTCTATTCCGATTTTACTGGATGGGGACACGGGGTACGGCAATTTCAATAATGCAAGACGTCTGGTGAAAAAGCTGGAGCAGCGGGGGATTGCGGGGGTCTGTATTGAGGATAAGCAATTTCCCAAAATGAACTCTTTCATAAACGGCCAATTACAGCCGTTGGCTGATATCGAAGAATTTTGCGGTAAAATCATGGCGATGAAGGATACGCAAACGGATAAAGATTTTGTAGTCGTAGCCAGAGTAGAGGCATTTATCACCGGCAGAGGACTTGGCGAGGCGCTGCGGCGGGCGGAAGCATACCGGAAGGCAGGCGCCGATGCGGTGCTCATTCACAGCAAACGGCCGGATATTATGGAGATTGAGGCATTTATGAAGGAATGGGCAGGAAGATTGCCCGTAGTCATCGTACCCACGAAGTATTATTTAACCCCAACCGCCAGGTTTCGGGAGCTTGGGATCAGCCTTGTGATTTGGGCAAACCAAAATCTGCGCTCATCCATTGAAGCCATGAAACAAGTATCCCGCACAATTTATCAGGCGGAGAGCCTTGTGCAAGTCGAAGAGGAAGTGGCGGCATTGGAAGAGGTGTTCAGGCTGCAAGGGGCAGAAGAGCTGGAAGCTGCGGAACGGCAATATCTCCCGTCATCGGGATCCGATTCGAATAGTGAGGAGATATAATGGATACCAGGCTGTTTGGAGAAGAGCTCCGCAAATCAGGATTTACCTTTTTCAGCGGTGTGCCGTGCTCATATCTCAAAAATTTAATCAATTATGCCATCAACGAAACCGATTACGTGGCCGCAGCTAACGAAGGGGATGCCGTTGCCATCGCTGCCGCTGCTTCTATCGGAGGACAGAAGTCTGTTGTCCTTATGCAAAACTCAGGGCTAACAAATGCTGTCTCTCCGTTAACCTCCCTGATCTACCCCTTTCGTATTCCGCTGCTCGGGTTTGTCAGCCTGCGTGGAGAGCCTGGTGTCCCCGACGAGCCTCAACATGAGCTTATGGGCAGAATCACAACACAGCTTCTGGAGTTAATGGACGTGGAGTGGCAGTACCTTTCCCGAGATTTGGAGGAGGCCAAAAGGCAGCTGATCCAGGCCCATGAGCAAATTGCCCGGAATCGGCCGTTCTTCTTTGTTGTCAAGAAAGGGACCTTTGACACAGAGCCTTTGCAAAAGCGGCAAAACTCCGTTCATGCCAACCAGATCATTCGGCATGCCCATAAAGACAATCAGATGCCTGCCCGGTATGAGGCATTGTCTGTAATTCATTCATTAAAGGACAGGAATACGATACAGCTTGCAACAACAGGCAAAACGGGCCGGGAATTGTATGAAATTGAAGATGCAGATAACAACCTGTACATGGTCGGATCGATGGGATGTGTGGGCTCTTTCGGACTTGGGCTTGCATTAAGCCAACCCCGCAAGAACATTGTTGTGATTGACGGAGACGGGTCCCTGTTGATGCGTATGGGCAGCCTTGCGACGAACGGGTATTATAACCCTGACAATATGATTCATATTCTGCTCGATAACAACGCTCATGAATCTACAGGCGGGCAGAGCACAGTGTCCCATAATACGGATTTCGTAAGCATTGCCGCTTCCTGTGGGTATACAAAGTCGATTCACGTCCATGATCTTCAGGAGCTGAAGACTTGTTTGCAAGAATGGAAAGAGACCAAAGGGCTTACTTTTCTTTATATGAAAATATCCATGCAATCCAGGGAGAAGCTGGCCCGCCCCGCCATAAAACCTTACGAGGTTAGAGAGCGCTTGCAAGGATTCATCCAAAATCATCATCCGTGAAGATCAAGGAAGTGAATAGCTTATGTATCCTGCCGTAAAGAGGAATATCTTGCTTACTCCCGGGCCGACAACCACTACAGACAGTGTAAAATGGGCACAGGTGGTTCCGGATATATGCCCGCGCGAAGCCGAGTTTGGTGCGGTCATGGAGCATATTTCCACAGAGCTGACTCATTTGGTCGCCGATCCGAAGCACTATCAGACCATATTGTTTGGCGGATCGGGGACCGCAGCTGTTGAAGCCATGATCAGCTCCGTTCCTGGCAGCGAAGCCGTGGTTATTGTCAATAACGGTGCCTACGGTAAACGGATGTGCGAAATCGCCGCGGTTTATGGAATCGATTATTTGGAATTCAAAAGTCCCTTTGACGATGCGATTGATATCGCTGAATTGGAGAGATATATCCAAGCTTCCGACCGAGAGATATCTCATCTTGCGGTGGTGCATCATGAGACAACAACCGGTCTGCTTAACAAAGTGAAGAAAATCGGGGAATTATGCAAAAGGTACCACATCGACATGCTGGTGGATGCCATGAGTTCATTTGCTGCGGTTCCGATGGACATGAAGGAAATGAACATTTCCTTTCTGGCCTCCAGCTCCAATAAGAACCTGCAGGGCATGCCCGGGGTTTCGTTCGTCATCGCCGAGAAAAGCAAACTGGAGAAGTTGAAGGGCCGGAAACCAAGAAATTATTATTTGAATCTGTACGCCCAATATCAATATTTTGCAGAACATGCGCAAATGCGGTTTACACCGCCCGTACAAACTTTATACGCGCTACGGCAAGCCATAGAGGAATTAAAGCAGGAAAGTATAATCAAACGTTACGACAGATACACGACGTCCTGGAAAACTTTGATCAGCGGTCTGAAAAGGCTGGGGTTAACCCATATTGTACCCGAAGAGCACCATTCCAGGATCATTACCTCCATTCATGAACCATACGCAGCTTTTGATTTCCAATCCATGCACGATTATTTCTACAGCAAAGGCATGATGATCTATCCCGGCAAATTAGAGGGACTGAAGACGTTCCGGATTGCCAACATCGGGGACATTACGGCAAAGGATATGGAGCTTTTCTTGGAATTGCTTGAGGAATATATTTGGCGGCTTTGAATTCAACTTGAGAAAGGTGGAGTTCCATGGGAACCGCAGCCAAAAATAAATGGGTAAAGTATGTGTTTATGAAAAAGAGTACCGCCTTGTCGCCCTATTTGCCGGAAACCAGGATGATGAGCTGGCAATCGCTTTGGGGCCTTCTGGAAAAACACCGGCATGTCATGGTTAAACCGGTTTGGGGGAGCCGCGGCAGGGGAGTCATTCAAGTTTCGAATCTGGGGCATGGCAGGTACGCCATACATTATGAGAGCATGAAAACAGTGATACAGGGTAGAGAGAATACCTATCGTTATATTAAAAGTAAAACCGGATCTGCCCAATATATGGTTCAACAGAGAATTGACAGGCCAACGATACACAAACAGCCCTTTGATCTGAGAGTGATCGTGCAGCGGAAAAAGAATTCATCCAGGTGGACAGTGACGGGAAAGGTGATCAAAGTTGCGGGCAAAGGCTATATTGTTTCCAACAATACGCGCAGCAGCGGAAAACTGCTTAAGTTTAATCCGGGTATAAAGAGTTCAACGATTAGCAACTTGCCAGCTGCCGCATTGGAAGCGGAAATAGATAAAGTTTCACTGCTTTCTGTCAGAAGATTAGAGGCGTTGTTCCCTGAACACCGTATTTATGGCCTGGATGTTGCAGCGGACAGGCAAGGGCGTGTTTCCATTATTGAAGCCAATCTTTATCCGGCAATGTCTCATTTCCGCAAGCTGAAGGATGAAAAGACGTATCGCCGTATACTCTCCTATAAAAGAGGTTAATAAAAAGCGACCACTTTATAAATGCTCTACTTATAATGTCCCCCGATTTTCAAGGATCTTTCCAGAGCCTGCCCGGCGTGGGTGAGGGAAGAGGCTCTTACGATGGCCGCGCTGCCATAACGCTCCTTGATGCTGTCCGTGGCTTTTTCCAGGGAACGGGCCCGTTCCTCGTCTTCAAAGAAGGAGAGCTGGTACGTCTCTGCATCCGTCAGACCGCTCAGGCTGACGCCCAGGCGTCTTACCGGCATATGGTTCCAGAACTTATAGAAAATCTCCTTGACGGCTTTGTAGACTTTATTCGTATTGTTGGTCGGATCGGGCAGCTTCATCTGCCGGGAAAATCCGGTCGGCGCTTCATAGGGGCTGCACATGCAGCCGACGGTCACGACAGATCCCATATAGCCCTTGCGGCGGGTGTCCCGGCATACTTCCTCCGTGAGCTCCAGCAGAATGGTCTCGACCTCATGCGGCTCCAGATAGTCCTTGGGCAGGGTCATCATATGGCCGATCGACTTCTGCGGTGTGCTGAACGTATGCGGGGCAACGGGGCTGTCGTCCAGGCCGTTGGCTGTTCTCCACATGACTTCGGCCTGAATATCCGACTGCTTGCCAAAATGGGCGCGGAATTTGCGCTTCAGCTCCGGCAGGGGCGTTCTGGCGATATCCCCGATGGTGGTCATGCCAAGCTGGGCAAAATGAGCCGTCATGCGCGAGCCCACGCCGAACATTTTGTTGACTGGCTGCGGCCACAGCAGAGGTTTTATCCCGCTCATGGGCAGGGTAAAGAGGCCGCTCTCGTTCTTCTTGGCCCAGATATCTGTTGCAATTTTGGCCAGAATTTTGTTGGAGCTGATGCCGATCCGCACCCATACCCCGGTCTGCAGCATAACCTCTTGCTGGATCTCCCGGGCCATGGCCATGGGATCGCCGCCGAATATGTGCATGCTTTTGGACACATCCAGGAACTGCTCGTCTACGCTGAAAACCTCCACCAAATCGGTATATTCCCTGTATATCTCAGTGATGGACAGCGAAACATCAATATAATATTTCATGCGGGGACGTACAATAACCAGATCAGGGCACTTCTTGAGCGCCTCGCCAAGACGTTCTGCGGTAGTCACGCCGTGTTTTTTTGCTATGGGACATGCTGCTAAAATGATTCCTGATCTGCGTGCGGGGTCGCCCGCCACAGCAAGCGGTTTATTTTTATACTCCAGGTGCGAAGCCTTTTCCACACTTGCGTAAAAACTCTGGCAGTCTGCCAAAAAGATGGTCCGCTCATTTATTTTAGTCATGCTGTAGATCCTCCAATAAGCCAATTCATGCGAACATACATTCTTATTATAAACCAAACATTCGTTCTGTATACAGGGTAATTGTTGGAGTTAAATTATACTGACCTAAGTATCAAAACAGCAGCAGTCATGGGCGAGAAAATAAAGTCCTAGACTGCTGCTGTTTTATTGAACTAACGTGTCCCGTTAGTTCAGTCCTATCACTCTTTTCCTATGGTTTCTTCATAAAACGCTACTGACATACTGTTGTCAGTAGCGTTTTTGTATAGTCGGAGTAAGTAATCGTAAAGGAGTAGGAGTAAATGCGAAGAGTATTTTTGGCCCAAAATGATATGATACAGTATTGTATCACTTATTATAGGAAGGAGGGTATCTCGTGAATTTTGCTTCTGTACGCATCATTACTGATGACGTGGATCGTCTCGTCGAGTTCTATGAGAAAATCACGGGTGTTTCGGCGGAACGCCCTGCGCCTGTCTTTGCCGAACTCGTTATGCCATCGTGCACCCTGGCGATCGGCCACTCCCAGACGGTGCAACTGTTCGGCGCTGGTTCCGCAGTGGCGGCCAATAATCACACTGTCATCATCGAGTTCCACGTCCACGATGTCGATGCCGAATACGAGCGCTTGAAGCCGTTTGTCGATGAGTGGGTAAAGGAACCTACCACAATGCCGTGGGGGAACCGTGCCGTGCTGTTTCGCGATCCCGACGGCAATCTTGTTAACCTCTTCGCGCCGGTGAGCGAGGAAGCTATCAAACGATTCAGTGGTAGGCGTTGACGGACAGTTGAAGTGAGTGAGGCGAATTTCGTAATTAGTAATTTTACTGACTGCCGAAAGAGACCATAGCGACGAGCTATGGTCTCTTCATTTTATTTAGGTACTTCATTAATTTTAGAGAAATGGGCCGTATTCCAGCGTGTCCGGGATGAAATTGGTGAGCGGATCAAGAAGTTTGCGAGACAGGTGAATAAAAAAACAACAGCCTGTTATTTTATGTAAAAGATTTTGATTATATTGAATCAGTTCATTATTATATAAGTATAAGTTTATATCGATGGGGGGAACAGATATGGAGCAAATTTTGGATGCTGCTGAAAAACTAAAGCTGCTGGCTGATAAAACACGTTTAACGATGTTATCTCTGATGAAGGAACGGGAATGGTGTGTATGCGAATTTGTTGATATTTTGGACATCTCCCAGCCTGGAGTCAGCCAGCATCTTCGTAAATTAAAAGCTCACGGGATCGTTAAAGAAGATAAACGCGGACAATGGGTATACTATTCTTTGAACGTGGAGGATAAGCCTTACATTAAAGAGGTTTTGCAGAATATGCCTGGGCCACAAGAAATTCTCGCGGCTTTACAAAAAGAAGGAGTTACATCCAACTGCAAGTAATGGATTTCTCCTGTTGAATATATAAGTGAATAGTTATATAATCATGTGCGCATATACATGGATGATTGAACTTATCTTAAACCGAGAATGGAGGGAACGGTTGTTTTGGTGTTTTTGGCAGGTATCATTTTTTTGATCACCTTAACGCTTGTTATCTGGCAGCCCAAAAACTTGTCTATTGGCTGGTCCGCATGCGGCGGAGCTGTTTTGGCTTTACTGATCGGTGCAGTTGATTTCCAGGATGTCTGGGATGTCACACAGATGGTATGGAATGCGACACTCGCTTTTGTGGCGATTATCTTGATCTCGCTGATCCTGGATAAAATCGGCTTCTTTGAGTGGGCTGCTCTACATATGGCCAGGGCTGCAAGAGGAAACGGCATCCGGATGTTTATTTATGTTTCGATTTTGGGGGCGATTGTGGCAGCCTTTTTTGCGAATGATGGAGCAGCTCTGATCTTAACTCCCATTGTACTTGCGATGGTACGGGCACTGCAGTTTGATGAGAAGAAAGTATTTCCGTTTATTATCGCAAGTGGTTTCATTGCGGACACCACGTCATTGCCACTTGTAGTCAGCAATCTGGTCAATATCGTATCGGCCGATTTCTTTGACATAACCTTTATGGAATATGCCGGACATATGTTCATACCTAATCTATTCTCCCTGGCGGCTAGTATTCTGGTGCTGTATTTATTTTTCAGACGAAGCATTCCGAAAAAGTTCAATGCAACTACTTTAAAAGCACCGGCAGAGGCTATTAAAGACATGAAGATGTTCCGTCTTTCCTGGATCGTGTTGGCTGTATTGTTGGTTGGATATTTTGTCAGCGAATTTTTCGGAGTTTCTGTGTCCATTGTTGCCGGGGTAATAGCTATCTTCTTTTTGTTCATGGCTAATAAAAGTGCCGTTGTTCCTACAGCAGAGGTAGTCAAAGGGGCCCCGTGGGCCATCGTGTTCTTTTCCATTGGTATGTATGTGGTGGTCTATGGGTTGCGTAATGCCGGCCTGACGGACTTGCTTGCCGTTATCATACAGAAAGCTGCAGATCAAGGCCTGTTTATGGCCACCATAGGCATGGGTTTTATTGCAGCTATTCTCTCGTCCATTATGAATAACATGCCGACGGTAATGATCGACGCGCTTGCTATTGATGCCACCACGGCAGCCGGAACGATCAAAGAAGGGCTGGTATATGCCAACGTCATTGGTTCCGATCTTGGTCCGAAAATTACGCCGATTGGATCGCTTGCTACCTTGCTGTGGCTGCATGTTCTTTCTTCCAAAGGAGTTAAAATTTCTTGGGGGACCTACTTTAAAACGGGAATTGTACTGACCATTCCAACGCTGTTTATCACTCTGTTAGGGTTGTACATCTGGCTATCCATCATTTGATTTCAAAATAAAGGAGACGATCTTACATGGCAAAGAAGACGATTTACTTTTTATGCACAGGAAACTCCTGCCGCAGCCAAATGGCTGAAGGCTGGGCCAAAAAATACTTGGGGGATAGCTGGAATGTATACAGCGCTGGGATTGAAGCTCATGGCCTCAACCCAAACGCGGTAAAAGCCATGAAGGAAGTAGATATTGATATTTCGCAGCAAACTTCAGACATTATTGACCCGAAAATTCTGAACAACGCAGATCTTGTAGTGACCTTGTGCGGGGACGCCGCGGATAAGTGCCCGCTTACACCTCCTCAAGTAAAACGGGAACATTGGGGATTTGATGATCCCGCCAAAGCCCAGGGAACGGAAGAAGAGAAATGGGCTGTATTCCAGCGAGTTCGTGATGAAATTGGTGAGCGGATCAAGAAGTTTGCTGAGACAGGTGAATAAAAAACAACTATACCACTTGACTAAACACGTATATGTAACTACAATTGCAACATGTAACTTATATGGTTACATGTAATTCGAATAATAATCACTACGAAAGAGGGCAGATTTTTAATGAAAACATTAGTTATTGTGGCGCATCCCCATTTGGCGCAATCCCGTATCAACAAACGGTGGGTCGAAGAGCTTCAAGGCAAGCCAAACGTGACCGTACATAATCTGTATGAGGAATATCCGTCCGAACAGATTGATGTGGCGCGTGAGCAGCAGCTGTTGGAAGAACATGACCGTATTGTTCTCCAATTCCCGTTTTATTGGTACAGCACACCGCCACTTTTGAAAAAATGGGAGGATATGGTCCTGGCTTATGGTTGGGCCTTTGGCGAGGGCGGAACAAAACTGCACGGCAAAGAGCTGCAGTTGGCTGTTTCCACAGCCAGCCCGAAGGAAAACTATCAGCCTGAAGGCTTGAACAAATATACAATGGAGGAGCTCTTGAGACCTTTGGAAGCCACCAGTAACTTGATTGGCACCAAGCTCAAGCCATACTTTATTTTAAATGGCATCAGAACGGTAACGGACGAGGAGCTTGAAGCTTCAGCAAGGGAATATGCGAAGGTTGTAACAGAGTAATTTTAATAGAGCGGGTATTGGTGGGAAACAGCCCTCCGATATTCGCTCTTTTTGTCATTGCTATGCAAAACTGGCGGCACGTGCTTGATCCCGGCTATTTTACCTCCCTGCCAAAGCAGCTATGCACTTCCGTGCGGAAAACTCTTTTTGTGTGCTTACCTTAACGCTGCGTTAATGTTTTATAATGTATGGACACAGAAAGGGGAGCGGAGCATGCAAGAAATGAAAATTAACGAGCTGGCCCGGCAGCTGAATATATCCGCGCGGGCGATTCGGTTTTATGAGGAAAAAGGGATGATCCGCCCTGACAAGGACCCGGGGAACGGCTATCGGCTGTTCAGCCAGCGGGATGCGCTGCGTCTGCGCATCATTGTGACGCTGCGTGAATTCGGCATGGGGGTGGGAGAGGTAAAGCGGCTGCTGGAGCTGTTGGATCGCGGGCTGCGTGAGGAGGCGGTCTATGCGCTGGAACAGCAGCGCTCCGCTATGTTCGACCGCTGGATGGAAGGCAAGCGCAATCTGGAAGCGGCTGATTTTATGATCCAGCAGCTCCAGGGAGAACGCGGTCCCGAATGGGAGGACCTGTTCGAGTTGGCTGGAGGCCTGAAGCGCCGCCGCCAGCTGCGCGACGGCTGGCGGGACGCATGGGATTTCGACAGCCGCGCCGCCATGCATGACGAGCTGGTCAGCGGTACGGACACCAGAGGGGGACGGCATCCGGCCTATACGACGACGCTGCGGATGATGGTGGAACGCGTGCTTCCCGCATCGGGAGAACGGGGACTGGATGCCGGCACCGGTACGGGCAACCTGGCAGGCTTGTTTGCGGAGGCCGGCGCGTCCATGGCCGGGATTGACCAGTCCACGGAAATGCTGAAGCAGTGCCGCCGCAAATTTCCGCAGGTGGAGGCGAGACTGGGCAATTTGCTTTCCATCCCTTATATGGATGGAAGCTTCGACTTTGTGGCGAGCAGCTATGCGCTGCGCCATCTCACCCGGGAGCAGAAGCAGGTGGCGCTGTCCGAAATGAAGCGGGTGCTGAAGCCTCACGGCCGAATCTGCATCGCGGATTTGATGTATGCGGAAGAGGGCAGTCCAGGTGAAGGGCTGCCGGAGATGGATGCGGCCAGCACTGTGACCGATTCCTTGGACATGCCCGTATATTATGCACATTGCCAGGAGCTGCAGGAATGGTTCGGGCGGAACGGTTATTTGGCGGCAGTCCACCATATCAGCGGGGCTGTGTACATGATTTACGCGGTTCCCGTTCAGCGTGGGCCGCTGCTTGTAGAGCCAAGCGGGATTCAGTCTTGACCTTCACGCAGGGGCATCCTGTAGCCTGTCGGTGTAAACCAAACGACAGGAGGCTGTTTTATGTCAGCAATCAAAATCAAGGGTGCGACGATCTTTACCATGGTCCGGGGGGAGGCGCCGTATGAGGGAGATATTCTCATCAGGGACAGCCGCATCGCAAGCATAGGCCCGTCCATTGCTGAAGAAGCGGAGGAGATTCTGGACGGCCGCGGCATGCTCGCCATGCCCGGGCTCGTTAATGCCCATCAGCATTCACCGATGAGTCTGCTGCGGGCCTTCAGCGATGATCTGAAGCTGATGGACTGGCTGGAACGAAAAATGCTGCCCGCGGAAAACCGCATGACCCCAGAGGATATTTATTGGGGAGCCAAGCTGGGCATCGCGGAAATGATCAAATCCGGCACCACCGCTTTTGCGGATATGTATATTCATATGAACGAGATCGCCGAAGCGGTAAAGGAGACGGGAATCCGCGCTTCCCTTACCCGCGGTGTCATCGGGCTCGAAGACGACGGGGGACGGAGAATGGCGGAAGCGGCCGACCTGATCGACCGCTGGCACGGGCAGGCGGATGGCAGAATTACAACGATGGTAGGGCCGCATGCCCCTTATACCTGTCCTCCGCATTTTATGAAAGAAGCGCTTGCGCTGGCCGCAGACAAGGGTGTGCCCGTGCATACCCATCTTGCGGAAACGGTGGAGGAGACCGCGAAAATACGCGAGAAATATAACCGCACCCCAACGGAGTATTTAGCCGATACGGGGCTGCTGTCCCACGGCCATGTTCTTCTGGCCCATGGTGTGCACTTAACGCCGCAAGACATCAAGCTGCTGCGCGGAATCAAGGGGGGCGTGGCCCATAACCCGGTCAGCAACCTGAAGCTGTCCTGCGGCATTGCGCCTGTGGCCGAGCTGCTGAAGCAGGGCACAACGGTCGGACTCGGCACGGACGGGGCGGGCAGCGCAACAACGCTTGATATGTTCGAGGAAATCAAGGCCGCCGCCTGGCTGCAGAAGCTGCGGTCCGGCAATCCCGCTTCGTTTACGGCAGGAGAAGCATTGGCCATGGCAACGGCCGGCGGGGCCGAGCTGCTCGGGCTGCGCGAGGAGCTCGGCACGCTGGAGGCAGGCAAAAAGGCGGATATCATTCTGATCGACCTGCGCAAGCCGCATTTGCAGCCTGTTCATCATGCAGAGTCGCTGCTTGCCTACAGTGTGGGCGGAGCCGATGTGGACACCACAATTGTGAATGGGCGTATTTTGATGCAGGGCCGGCGTCTGCTGACGATGGATGAAGAGGAAATTCTGCGCGAGACGGCTGTTCGTGCCCAACGGATTACGGCAGGGATTAAACCTGCCAAGTCACGCCCGGCGGGAGGGATGCTTGCAAGCGAGGCGCGGGTGAAGAGCAGTTCACTCCGTCAGGGTCAGGTCAAGGCCAAGGAATGACCCCAGCTCCCGCCGCACTTCGCTTCTGGCAAAGGAAGGGAGCATAAAGAGACGTCTGTGATAACCACGGCAGACATAGAGCGCCTCAAGCCCTTTTCTGCTGCGGTTTTCCTCATAGACTTTAATACCGCTGCGTCTCATTTGCCTTTTGACATCAGCCAGCTGCTGAGTGATACGCCGTTGAACGCCGGACAAGCTGAGAATATATAAATCAGGCATTTTCAGCGGGGCTTGCCGCAGCTGGCGAATATCCCTTTCCAGCACATCGAGCGCGAGGGTATGAAGCACGTAGCTCTTCACGAGCCGCGAATCTTCTTCCGAGGGAACAGGTGGGGATACCGTTGGTTTCATATGTTCTTCCACTTCCTTCTTGACAGTAGAACTTTGGATGCTTCAAGCGAGAGAACACACGTTCTTAGTATTCCCCATCATAAATCCTTTGATACCATAAGGCAACGGATATTATCTGGAAGTAAGAACAGGCTTTTTCCTTTGCGGGAATGAGCCTTTTTCATGGACAGGGGTTTTCACAACGGCGGAAAAAGAGTATTCTTTTAGTCTTGAGGATGCTGTACAAATAGATACATATTTAAAAATCAGGGAAAGAAGGAATGCCGTTGTCTCGTTCGTTATATGCAGCTCTGATTCTGCTCAGCCTGATTTGGGGAGGCTCCTTCCTGTTCATTAAGGTGCTGCTGCAGCATGATATCGGCCCGTGGACGATTGCCAGCCTGCGTTCCTTATTCGGTCTGGTATTCATCCTGCTCGTTATGCTGGCTCTGCGCAAGCCTTTTTCCTTCAAGCAAATATCATGGGGCAGGGCTGTCATTGTATCACTGGTGAACATGGCCCTCCCCTGGGGACTGATCGCATTTAGCGAAACACGGCTGACCAGCAGTATGGCCTCGGTGCTGAACGCCACGACACCGATCTGGACCATGCTGGTCGGGCTGCTGTTTTTCGGTGCCACATTCACCCGGATGCAGTGGACGGGGATGCTGGTGGCTTTTGCAGGCATTATTGTACTGCTCGGTATTAATCCTGTTACCATCATTTCGGTGGATCCGGTCGGCTTTGTCTGTATGCTGACGGCCACGCTTTGTTACGGGTTTGGCACGCAGCTGTCCAGACGCCTGCTTGGCGGGCTCAGCATGTATCAAATGACCTTTGCCACACTTGCAGGCGCCGCTGTGGGGAGCGGGCTGGTCGCTATCTTTACGGAACAAGTGCCCGACCTGACGGAGCCTGCTGTCATGGGCTCCTTTATCGGACTTGGTGTGCTCGGCTCGGGGGTGGCTTATATTTTGTTCAACTATATGATTATGAAGGGAAGTCCGGAGTTTTCGACCTCGGTAGCCTATCTCGTTCCGGCGAGCGCTATGGTTTGGGGATATACACTGCTGGGCGAGCATATCGGATGGAACCTGCTTGCAGGGCTGGTTCTGATTCTTGGCGGCGTGTTTGCGGCAAACCGCAAAATAGGAACAAATCCCGGGAAGAAAGCAAGCAAAAGGGCGGATCTTCGGTCATAATGCCGTCTGCGGCCGCATATTAATCAAGATGTGCGGAAATATCCGCACAAGCAAGCTGTTTGGCACATGGCGCTGTGTGGTATAATAGATTAGGAGGAATCGTTCATCGGCATGCGGGAACCGTTCCTTCAAACCAAAATAGAAAGGATCAGGATACCATGAGTCCCCGAAGGATGATTCCCCAAAGGACGATTTGGAAACGTTATGATCTATCCTATACTTAGCTCTTCCGTAAGTGTACGTCGGTGACCGACTACTGCGGAAGAGGGGATTATAATGCGAAGGACCAAGTCCTCCAGGCGAATGTTGCGCCCGAACTTCCGTGAGTACCGGTTGATGATAAACCAACTTGCGAGAAACCGGGGGAGCCTGTATGAGGATAACGAACAAGAAGAAGCTTTTTAACAGAACGGCGGGACAAACGGCTGTCATGCTGCTTGGAACCTGCATTCTGGCATTTGCCTATTACCATATTAACTTTGCAAATCATTTGTCCGAAGGCGGATTTGTAGGGCTGGCCCTGCTGGGTAAATACGCGTTCGGACTGTCTCCGGCATGGAGTGTGCTGCTGCTTGATATACCGGTCCTGATCGTCGCCTGGCTGATCAAAGGCTGGCGGTTTGCGGCCCGCGCGCTGGTGGGGGCGGCTGCGTTCTCCATATTTTACAGCGGCTTTGAATGGCTTTCACCGCCGTTAATGAATTTGCAGGACAATCTGGCTGTTGCTTCCGTGCTGTCCGGGGTGTTGACCGGGCTGGGTGCAGGGATCGTTATGCGCAGCGGGGGAGCTACAGGCGGAGACGATATTCTGTCCATTATGATCAGTGAGCGGAAGGGCTGGAAGCTGGGCAGCGTATTTTTTGTTAGTGACTGTATCGTGCTGCTGCTGTCTCTCTTTTATCTGCCTTTCAAAGAAACGATGTATACCATTTTTGCGGTGTGGATTGCCGGTCAAATGATTACGCTGACCGTTGGGTTCAGGCTCAAGTCTGCTGCCAAGGCCAATATCAAAGCTAAGGGAAAGGGCCAGCCTGCCGCAGGCACAGCATTGACTGGAGTACAAAGCGTACGGCAATCATCATGATAAAATGTCTAAAAACCGTCCGGTAATTCATGCCGAACGGTTTTTTTGCCGTGATTCGTCAATCATGGTGCTTTGAGGTTTTCGTCTTTCCATCACTGGAAGGATGGTTGTCGGCCCATTCCTCCGCCTGCGAGGTTGCAATGGCGATGGCCCGCCCTTCCTCGTAGCCGTCCCGCAGAAGCGCATTGGCAATTTCCACAGCTTTCTCGCGGACACGCTCGTCCAAATTTTTCATGGATGGGGGATAATCATGCTTGCTCCAGGGCATTCAAGATACCTCCTTTGTCATGCTGAGTCATTTAATATCTATTACCCCTGCCGGATGTTCCTAAACGGAAGAACAGACACATGGATACTGTCAATGACTCCAGTTTCCCTTGCAGAAGGGACAGGAAGACATCAAGGAAAGAAAAGGATATAATCGATAGGGTAAAAGCAACGGATCGTGGAATGTGAAGGATTGAAATAGGAAGAGGAGACGTGGGATTAGATGTTTGCGCTTGCGTGTACGCTTTTGTTCACCATGATCATTCATACAACGGACAGCCTGTCTTACGCACTGCGGCTGGGAGGCCTGCGGGCGCGGCGCATTGGATTGGCATTAACAGTGGCAGGAATGCTGCTGCTTGTATCGCGCACCTCGAATATGGTTCAGGGACCGATGCTGGGCAGCATAGCGGATCAGGCCAGGCTGACAGCGCAGGACCCGCTGGAATGGAAGCTTCATGCCATCCTGGGGGCAGCGACGGCCGGGACGCTGCTTGCGGTCCTGCTGTTTCCAGCTGTGGTTCGGATTTCGGCAAGGCTCGTTGTGCATCTGGAAGCCGCCGGATCGGTCGGTGGCATGATCAGGCGGCTCGTGCAGCAGGCGCGGTGGAGACATATTGGATATTATGTCAAGCGGCCCAGCCGTACCATGGCCCGCACCTTGCTTCGCGGTTCCTTTCCGAAGCGGCTTGTGCTGTTAAACCTGCTCGTCACTGCGGTGTATACAGTAGGGGTTCTGGCGGCTGTATACGCCTCGTATTTGTGGCCGGAGCATGCGACCTCCATGTCGATGTCTTCCGGACTGATCAACGGCGCTGCCACCATTCTGCTGACGCTGCTGATTGATCCGCGGTTGGCGATCCTGTCGGAACGTGCAGTGAGAGGGGATCTGCGGCTGGAAGGCATGAGCCGGATTTACGGCTGGATGCTGCTGTCCCGGCTGGGAGGCACGCTGCTGGCACAGCTGCTGCTGGTGCCGTTCGCGTACTGGATCGGCTGGATTATCGCATAATTATTTTTGATTTAAAAGGGTGCGGACATAAAGAACAAAAGGTCGAGAACTGGGGAAACTTGCTCCCGTTCTCGACCTTTTTTGCAACCCATGATGATAAACTACTTTAAAGGGATTCCTGACCATCCTCAAACAGGTAGGTGTACTCGCCGTACCCTTCATTGACGAGATCCTCCTTCGGCACGAAACGCAAGGCGGCGGAATTGATGCAATAGCGCAGCCCGTCAGGTCCCGGCCCGTCGTCAAACACGTGCCCCAGATGCGAATCGGCCTCACGGCTGCGCACCTCGGTGCGGATCATGAAATGGCTCAGATCGCTCTTCTCCTTAATGCTGTAGCTGCGAAGCGGGCGGGTGAAGCTTGGCCAGCCGCAGCCTGCGTCGTACTTGTCGCGCGAGCTGAACAGCGGCTCGCCGGAGACGATGTCAACGTAAATGCCATCCTCATTATGATCCCAGAACTCGTTCTGGAACGGTCGCTCGGTCGCATTATTTTGCGTTACCTCGTACTGGAGGGCTGTGAGCCGTGATGTCAGGTCGGATTTATCGAAATTGCCAGACCAATGGCGTTCGATGAAATCTTCGCGTCCGGAGCCTTTGCGGTACCGTTTATAATGGCCCGGATTTTTCTTGTGATAATCCTGATGATATTCCTCTGCTTCATAGAACGTCGAGGCTGGAAGAATAGGGGTGACGATCGGCTTGTCAAAGCGTCCGCTCTTGCCGAGCGCTTCTTTGGAGCCTTCGGCCTTTACGCGCTGCTCCTCATTGTGATAAAAGATCGCTGTTTTGTAGGATTCGCCGCGGTCATGAAACTGCCCGCCCGCGTCGGTCGGGTCGATTTGCTGCCAGAACAGCTCCAGCAGCTTCTCATACGGGAAAATTTGCGGATCAAACGTAATCTGCACAGCCTCCACGTGACCCGTTGTATCGGAGCACACTTCTTCATAAGTAGGATTTTCTTTATGTCCGCCTGTGTAGCCTGAACGCACCTTCTTGATGCCGGGAAGTTCCTCAAAGGGGGAAACCATGCACCAGAAACACCCTCCTGCAAAGGTAGCGAGCTCTGTCTGCTTTGGATTTTTGATGCTGTCCATATCGTCACTCCATTCCAATGGGATGTTTTTGATCAGTGTGATTTCAATCGTTTACAATTAAATTATAATCTACTTTGTTGCAGAGGCCAACTGGTAAAGAAAATGGAGGCCAACCGATTGTAACGGCCAGTTCGTTAACGGCTGGCACCGGTCTTGAACCGGCTTATCCACAATACAACCCCCGCAAGCGCCGTATAGGCAGTGAACAGCAGCACTCCGGCCAGGGGTCTGTCTGCCAGCAGGCTGCCTGCGTAAGCATAAATGAAAATGCCGGGCAGCTTGCCGATGCCTGTTGCGAGCATAAAAGCCCGGAACGGGAAGCCGGCGACGCCTGCATAGATATTGACGGCCGCCTGCGGAATGACAGGCATCAGGCGGGCAGCCAGCACGGCAGCGAACGGACGGCGCTCCATCGCCGATGTAAAAGAGTGCAGGGCAGGGAAGCGTTCCAGATAAGCTTTGCCACGCTCGCGGAAAAGAGAAGCAGCCCAGTAAACGGCCGCCGCCGCGAGCGTTGTGCCTGCCCAGCATATGGCGGCAGCCTGCCACGCCCCCATGAGGTAGGCTGCGGTCGTAATGACCAGTTTGTACGGAACAAAAGGGATGAGCGCGAATCCGAATGCAAGACCTAAAAGCACGGGAAAGGAGCCGTGCTGCCGGGTCCATTCCAGCAAATCATATCTGTACATAAACGCGAAGCCGAACAGCGAAACATAGGCTGCAATGGCAATCCATTTTTTCATCGAGTAACCTTTCAGGCAGGACTACAGCGTACCGGAACCCCCGTTCACAAAGGGAAGTCCAATTCTGAACATTTTTGTGTTCACTTCTTTGAAAATGTATGCTATACTTGCCATTAATAAGAATAGTTCCCAAAGGGGAGTAGCTCTAAGCGGTAAAGTCGTCATTACGGGATTGTTTCCCCGGCTTTATTGGCAACGCCTGCGTTGTAGCGAGACCTTTGCCTGATTTCTTTTTCAATTCGGGTGAAGGTCTTTTTTGGTGCCTAAATCAGGAAAGCGCCGTTCCGAATTGAAAAGGAATGGGCGCTTTTTTGTGCATGAATGCGGGCAACTATGTCAATTATACCAAAATAAACAGAGAAAGTGGGGAAACGGGATGGATTTTTTCGGCGTGGAATTTTGGATGGCGCTGCTGTCAATCGTTGTTATCGATCTCGTGCTTGCGGGGGACAATGCCATTGTCATCGGACTGGCGGCACGGAATGTAAAGAAGGAGGACCAGAAGAAGGTCATCTTTTGGGGGACTGTCGGGGCTGTCGTCATCCGAGTGGTGGCAACGCTGCTGGTCACGTATTTGCTCTTGATCCCGGGGCTTCGTTTAATCGGGGGGCTGCTGCTCGTCTGGATCGCTTATAAGCTGCTGGTGGAGGATAAGAAGCACGAAATTTCGGCAGGCAACCAGATGTGGGCGGCGATCCGCACCATTATCATTGCAGATGCGATGATGGGACTGGACAACGTGCTTGCGGTTGCAGGCGCCGCGCATGGCGACATGTTCCTTGTTATTCTGGGTCTGGCCATCTCCGTTCCGATCATGGTATGGGGAAGCACGATCATTCTGAAACTGACAGACCGTTTTCCGATGGTCATTGCGATTGGAGCCGCAGTGCTTGCATACACTGCAGCCAAAATGATTGTGGCTGAGCCGATGATTCACTCATGGTTCCTTAACCCTGTATTGAAATACGGATTTGAGCTGGTCGTAGTAGCGGCTGTAGTCCTGCTCGGCTGGCAGGTTAAAAAGAAGAAAGAGAAGCAGGCCGCTGCCCATCCGCAGCAAGTCAAAATGTACGAATAAATCAGGTCTATTTCCAAAAATGAATCATGCACAGCCTTAAGACGGTTCCGATATCAGGAGCCGTCTTTTTGCAGAAAATGAGCCTGGCATAACACGCAGATTCCGGCTGGCATTGCCCTCGGACCCTGCAGACGGTACACTGTAACGTAGAAAGCCGAAGCGCTGAAAAAGAAATGGGGAAGCAGGGATGAGTGGGATGGAGAAAATTAAAATAGCGATCGCCGGATTGGGGGATATCGCCCGCAAGGTGTATCTGCCTTTGCTGTCGGCCCATGATGACGTGGAAATCGTGGGCATACACAACCGGTCTCCTGAGCCGGTGCGGCAGATGCTCCAAAAATACCGGTTCCAGCAAGGAACGACGGATTTGAAGGAGCTGCTGAGCTGGGGACCGGACGCCGTATTTATTCACAGCGCGACGGAAGCCCACTACGATATGGTTATGGCATGCATTGAACAAGGAAAAGCCGTATATGTGGACAAGCCGCTCTCTTATCATTTGCGGGAGTCTGTGGAAATGGCCGCTTTTGCGGAAGCGCAGGGAGTTCTGCTGGCCGTGGGCTTTAACCGCCGCTTTGCTCCGCAATACGTTCAGGCCAAGTCGTGGCTTGAGGAAGCCGGCGGCTTCAGTCACTGCTCTGTAGTAAAGCATCGTACGGGGCTGCAGCAGCGGCCGGCGCGGGAAACGGTGTATGATGACTTGATTCATATGCTGGATCTTCTGCTTTGGCTGGGCGGGGACAGCTATGAGCTGCTGCAGGCAAGCTTGGATCAGGACAGCGAAGGGCGAATGACCCGTGCGTTCGGCACGCTGAGATTCGGAGAAGCGGCAGGAACGTTCAATATGGACAGACAGGCGGGTATTGATTTCGAAAGAGTGGAGCTGCACGGCAGCGGCCGGTCGGCCGAGATCACGCAGATGGAGCAAGCCGTACTGTACGAGAAAGGACGGCTGCCGCAAACTGGCGGCTTCGGAAGCTGGGATACAATATTGCAGCGGCGCGGCTTCGCGGGCGCGGTTGACCATTTTCTGCACAACATCGCTACACCGGAGCAATGCGGCATCCGGGCCGGGCTGGTTTTGGAATCGCATGAATTGGCCGAACGGCTGCTCGGATAAATAGAAAGATCGGCAGGGAGAGAAGCAGAAATGAATGAGAGAAATCGTCAGCAATCGGTGGAGGACATGGTGGTCGAAAGCTACAGGCAGGAAGAGGACATGATGATCCTTGTATTTGCCCAGTGGTGTGTCAATGGAGGATTGGACCCGCTGGAGTTGTACAGGCAGGCTTATCCAGAGCAAGAGCAGAATGAGCGGCTGCTGCGGGTGCTGGAGTTGACGGTGCCGAAGGAAGAAGCGGGGCCGATCCCGGATGATACGGTGCTCGGCGTGCTGTCCATGTTCGGAAATGACGATCTTGCGATGGTCGTCTCGGAGCAAATTCAGGAAAGTTCCAAGAAAAGATAGAGTCACCCGTATATCATAAAGCGTATGAGGTTACTGTACCAAATGGGACAGGCCGTCATACGCTTTTTTATAATGACATATGAATAATATCAGAGCGAGTTCAAAAAGTTGGCTTTTCAGCACCGAGAAGATTGGATGAAGATAGGGACTGAGGAGCGGAGCGTACATGGGGTACGTGAGCACCTGAAATGTTTCCGCAGGAAACATGCTTCGGAAGCATCTACTTATTAGTCCCGGCTGAATTCAAGATTCGATGTCGAATCCGCTTCCTGACTTACTTCGTGATCAAAAGACGACTTTTTGAACCACCTCTATCAGAGCTGCTCTCTGTGAATGCTGCGGAACTCCTTGGGCGACATCCTGAACCGGGAGCGGAATACGCGGTGAAAATACGTATAGTTGGCGAACCCGGAGGATTCGGCCGCCTGCTCCAGCGACATGGGACTGAAAATGATGCGCTCCCGCGCCATGTTGAGCCGGACGTCAAGCGTATATTGCATAATGCTCGTTCCGAACGTTTCTTTGAAAAGGTGAACGGCGCGCGATACGCTGATGCCGATATGGGCGGCGACATCCTCAAGCTTGAAGGTGGAGGAGGCATTCTCTTCAATATAGTTCTTGATCTGGTAGGCGAGATAGCTTTGATGGGACGATGCCGGGTGCTCCGCGAGAAGTCTGTCAATTTCAAGGCAAAGTATTTTCATATAATATTCCGAAATTTCCGGGTACGGATTGGATATGCGGCGCTGCTCCATGACGATCTGGCGGAATAATCCCAGCAGCGACTCCGTGAGCTGGACTTTGATTTTGGTTGGCCGCTTGTGACGGTCCCACCATTCATCCACCCACGCTCCCGCAAAAAAAATATGATAATCGCCGCTTTCGATCGTTTGCTCACCCATAGGATTGAGCTCGGAGTCGATTTTCAATTCGTAGGGTTCGGTCGGATTAAACAGCAGCAGATCCCCTGGCTCGATTTTTACCATGTCGTCGCTGATGCGGACCCGGCACCTTCCGTCCGTCTGCAGGCGAAAAAGATAATTTTTGATTCCTTCCGGCTGATTTTGATAAAAGGGCTTGCGGTGAAAAGAGAACCCTGCGGTCAAAACCTGACACGGTTCAGTGGTGGACATATGCTACGTCTCCTTATGAATAAAATTCTTCTACAATTAATAACATAACGTCTGAACCAGCGTAAAAGTTTTTTAAATAATGACCAGATTGTTCATGTTTTAATCATATTATTCATTTTAATTGAAACAGATTAGGAATACTATAACAACTAGATTGAACCTGTTTTTAATCGCAGCTTAAGGAGTGAGCGTATCGTGGAGAAAGTGAAGGCAGGTATTATCGGTTGTGGTAATATCAGTGCCGTGTATCTGGCGAACCTCAAGAAAAGCCCTTTGATCGAAGTCGTGGCGGTAGCTGACTTGCTGGCAGATCGCGCAGAAGAAAGGGCGAATCAATTTGGTATTGGAAGCGTATACACAGTAGATGAGCTCATTCAGAGTGAGGAACTCGAGTTGGTGTTCAACCTGACGGTTCCCGGCAGTCATGCCCTGACCGATCTGGCGGTTCTGGAAGCAGGCAAGCATGTATACAGTGAAAAGCCGCTTGCGGTATCGCTGGAGGACGGGAAGAAGGTCGTTGAACTGGCAAGTGAGAAGGGGCTCAGAGTGGGCTGTGCGCCCGATACCTTCCTGGGAGCCGGCATTCAGACGGCAAGATATGCGATCAAGGAAGGCCTGATCGGCCAACCGATTGCCGCGACCGCCTTCTTCATGGGCAGAGGTCCGGAATGGTGGCATCATGACCCGGAGTTTTTCTATGCATCCGGCGGCGGTCCGATGTTCGATATGGGACCTTATTATTTGACCGCTCTCGTTAATTTGCTGGGCCCGATCCGGCGCATCAGCGCATCGGCCGGCATTCAGATTCCGGACCGCAAGATTCACAGCGGACCGAAGAGCGGGACACCGCTGCAGGTACAGACGCCAACGCATCTGTCCGGCACGCTGGATTTTGTGAATGGAGCTATTGCAACCATGATTACGAGCTTCGACATCCGGGGAGCCTCCGATCTCCCGCGGATTGAAATATATGGTACCGAGGGGACGCTAAGTGTCCCTGACCCTAATGAATTCAATGGTGAGGTCAGATTGCGGAAATTCGGCGAGGAAGAGTGGCAGACCGTTGAACCCCTGTTCGAATGCTCAAGCAATGAGCGGGGGCTGGGAGCGGGCGAGATGATCACGGCCATGCGGGCAGGCCGGGCCCATCGAGCCAGCGCGGAGCTGGGTTACCATGTACTCGAAGCTATGCACGCGTTCCAGCGTTCATCTATGGAGGGCAAACATATCATTCTGGAGAGCGCTTACGAGCCTGATGAAGAGTTGTACTACGGAACAGAAGTAATGTCTGCGGAACAATCATAACGATGCGGGAGGATGCAGAAAATGGCTAAAGTAGGCTTGCAGCTGTACACAGTAAGGGATCAGCTTGAACAGGATTTTGAAGGAACGATCCGTCAGGTGGCCGCGCTCGGCTACCAGGGAGTGGAGTTTCACGCCTTCTTCGGCCGCAGCGCGGAGGAAGTCAAGGCCCTGCTTGACGAATTGGGGCTTGAGGTCGTTGGAACACATATCGGCTATCAAAGGCTGGTGGATCATCTGGATGAGGAAATTGCTTATCACAAGGCCATCGGCAACAAATATTTGGTTGTCCCTTACCTGACCGAAGAGCAAAGACAGTGGGAGGATGTTTTTGACAACCTGGCCAAAATCGGGACTGCCGTCAAAGAAGCGGGCCTCGTGCTCTGCTACCATAACCATGATTTCGAACTGACGGAGAAGCTGGACGGCAAGCCTGTTTTCGACGCCATGTTTGAGAGTGTGCCGGCTGATCTTCTTCAAGTGGAAATGGACACCTGCTGGGTACATTACGGAGGATACGAGCCCGTTGAATATATTGAACGCTACGCCGGACGTCTGCCGCTTGTTCATCTGAAGGATATGAGCAGGGACGGAGACGGCAAAGCCGTTACCGTAGAGCTCGGCAAGGGTGAGGTCAATCTGTCCGCCATCGCCGATGCGGCGGTCAAAGCGGACGTAGAATGGATTATCGTGGAACAGGATTTCTGCGCCAATCCTCCAATTCAAAGCATCGAAACAAGCATACAATGGATTAAGGAATACGCTAATCAGGGAGGACAATTAAATGTCTAATACAGTAAAAATCGCAATTGTCGGATGCGGAGGCATCGCAAACGGCAAACATATGCCAAGCTTGGCCAAACAAGCAAACGCCGAAATGATCGCATTCTGTGACATTATTAAAGAGCGTGCCGAGGAGGCCGCCGCTGAGTACGGCGCCGAAGGCGCCAAAGTGTATGACGATTATAATGAAATGCTAAAGGATGGCGGCTTTGATGTGGTTCATGTCTGCACGCCGAATGATTCCCATTCCGAAATTACAGTCGCAGCGCTTGAAGCAGGCAATCACGTCATGTGCGAAAAGCCGATGGCCAAAACGACCGCACAGGCCCGCGAAATGCTGGAGGCGGCCAAGCGGACGGGCAAAAAGCTGTCCATTGCCTATCAAAACCGGTACCGTGATGACAGCCTGTATTTAAAGGACATGGTTGAAAACGGTGATCTCGGTGAGATCTATTACGGCAAAGCCATCGCTCTCCGCCGCCGCGCCGTGCCTACCTGGGGCGTATTCCTGGATGAAGAGAAGCAGGGCGGCGGCCCGCTGATTGATATCGGCACCCATGCACTTGATCTGACGCTGTGGCTGATGGACAATTACAAGCCGAAAAGCGTCATGGGCTCCACGTTCCACAAGCTCGGGCAGCGTCAAAACGCAGCCAATGCCTTTGGTCCGTGGGATCCGGAGCAGTTCAAGGTGGAGGATTCCGCCTTTGGCTTTATTACGATGGAGAACGGGGCGACCATTGTGCTGGAATCCAGCTGGGCACTCAACGTATCCGAGTTTGGCGAAGCTAAGTCGCTGCTCTGCGGCACGGAAGGCGGAGCGGATATGAAAGATGGGCTTCGCATTAACGGCGAGAAAAACAGCAGACTGTATGAGACCAAGATCGATCTTGGAGCAGGCGGAGTGGCCTTCTATTCCGGTGAAAAGGAGACGGAGGCCGACCGCGAGGCACGCTTGTGGCTGGAAGCGGTGCAAAACGATACCGAGCCGCTGGTGAAACCGGAGCAGGCGCTTGTCGTTACGGAAATTCTGGAGGCCATTTACGAGTCGGCCCGGACAGGAAAAGCCGTGTACTTTGAGTAATGCAGGCCTGTTTGTTACAAATTAAACAGCATATACCGATATATGTACGAGGAGGAATAAGGCATGAAGCTCGGAGTATTTATGGTTTTGTTCGGCGACAGATCTCTGGAGGAGGCGCTTGATTTTGTGGCCTCCAGAGGAGTAAAGGCCGTCGAGATCGGCACGGGCGGCAATCCGGGCAACAAGCATTGCAGGCCTGCTGAGCTGCTGGAAAATGAAACGGCGCTCAAAAACTTCAAGCAGGCGGTGGAATCCCGCGGCCTGATCATCAGTGCATTGAGCTGCCACGGCAACCCGCTGCATCCGCAGAAGAAGCTGGCACAGGCGGATCACGAGGATTTTATCAATTCCGTGCTGCTGGCGGAGAAGCTGGAGGTGCCTGTTGTTAATACTTTCTCCGGCTGTCCGGGCGACCATGAGGATGCCAAGTATCCGAACTGGCCGGTGGCCCCATGGCCGAATGACTATCAGGAAATCCTGAAATGGCAGTGGGAGAACAAGGTCATCCCTTATTGGACGGAAACGGGCAAATTTGCGGCTGACCACAACGTGAAAGTTGGCCTTGAGCTGCATGGCGGCTTCTCGGTGCATACGCCGGCAACCCTGCTGCGCCTGCGCGAGGCTGCGGGTGAAGTGATCGGCGCCAATCTGGATCCGAGCCATATGTGGTGGCAGGGAATCGATCCGGTGCAGGCCGTTCACATTTTGGGCCGCGAAAATGCCATTCACCATTTCCATGCCAAGGATACGACGATTGATCCGGTAAATGTAAATAAATACGGTTTGACAGATATGCAGGATTATACGAAAATGCTTGACCGCGCATGGCAGTTCCGGACCGTGGGATACGGTCATGACATGAAAACGTGGGCGGATATTTTAAGCGCACTGCGCCTGGTCGGTTATGATTATGTAGTAAGTATTGAGCATGAAGACGGATTGATGTCCATTGAAGAAGGCTTTACAAAGGCTGTCCAAAATCTTCAACCCATCATCATGGATGAACCATTGGGAGATATGTGGTGGGTGTAAGTGGGTTTAAACAATTAGGGGGAACAAGCTTATGATAAACGTCACCATCTGGAACGAATATGTGCACGAAAAAATTCACGATGAGGTTAAAGCGGTATATCCGGACGGACTGCACAAGGCGATTGCCGACGGGCTGGCCGGTGAGAGCTTTGCCATCCGGACCGCCACGCTTGACGAGCCTGAGCACGGATTGACTGACGAGGTGCTGAATACGACGGATGTGCTGATCTGGTGGGGGCATATGGCCCATGACCGTGTCAGTGACGAAATTACAGCCAAGGTCGTTCGGCGCGTCCAGCAAGGCATGGGATTCATCGTCCTGCATTCGGGGCATTTCTCCAAACCGTTCAAGGCATTGATGGGAACCAGCTGCGATCTGAAATGGAGGGAAGCGGGAGAGCAGGAAATCATCTGGTGTGTGAATCCCTCCCATCCGATTGCCGAGGGAATCGAACCCAAAATCGTGCTGGATCAGGAAGAAATGTATGGTGAATTTTTCGATATTCCAACTCCGGATGAGCTGGTGTTTGTAAGTAACTTCGAGGGCGGAGAAGTGTTCCGCAGCGGCTGTACGTTCCGCCGGGGAAGCGGCAAGATCTTCTACTTCCGTCCCGGCCACGAAACGTATCCAACGTACTACAAGCCGGAAGTTCTGAAAGTGATCTCCAACGCGATAAAATGGGCATATCCGGCGCATAACGCACAGCCCGTATTTGGGAAGTCCGAGCCGGTGCGTCCTTTCAAAGAAATTCTGGTCTAAGCAGACGAAGCAATTATGGAGGGTGTCCCAAAAGTAAACTTTGGAACACCCTCATCAGTAAAATAGGATGGTATTCGAAAGAAATTAAGGGGCTAAGCGGTCGGTTCTCGCTTAGCTCCTTGGTTTTTAGCGTCTACTGCAGCTTTTTTAAGTAGATTGTGGGCAAGGGAAAGCCACCCGACCTCCATGCTTACTTTTGGTAAGCCTCGAAGCAGGAACCTTTTAAAGCCCCGGTTGTTCTTTATATCGCCAAACACAGGCTCCGGCTCGATCATGCGCCTTACCGCCAGGGCATAACCTTCTTCGCTGCGAAGCTTCTGCCTTGCCTGGTTTCTTAGCCGCAAATACTTCATGCTCACTTTGATCTCGCGATCACCTTTGGCTTTTGTACACTGCGGCTTTAGTGGACAGTCCTCACAGCCGGCGCTTCGATAATGTCGGTATTCGATCTCATACCCGCTTTCTGTTTTCTCCTTACTCCCTCTTCGGAAATGGAGCGTTTGTCCAGCCGCGCATGTCCATGTATCTTGTTCGCTGTTATAGGTCCAGTTGTCCATCTTGCTGATGTCCTTTTTCCATGCCTTGCTTTTTTCGCGGTGATACGTGCTGTACTTCACAATGGCTTCGACTTCGTTCTGCTCCAAGTAGTCATAATTTTCTTCTCCACCATAGCCCGCATCAGCGATGACGGTGCCCGGGAGCTTTCCTAACTGCGATTTCACTTTTTCAAGATGCGGGATGAGGCAGCGAGTATCGGTCGGGCGCTGGTGCAAACTGTAACCGACAATGAATTGGTTTTCGGTACCGATCTGTACGTTGTAACCCGGCTTGAGCTGGCCATTTCGCATATGGTCTTCTTTCATTCGCATAAATGTAGCGTCATGGTCCGTTTTGCTGTAGCTATTTCTAGTCCCTAAAATCGTTTGTTGTGTTTCGTACTTTTGAAGACGCGGAAGTAAGTCCTTGCGGAGCGTACGCACCGCCTTCTTGAGCGGCTTGTCCTTTGGTTTCTCCTGCAGACGCTCCTCCAATTGTTTGACGGCTTGCTCCAGCTTTTCACTGGTGATGGAAGAGGACTCGCCCAGTTCAAGAAGTTCCTGGCCGCCGTGCGTTCCTTCTTCTTGTTTCTCGGCTTCCTCTATAGCGGCGAATAAGGTCTGCACTTTTTCCTGGAGCTTGGCTTTATACTTCACCACGGCCTTTCCCCAAACAAATGTATATCGATTGGCATTCGCTTCGATCTTCGTACCGTCCACAAAGTAATGCTCCAGCTGCACGTAGTTCTCCTCGGCCAGAAACTGAAGAACGGCGGTAAACACCGTCTCCAGTACGCTTTTCATTCGTTC
>NZ_JBJURI010000081.1:0-723 GCF_046098255.1 Paenibacillus jiangxiensis
AACTTACCCAGGCTATGCTCCAGTTATACGATAAGGTGGAACGAACTTTCGGGTACCGCCAATTAACCTTACATTTGCGCAGCCAGATGGACAGACCTCTGAATGCGAAACGAGTGTACCGACTTATGAAGCTCCAAGGCATCCAGTCCGTCATCCGCAGAAAGAAGAAGAAGAAGTACGTGGGCTCCACGCCTCAGCAGGTCGCAGAGAACGTGCTGAACCGTGAATTCCATGCCGAAGCGCCCAACCAAAAATGGGTTACGGATGTCACGGAATTCAAGTACGGGAACGGAAAGAAGGCGTATTTGAGCGCTATATTAGACCTGTACGACAAGTCCATTGTTTCTTATGTACTGGGGCATTCCAATAATAACGCACTGGTCTTTGAGACGTTTGAGCTCGCCGTACAAGCTGCACCTCAAAGCCATCCGCTACTCCACAGCGACCGTGGGTTTCAGTACACTTCCTTGAAGTTCAAAGAGATGGTAGACGAAGCAAAAATGAAGCAAAGCATGTCCCGGGTGGGCTGCTGTATCGATAATGGACCGATGGAATCTTTCTGGGGGACATTAAAATGCGAGAAATACTACCTGCATACCTACCGGACCTTTGAAGAACTTCAAAAGGATGTTGAGGATTACATTCACTTTTACAATAATGAACGGTTGCAGGCAAAACTAAACGGCCTCAGTCCCATTGAATTCAGAACCAAGGCCGCTTAGT
>NZ_JBJURI010000082.1:0-710 GCF_046098255.1 Paenibacillus jiangxiensis
GGCGATTCCGGCGATCCCTTACCGCCGACTGATCGCGCGCCAACCGGTTCAGCCTCTTGCGGCTGCGTCCTGATCACTGGGCTTGAACGAGGAAAGGTGAGCATGATGTGCGTGGCTTGAACGGTGTGGGTTAGCATGAACGAGGACATCGGAAAAATTCAGGTTCAAGCGGTAACGAGGGCCAGGGTCTTTTATTTTTTCAGGGCTTTGCTCCGCTCCCTCCTTCTCTCTCGGTCGGTTTCACATCTCCTAAACGCTCTGCTTTCTTCTAAGATCGCCTCATAATCTCGAATCGATCTGCTTGCCCATAAGGCACGATCAAAAAAATAATAGACCCATTCGATTGCCCTGAATAGCGTAACAACAGGCATTTTCGTGCCTCACCTGATCCATTATTTTCTTTAACGTGCCTAAAGTATATTTTTGGTTCCCGGTTTTCTGTTTTTCTTTACCTGATCCAATGGGATAATCGTGCAAAGCTCCTGGGCAGCGAGTTCACATGCCTTGCCACGGTCGACGGGCGGCTTGACTGTCAAGCCTTAACTTTCGCAACATGAAATCGGCAAACTTGCAAGGAGAGGATTCGAATTCCTCAGAACCCAGTAACTACAAAGGTTTAATTGGATTTGTGCTCTGGTCGAGTAGACGTGAACCTCACGGCTCACGCCCCTCACAGATCCGTACGTGCCCAATTAAGGCATACGGCTCCT
>NZ_JBJURI010000083.1:0-695 GCF_046098255.1 Paenibacillus jiangxiensis
GGAGCAACGGGCGAAACTGGAGCAACGGGAGCAACGGGCGAAACAGGAGCAACCGGGGCAACAGGCGAAACCGGGGCAACGGGAGCAACCGGAGCAACGGGTGAAACAGGAGCAACCGGAGAAACTGGAGCGACAGGTGAAACTGGAGCAACCGGGGCAACAGGCGAAACCGGGGCGACAGGAGCAACCGGGGCAACAGGCGAAACCGGGGCGACAGGAGCCACAGGGGCAACAGGCGAAACTGGAGCGACAGGTGCAACTGGAGCAACTGGAGCAACGGGCGAAACTGGAGCCACAGGTGTAACGGGAGCTACGGGAACAACGGGAGCAACGGGTGAAACTGGAGCCACCGGTGAAACTGGAGCGACAGGAGCCACCGGGGCAACAGGTGAAACTGGAGCCACAGGCGAAACTGGAGCAACGGGCGCGACAGGAGCGACAGGAGCAACTGGGGCCACAGGTGAAACTGGAGCTACGGGAACAACGGGAGCCACAGGCGAAACTGGAGCCACAGGAGCCACGGGCGAAACTGGAGCGACAGGCGCAACGGGAGCAACAGGCGAAACAGGAGCAACCGGGGCAACAGGCGAAACAGGAGCGACAGGTGCAACTGGAGCAACGGGCGAAACCGGGGCGACAGGAGCAACTGGGGCAACGGGTGAAACTGGAGCAACGGGCGAAACTGGAGCCACAGG
>NZ_JBJURI010000084.1:0-673 GCF_046098255.1 Paenibacillus jiangxiensis
GCGGAACCGACGGGATTCGAACCCGCGATCTCCTGCGTGACAGGCAGGCATGTTAGGCCTCTACACCACGGTTCCGCGATCACTTGAATGGTGCCGGCGAGAGGACTTGAACCCCCAACCTACTGATTACAAGTCAGTTGCTCTACCAATTGAGCTACACCGGCATATATGGTGGAGGCTGAGGGGTTCGAACCCCCGACCCTCTGCTTGTAAGGCAGATGCTCTCCCAGCTGAGCTAAGCCTCCTGGGTATGTATGGTAGCGGCGGAGGGGATCGAACCCCCGACCTCACGGGTATGAACCGTACGCTCTAGCCAGCTGAGCTACGCCGCCATAATCAATTAAAATCTCCAACCATATAATGAAGCCAAATCAGAACGGAGAGAGAGGGATTCGAACCCTCGCACCACTTACGCAGTCTAACCCCTTAGCAGAGGGTCCCCTTGAGCCACTTGGGTATCTCTCCAAATAAGCATTTGCTTCGCAAATGCGATCCGCGAGAAATTCGGTACATCACATACAGTGTGTATGAATTTCACAGCGTATCAAGGTGTTACACCCTGAAAACCGGATCCGAAACGTCATTGCGTTTTAATTTTAGGATAAGCCCTCGACCGATTAGTACTGGTCAGCTCCATGCATTGCTGCACTTCCACCCCCAGCCTATCTACCTC
>NZ_JBJURI010000085.1:0-539 GCF_046098255.1 Paenibacillus jiangxiensis
CTATTGGTGGCTTGGCTTTAGCCTTTCCAAGCAGGATTTCCACCTGCTAAACTTCACAACCTAAGCTTGGTCGCACCGAAAGTTGAGTTAAGTGCTTGACAGTCAAGCCGCGCAGTCGATCGTGGTAAGGGATGCGAACTCGCTTTTCAGGGGCTTTGCATGATTATCCCGATGGATCAGGTAAAGGTAAACAGAAAACCGGAAACCGGAAATATACTTTAAGGTGCGTTAAAGAAAATAACGGATCAAGTGAGGCACGAAAATGCCTATTGTTACACTATTCAGGACAATCAAATGGGTCTATTAAATTGGGATCGTGCCTTATGGACAAGCAGATCGGTTCGAGATGATGAGGCGATCTTAGGAGAAAGCAGAGCGTTTAGGTGATGTAAAACCGACCGAGAGAGAAGGATGGAGCGCAGCAAAGCCCTGAACAAATAAAAGACCCTGGCCCTCGTTGCCGCTTGAACCTGAATTTTTCCGATTTCCTCGTTCATGCTAACCCACACCGTTCAAGCAATGCACATCATGCTCACTTT
>NZ_JBJURI010000086.1:0-538 GCF_046098255.1 Paenibacillus jiangxiensis
CAGGAAGCGATTCTCCATAGAAAGGAGGTGATCCAGCCGCACCTTCCGATACGGCTACCTTGTTACGACTTCACCCCAATCATCTACCCCACCTTCGGCGGCTGGCTCCTTGCGGTTACCCCACCGACTTCGGGTGTTGTAAACTCTCGTGGTGTGACGGGCGGTGTGTACAAGACCCGGGAACGTATTCACCGCGGCATGCTGATCCGCGATTACTAGCAATTCCGACTTCATGCAGGCGAGTTGCAGCCTGCAATCCGAACTGAGACCGGCTTGTAAGGATTCGCTCCATCTCGCGACTTCGCTTCCCGTTGTACCGGCCATTGTAGTACGTGTGTAGCCCAGGTCATAAGGGGCATGATGATTTGACGTCATCCCCACCTTCCTCCGGTTTGTCACCGGCAGTCACCTTAGAGTGCCCACCCGAAGTGCTGGCAACTAAGATCAAGGGTTGCGCTCGTTGCGGGACTTAACCCAACATCTCACGACACGAGCTGACGACAACCATGCACCACCTGTCTCCTCTGTCCCGAAGGAA
>NZ_JBJURI010000087.1:0-522 GCF_046098255.1 Paenibacillus jiangxiensis
AAGAGGGTGTCCCAAAAGTCATCATAGATGACTAAGGGACGACCCTCTCTTACATTTCGTCAAACAAAAAGAAACCACTCTTTGGTAAAATGGAAGTACCACCAACCATTACCCAAAAGGAGAGGTTTCTTTGTACATTCAATATACCATGGATCAACTCTGTTTACCAATGGATTTAGAAGAAGACATCCCCGCAAATCACCTCGTTCGCGTGGTCAACGCCGCTGTCAATCGTCTCGACGATTCCATCTTCGACGCGGCTTACCCTGGAGGCGGACGAGACAGCTACCATCCTAAAATGCTCACCAAAGTCATCATTTACGCCTACACGCAGCGCATCTACTCCTCTCGCCAAATCGCCAAAGCTGTCCGCGAAAACATCATGTTCATGTGGATCGCGGGTAGACAAAGACCGGATTTCCGCACCATCAACCGTTTTCGATCAGAACGAATGAAAAGCGTACTGGAGACGGTGTTTACCGCCGTTCTTCAGTTTCTGGCCGAGGAGAACTACGTGCAGCT
>NZ_JBJURI010000088.1:0-508 GCF_046098255.1 Paenibacillus jiangxiensis
ACGGTCACGGAGTCGGGCGAGCCGGAGCAGGTCAAAATCCACCTGGTGCCGCAGATGAGGGGAGATGGGAACGGAGCGAATCGTCACGAACTCGCTGCGTTCATCAACGAACAGGTAGATGTCCGTACATCGGCGGTACAATCGTTCCCTCAAGCCTATCGGCTGTATACGCCCTTGCGGCAAGTGGTAAGAGAGGCGTGGAAATCGCTGAAGCGTACGTATGTAGCCTTGAGTCCGAAGCATCTGCAGGCGTACCTCAACGAGTACACCGGACGCCGCCGACTGCGCCTGCCCGAAGGGGAAGAAACGATGTGGCAGAAGTTGCTGCACATGGGCGTGGCGATTCCGGCGATCCCTTACCGCCGACTGATTGCACGCCAACCGGTTCAGCCTCTTGCGGCTGCGTCCTGATCGCAGTGCTTGAACGAGGAAAAGTGAGCATGATGTGCATTGCTTGAACGGTGTGGGTTAGCATGAACGAGGAAATCGGAAAAATTCAGGTTCAAGC
>NZ_JBJURI010000009.1:0-173205 GCF_046098255.1 Paenibacillus jiangxiensis
ATTGAAGCACATAGATAGAAATGCAGAAGGTTTTTATATCAGCCAGAACTATTATCTTGTATGGGAACGTGGTACTCAGGCATCTGAAAGAACTGGGGCATATTTAGATGGTAATTACTTTCTCCTTAAAAAACTAGATGAACTACGCGAGCAAGGTCAGGATCTATCGAAATTAACGGTGGCAGAAATGGATCAGATGAGTTTAGAGGCTGCCAGTAAACTGCATAAAGCTAGCTCATTAATGTTACTTGCATCTGATCTTTCGGGTTCAAGAGGAATAAGCAGTGGTTCTAGAGGCATGAGTAGTGGATTTTCGTATCGCTATTTTTCTACTGACGGGCAAGGAGGAAGTAATCCTAAATCAGCTGGCCAATTGCCATCTAAGGGGACGGGGAAATCTGTTGGTAATGAGTCAGTAATCAAGATGATGTCAGAAAATAATGCAAAGTATAGATCGAATCTAAATTATGATTGTTCTGAAATAGCAGATGATTTGGCCAATGCATCAGGGGGCAAAGGAGAGATACTAACAATACGCTCTTCAGATAAGTATGGACAAATTGAAGTGTATGAATATGGATCGAAGGTTGAATTTGAGTACCACACAGTGTACTCAGACGGTAAATATATCTATGACCCTCGATATAGCAATGAGCCAGTACTGAAAGAAACATATTTAGATAGATTAAGCAAAGACAATGGTGGAAAGATAGATATTACAAATCAAGTGCTAGAGTAAAGGAGATATGAGATGAACAGAAAAAGTTTTTATTTTAAAGATTCATCGGAAATAAATCGGGATCAGAGAATGGCACATACTATTTCGAAGCTTGGTATATTTGATTGGGTTAGATTTAATATGTATTCTGAAGATGATATATATAAAACAACTCCAGGATTTTACTTTAGATTCTCTAATGGCGGTAATATATACAATAGATTGCAAGAGTGTATAGAGGAGTATGAAGGGAAACTAAAATGGAGTATGTATATGAGTAGAGATACAAAGCATCAAAATTATATTATTGAACCCAGCGAAGTTTGTGAGGCAAAATCTACAAATGAATATTATGAGCATTATGATGTGAGGAGGATTTTACAAGAAAGGTATGGCTATATATGTGAAACAGCAATTGAAGATATAGAACCTCTGTGCAATCATATTGAGGCATGGTTTAACCTGAAGGACGCAAAACCTAAACTTCCTGAATAATATGGAAACCAATGATTCAGTTTTACAACCCAATAACAAAACTGTACAATACAAAACAAAGCTACAATACGAGCTAACCGCCCGTGTTGTGGTCTTTTTTCATTCTCTGATATGGATGACTCCCAGATGTATAAAAATGCCGAAATTGGTCGGAATGCTAAGGTGGAAGGGAAGAATGTTTTCACTTATTCTGTTGATTTCGAGGATCATATAATTAATGTACAGGGTATTGTGAGAAAGAAAAATAAAGGAGTTGTTGGGGGACATAATAGGGAGAACTTCGAAAAAGCATTTAACGATGAAGGGTGGAATCTCGAAGATTGTATAATTTATGAAAGGAAACATCCTGATATTGATGGAATAACTGAGATAAAGTATGGAATTCCGGCATTAGATCGGGAAGGGAATATTATTGTAGGGGAATTGAAAAGTATTCCAAAACCAAAAACTGTCTATGATCCCAAAAAGATATCGGATGCAAATATAATTAAGTGGGGGAAAGAGGCTATGGAAAATGGTAAAGTAGACGGACGTGTCGTTAGGGGAAGTTCATCGAATGGATTAGAGTTTGAGGGTTATAAGTTTGAGGGTTATATAGATGAAGCGACAGGAGAAATAACCAATGTCTTTCCTATAGTCCCAAGAAATGAGTAGAGGTGATAGTAGTGGAGCATGAGATAGAATATAGTTTTGAAAAAAATAAAAAATTGATATTAGATTATTATTATAAAGTACTAGGTGATGCTAGGTTTTTAACTATTTTAGAGAGTTACTCTAAAGGAGAAGGATATGGAGTAGAAGCAGTATGGTGTGTGTTTGCTCATGAGTTCAAGCCATGGGAAGAAGATTATTTTGGTGATACAGGGGTTATATATTATTTTGAGTATCCTATTGTGCCAGAGGAAGAGTCTGTAATTTTAGATAATAATGCTTTTATTAAGTATTTAAAAGAAGCATCTGTTGACTATCTTACTCGTTACCCTGATCAACATCCTATAGTTGAGGATTATATTTCAAAAATCGAGAATAAAATAAAATAAAACTAAAGTGGAGAAGTAAAATAACTTTCAAGCTCATTCCAACTTGAACAATCAATAAGAGGGAGTGAGCTTTTTTATGTGATTAGATTCTAAGGGGAACATATGTAAGGGAGAGTAATCGATTGCCCCTGGTTTATAAAGGGAAAAAATTGAAAAAGTAATGGAGAAACAGTATAAAATGCTGGACAAGTTAAAAGTTTCATATAAAAGGATTGATTGAGATGAATATTTTTGAGCAGATGAGTACATTGTTTTCAGTAGATGCCAAAGAGTCCCCAGCGACTGAGGAAGAAATTAATCACCTTCTCACCTATAGAGGTACCCTTAGATTACTTAGAGATTGTACGGATAGCAACAGAAGCAGAGATTAATGTGAAAAATGAAATGTATATACGTATCTGGGGGCCATCCGACTGTGTAGAAATGAATGAATCTTATTTTGTTCAAAAATATATTCCAAATTCACTTGCAGTTGGGGATGATGAGGGTGGTAATGTGCTATTATATTTAGATGGTAAGGAAGGCTTTGGTTTGTATATGGTTGGTTTTGGAGATTTAGATAGGGAAGATGCAGTTAAAATCGCTCCATCACTCACAGATTTGCTTGTACACAATATTGGTATTGATGTAGTAATGAGCGGATATGTATGATTTCTATGTCTGGGAATAAGAAATTTGTAAAAGAAGAGTAAAACTTAAATATTGAGCAGGTTAAACATGGTCAAATACAACCGTGGTTGACCTGCTTTTTTCAGTTGTTGTGTTCTTTGCAGTAAGCAGCCTGAGGGATGTTGAGGTAAAAGGCGGCAGCATCAAACTGGATACAGGCCAGACCTTGTCGCTTCAAGCCGGGACGGGGCTGTATTTAAAAGGCGGGGCCAGCAGCATGGTGCTCGACGGCGAGACGGATGCCAGGGCGCCGATGATTTACCAAGAGGGGACAGTGAAGGCTCCTGTCTTTGTGGCAGATCTTCCGCCTGTACCAGAGCCGCCGCTCATGAGCATCAAAGCGTATGAAGCGGCACAAGCTGCGAAAGCAGAAAGCGCTGCTTCGACAGCAGCCCGCCCGTCACTGCCAAAGTGACGACACCCGCTGAGAAGCAGCAAGCTAACTCCTTGCTGGGTACGGTGTCCAAGCTGCTCGGCTCCATCCCAGCGATGGGAGCGGTGGCGGGAGCTGCGATGGCAGCAGGACCTGGAGGAGTGACAGTAGGTGTGGTTCTGATGGCAACCGCAGCTATTCCTGTCCGCAGCACAGGAACGAGTCGTTCTGGAGGTGGAGCTGCTAAAGGCGGTTTGCACCCGCTGAAACATTTGGCCAGTTTGGCGATGCAGGGGCTGATCAGCCAGTATGAGCACGTGCAGGCCAAGCAAGCGTACTATAACAAGTGGATTTTGGGGAAAGTGTATACGAGTGCGCGTCATATAGCTCAGTCTGACGGCACGCTGGAGCTGGTTCAGAACCTGCTGACAGAATCAACAGCTATAACTAATGCGTATCAGCAAGTTCCGGGAGATGTGAGGAAACGCTGGAAAACGGAATATGAGAACTACGTGGCTCAACCGAGGATTCCTTTAATCTAAGCGATACTAGCGGATACACTCGGGTATGGCAAGACGATATGTGGACTTTTATTAATGATGAGACTGGACTAGCAGATCAGAAGGGGCTCCAACTTACCTTAGCCTATAATGAAGCTACCAAAGGAAACAATTCAATTGATGCGGATAGTCTTTACCAGAAAGAAATGGAAGCAGCTCTAAAGGGTAAGAATTATAACACAGGAGAAGAAGTATCAGTCATACAAGCGCTCGGCATTTATGCTGGTGCACTACAGAATGAGATGGGGATTGGATTTGGTGGAGGTCGTGGCCGTGGTGGGAAGCCAACCGGCAATAGTGTTCCACCCGGAGCCAATGGATTTTCAGCGGGCGGTTCAGGAGTAAATCACCATGGCACCCAAAATAATCAAAATACTAAGGGGACGGGTCAAATTGACGATATTGCTAAAGAACCGTTCCTGCCTGATGAGTACTATAAAAACAATTACGCCCCCATGCAAGGAACTCCAGGGGCTAGAGTCGATTTTAGTCGTCTTGGTTCAAGTGGACAGATTGAGAAATCTCGGGTGATTTATGACCAAGCAGGCAAGCAAAAGTATAGAATCGATTATTCTGACCACGGGAATTCTGCTCATCATACAAACCCACATATGCATGAATACGTTTATCAAGATGCAGGGAAAAGTGTGAAATCAGAGATAAAGTATTTTATGGACTTTTCTACAGGCAGACTCAGACAAGGTGTAATTGATGAAGCGACAAATACCATAAAATTTATTGATTAATGAGGGGAGATGTGTTTTTTGACTGCTATAAAAAATTACGATACTATTACTGATAAGTTAAATGCTCTTGGCTCTTGGACATACAAGGAAATAATTGGAATTGATTATGATGTAGACATTGATTTTGAAGATAATTATACGACTGTACTCACTTTGTCTTTTTTCGTCTCGGTTATTGAGACAGGGCGACGATTTAAAATAAAAATAAGGTATGCTAATGTTTCCGACTTTAGTGTAAGGAAAATAACGAATCTTTATTTGACAAGGAGTTTAATAGTACACGATAAAGAAGAATTAGGATGGGATACAAATCAACGATACCATGTGCATGATGATAGTGGTTATGGTGAAAATGATGGGTATAACTTTATTGAGTTCTACTGCAGTTCCATTGAGGCAATTTCACTAGAGGAGTTCTAATTTACTTGCCTTTAAAGGTATTTCTTCCGTGGGGGCTACCGAGTTACCCAGTGCCGAATGAACCCTTCATTCAACCAATAACACATATAACCCATGTAGTACCCGTATAAGGATTTCTTCATTGCGATTGTACGCACATCAAATGCTTTAATTTTATAACCTAAATAACGCTATTCCGTTACATTGAATAGGTCGATTATGGTCAAATACAACCGTAATTGACCTGTTTTTTTGCTGTTGTTGTGTTTCCTTGCAGCGGTATTACTGGAAATCTAGTTACTGCTACACCGGGGGGTGATAAAGAGAAACTTATAGGAAGTAAACAAGAACAGGATTTCAGAAAGGAATTAGAAGCCTCAAATTTGGTTTCGGTTCAAGACAGAAAAGCAGAAACAATATTGAATGTGTTAAGGGCTACTTTTGGAGAATTAAAAAGTGCATATATTTTGAATTGGACACCTGAATAGGGTGAGGAAATATTCACCATTTTAGTTGACCTTGATAAAATTGCTAAAGTTGAAATTAGCAGAGTCAATCATTCGGAAGCTCCTTTGATTGAAGCTTATAATCTGAAGGATTTCCAAAAACGGTTGAGTAAGATATTTCAAATTAAACTAGCCGTGGCGATTGATTTAGCAAAAAAAGGAACATCAATAAGGTTAAGTACTGTATTGCGAAACCTTGATTGGCTCTATGCCTTTCAAGGTTTCTTTATTGGAGGGGGGATGAATGAACCTATCATTCAACCAAAAACACTTATGATCGATGTAATACCTGTATAAAGATTTCGTCATTTCGCTTGTACGTGCATCAATGCTTGAATCTTATACCCTAAATAACGCAATATCATTGCAACGGGGCCTGTCAAGATTTATGTGTAAACTCATTATTCCAACTCAATTGATGAGGAGGAATGAGCCTTTTTTGCCTGCACACAGACAAATGCATTCCTTTGATAACGAGCAGAAATTCAGGGGGACTTTTTCTGAAACGAAATCAGAAATTGCTTTCAACGGGTTGATTTTGGTTGCTATGGGGGTTATACTTTTCAATAGTTAACTTACCATATGATGGATTATTTGGTTCACATGACCTTTTTCCTAGACCCGTTGTACCAAGATGCTCGTTCTTTTGGGATTTATTCGTTTTACAGGACAAAGCCTGATACCGTCAAACCGCCGATCTGTCGTGAACGTGAATTCACTAAATTGGTTTTGCAAGCGCAAAACAATTTAAATAAAAATGCTAAATGATACAAGGGTATTTTTTAGCAGGGAGGCAGGATAGGGTGCAGAAACAGTTAGTTGGCGAAATTTTCTGGTTGCGGGCAATAGCCTGTCTGTCGGTCGTGGTGATCCACACTTATAACTTTGGATATGAGTTTTTCCCGGGAGAGAGAAGCGGTCTTACAGATTTAATTCGAATGGCCTTTTTATTTTCGACTCCGACTTTTGTATTTATTTCCGAGTTCTTAAATGCCAAGTCCTATAGTTCCTCTGTCCCGGATGGATTTTTGAAGAAGAGGGTTAAAATTCTGCTTCCGCCCTACATTATTTTGGGGTTTGTTTATCCGCTGGCAGATCATACATATTTGGAAGGTATTCATTCGTACACTGGTGCAATGGGGGCTTACATTTTTGCGGTTGCCAAAAATCTGATCTTTGGCGACTACGTTGCTTATTTTATACTTATCATCATCCAATTCCATATCTTGCACTTATTGTTATCCAGGTTTTTGCTCAAAATGTCCCCGGCCGTGGTATTGACAGTATCGTTTGTAATCAATGCAGGGTACTTGATGTTTTTCAATTTAGTGGAGCCAAGCTCTGCGCTTCCAATGCATGGTTATATTTGGGGGAAGGGTTACTGGATTCCGTTTCCTGGCTGGATTTTTTACTTTGCTCTGGGTTATTACTGTGGCAAGAACTATGACGCTTTAAAAATGAAACTTGAGAAATACCGGATTTTAGTTTTGCTGGCGCCAATTCTGTTTTATAGCCTGTCGGCAGTATTGCAGCAGTCCTTGCTTTTGGAGGGCACATCCAAGCGGTTCGACATGTTATTGTACACAACTTCAATGATTTTCTTGATTATTTATTTGTCATCGAGAATAAAAACGGTCCCCAGAATTATATATCTGATCAGTAATTATTCATTCAGTATTTTTTTGCTCCATTTGCTTTTCTTTTACACGTTAAAGCCGTTGCCGTATATGAGTATGCTCGGCTATCAGATTTACATCTTTATTGTAGGAGTGGCGGGGGCCATCATCGTTTCATTCCTGATCAATAAGCTGCCGTTCGGGAAATTTATTGTCGGTAATGTTCAAAATAGAGCAAATGGCACGCGTAGAAGTGGCCCATCCATATTAGTTGCAAATAACGGAAAAGAAATTAGTCAGCCGAAGTAAAGACACGGCTTAAATGAACTTTCAAAAGCTTATCTCCACTTCAACATGAGGGGAGATAAGCTTTTTTGTCTCGGACGTTAAAAATAACATCGCCGGCGGCTAAACTATGTAACTCTGTAATAAGAAATTCCAAGGCATTCATCGATGTGAGTTTGTTGCAAACTTGACTGACAACGTCTTTGTCCGACGCCGTAACATTACTATCCAGAATTAATCCGGCAGCACTGGGATCGTCCAGATACAAGCGGTGATGTTGAACTGCAGGGTTAACCTTGCGAAGCCACAAGTAACCGTCCGAAACATAAATGGCATGGTGATCATCAATTAAAAATCCCCGGGTCAGATCATAGCCAAGGTCATCTTCATCGTAAGGACCTAAGACAATACAAACTGGTTCCAGCATAAGCGCTCACTCCATAATAAATGTGAAATTTCAATGTGGATGTATAACCTGAGTCCGTTTGATATGCCAAGTGTAGCGTGTAATCGTTTTATATGTGGTACCTATCTACGTATCAATGCGAAATATGTATGCTGAAATTAATGAATTGCCTCCTAATCATTGACAGGATTCCATTTGGGTGTATACTCCTATAAGAATGTAAAGTTACGGGGTCCAAAACTGCAATGCGCGGCATATATAAAAATAGCGTATTTCCCAAATGATGAAAAGAATGTGATGATATGGGTAAGCCCAAGCTAAAAAACAGAAAACCGTTTTTCCTGGAAAAATATTTGACCGGGGAGTCCATTGACTACCAGCAGATCCGGGCCTTATTTATCCCGCTGCTGATTGATCAGATGTTCCTGATCGGCCTGAACCTTGTCAACACCGCGATGATCAGCTCGGCGGGCATGGCGGCGGTCAGTGCGGTCAATATGATCGACTCGCTGAATATTTTTCTCGTGAGTGTATTTGTCGCTGTCGCTACCGGGGGAACGGTGGTGGTGGCCCAGTATAAGGGCAGCGGCAATGACCTGATGGTATCGAAGGCAGCCTCCGGCTCGGTGGCATCAGTAACCCTGCTGTCGGTTGCGATCAGCCTGCTGGTGATCCTGCTCCATAGCCCGATTTTGAACCTTCTGTTCGGCACAGCCTCGCCGGATGTGCTGGATCAAGCCAGAGTGTATCTGATCGGAAGCGGTATATCCTATGTGGGGGTTGCGATAGAGCAGGCGGTCTGCGGTGTGCTGCGGGGAATCGGGAGAACAAGGGCGGCGCTGGCGCTTTCCCTGATCATGAACCTGTCCTACGTGCTCCTGAATGTCGTGTTCATCAATATCATGGATATGGGCGTGCAGGGGATGACGCTGGCCATCAATATCGCCAGATACGCTGCGGCCGTTTGTGCCATTTTCTATCTGGTCAGAATGGACGCCGAGCTGCACGTCCGGATCAGGGATCTGCTGCGTGTGAACTATGCTATGCTGAAGAAAATTATGTTTATTGGCATTCCCTTTGCCGCGGAGCAAATGTTCTTTAACGGCGGCAAGATTCTGACTCAGATTTTTATTGTCAGCCTGGGCACGTATGCCATCGCAACCAACGCCATTGCCGGTTCGCTGGCGGGAGTGTTCCAGATTCCTGCGAATGCCTTGTCCCTCACCATAGTGACCGTTGTCGGCCAGTGTATGGGACGGGGAAACATTGATGATGCGAAGAAATTCACGAAAGCCTTCCTGTGGCTGGGAACTTTCTCTTTCATCTTCATGGGCGTGCTGCTCATGTCCTTGTTCTATCCGCTCGTTGGTCTGTTTCAGCCTCCGGCGGAGATTGTGGACGATATATTCTGGGTCGTGCTGATCAATGCCATTGCCCAGGTTCCGCTTTGGGCGATCAGCTTCATTCTCCCTTCGGCGCTGCGGGCGGCGGGAGACTCGAAATTTACGTCTATCACCTCCATGCTGTCGATGTGGCTGTTCCGGGTCGTGCTCGGCTACATTATGGGCATTGTGCTGGGCTTTGGCATTCTCGGCGTGTGGCTGGCGATGAACCTGGAATGGGGCGTGCGGGGAGCGGTCTTCCTGTGGCGCTTCCGGGGTAAAAAGTGGTACGCGCATCGCTTGATCGACTGAGCGGACAAAGCCCACTAGCGTTTTCTGCAAATTGCCGCATAGGATAAAGGTCAATCAGAGTTTTTCTGATTGGCCTTTTTTCGCTGCTGCACGGACTCTTTTCCTGCAACTACTCTGTGCTGATCAGCTGTGGCCTTTCGGCCTCAGCGCCGTCCGGCATAAAATATGCGGTTCCGAAGCTGTTGTCAGCGGTGGCGGGCCAGCTTTTCCTTGATGACCGTAGGAGATTCTGGCCAGCTTTTTTTGCCTATATTGAGGAGTTTACGGGCGAATGGCCACTTCGAAATCATCGTGAGTGATATGCTATAATGAATTGAAACTTATCGGATAGTGATCATTGTTTAGAGGAGGGTTACCATGGCCATCAGCAAACAGGAGTTAATCAAATTAATTGAACTTCTTCCAGACGATGCTAGCCAGTCAGCATATGACTATCTAAAGTATCTAACTATAAGACACCGACCAGATTGGGATGAAATTTCACGGATGGAGCCAGATGATGTTCCTCTGAGCGAAGAGGAAGAACGACAATTGAAGAGTGCTACTGAATTTATGTCATGGGAGGAAGCAATGAGTGAGCTTAACTTACCAACTGACACTAAGCCGTGATGCTGTAAAGTTTGTTGCTAAACAGGAACGAGAAGTACAAGAGCGCATTAGAAATGCGATAGCTGGACTAGCTATTCGCCCGCCAATAGGAGATATTAAACCACTCAAGGGAAGAGAAAAACTTATGCGCCTACGAGTGGGTACATACAGGGTAATTTTTGAAGTCAATCATACGGAACAAATGGTTTACATAGTGACTATCGCTAATCGTGGGGATATCTATTGACCCCAATAATGAGCCGGCCAATCCTTAAAGTAGGAGAAACCGGCTTTTTTGAGTTTTCGGACGTACAGCCGCTTCGAATCACCACTGATAGATGAAATAGGGCAGAAAGTAAGTTAGCTGGCAATAGCCCAGCCACCTTTCCAATGTAAGCTGCTGGATGCGCATCCCTATCTGGCCCCGGGCTTTGCCTTTACAAGCCGCGGGATGCGGAGGTTGGCGGACCAGCTTTTCCTTGATGACCGCGAGGAGATTCTGGACAGCTTTTTTTTGCCTATGATGAACAGGAGTTTACGGGCGAATGGTCACCTCGAAATCCTTAACATGCACGGCATTTCCCGTAATCTCGATCGTTTCACCGTGGGCGGCCACCCGGACTCTGCCATCCCGCTGAATTTCCTGACCCTGCTCAATGAGGAGATGGAGCGGGGCTTCTGGCCTTTTCGCTATATATCTTGCATAATAAGCTCCCATGACACCGGAGGCCGTGCCCGTAACCGGGTCTTCAACCGTGCCGGAGAAGGGCGAGGAGAAATGGCGTGCATGCATATGTGCGCCCGCATCATAGGTTTCCAGACAGAAAGGATGGACAGAGGCGCCGGGCATTTCCTGCAAAATATCCGGAAAAAGCTTGTTGTCGGGCTTCATCCGTTTGCAGGCAGCCAGGCTTTTAATGGGAACCAGCAAAGTCCACGTCCCGGTACTGCCGTAGAGGGTCGGGAGATCTGTCTCAATGTCTTCTTTTTCAATGCCCATCGAATGGGCCAGCGCAGGTAGGGAGCCCTTGAATTCCCGAAACTCGGGAGCAGCCTGGCGCATCGTGATATACAGTTGATCCTTTTCCATTGCAGCAATTTTCACCGGCAGTATCCCGGCCTTTGTTTCAATGGTCAGATCAGTCTTGTCTCCCAGAAGGCCTTTTGTTTTCAGCGCGTAAATCGATGCCATCGTCGCATGGCCGCACAGATTGATTTCGTGGCCTGGCGTAAAATAGCGGATTCTTAAATCGGCCTTGTCCGATGCAAGCGGGAAGGCGGTCTCGTTAAACCCTACCTTTTGCGCTACCTCTCTCATTTGCACTTCGTTAAGATTTTCCCCATTCAGCACAACTCCAGCCGGGTTTCCTTTATCGGGAACATTGCTGAATGCGTCATAGTGGCAGACCTGTATTGTTTTCATTTGTACACCTCGGATGATTGGATTGTAACAACAGATTACCTATAACTGAAAATATGGATACCCCAATTATAACCAACAATTTGACAAATCGCTGCCAAGTCCCAATGCTTTGAGCAAATGGCAAGTCAAATGATAAAATACTGTCAGCGGTTATGAATGGATCGAAATCGTTAAAAGTACGAATGAAATGGTTCACAACTTGAAAGCAGAAGTACATGATATTAAGAAGGATATCAGAATGAACAAGACAGATACAGAAATTAATAGGAAAAAACAAGTAACTAACGAACGCGAAATAGAACGTCTAAAGCGTCAATAACCGAATGGAATTCAAACCACGTATGGGAAACATTGACAAATAGAAAGGGCTGAACTAAGATAATGTACAAGCAATATTGAAATCGCTTACAAATACAAAAAGGAGCTGAGTATGATGTTAAAAGTAAAGCGGAACAAACGCACTCTGGTATTGGTTCTATCCTTTGTCCTGACTGTCACCGCATTCGCATTTCAGCCTTCTTCACCGGTACTCGCCGCTGATGCCTCGGGCACGACGGCCAGCATCGCGGATATTCTGAAAAATCAGCAGCCGAATGGGGGCTGGAAAAAGGATTACTCTGTCACCAGCGGGGAATGGGCCAAATCAACGATCGATAACAAAGCTACATATACGGAAATCAGAAGATTGGCCAGCGAGTATACCAAGTCAAAAGACAGCAAATATTCGCAAGCAGCAATCAAAGGCATCAATTTCCTCCTGAACATGCAGTACAGCAACGGGGGATGGCCGCAGGTGTACCAGGGGACAGGCTATCACAAGCACATTACCTACAATGACAACGCCATGATTAACGTCATGATTCTTCTGGATGAGGTGAGCAGCAAAAAGGGTGACTTTTCCTTTGTAGACACAGCTGTGGCCGATCGAAGCAGAGCGGCGGTTGCCAAAGGAGTGAGCGCTATATTGGCAACCCAGGTGAAGGTGAACGGACAGTTAACCGTCTGGGGGCAGCAGCATGATTCTGTCACATTGCAACCGGCAGGGGCCAGAGCCTATGAAGTGCCATCGCTGTGTGCCAGTGAAAGCGTGGGAATTGTCAAATTCCTGAAAACAAGACCTGCCACGCCGCAAATTACCGCTGCCATTCAAGCCGCCGAGAATTGGTTTAAGCAGGTAAAGATTACCGGCATCAAAGTGGTCAAGAGCAGTGATGATGTGATCGTGGTGCAGGATCCCAGCGCTCCGCCGATCTGGGCCCGTTTCTACGAAATCGGAACGAATAAGCCGATCTTTGTGGGCCGCGACGGTGTGGTAAAATACAAGCTCAGCGATATCGACCAGGAGAGAAGAACAGGTTACTCCTGGTACGGCAACTGGCCTTCGGGACTGGTAAATTAAATGGAATAACACCATGTTAAAAATAAGGGCCACTCTTCAGAACTGATAAGCTTCTGTAGGGTGGCCTATTGGAGAATTTGCGGATACATTATTGAATCAAGCTGTTGACTTATCTCTTAAAAGCTTCTGCGAAGCGTTCTTTAATAAACTGACTGTTTCTCAGCCGACTGGCGCGTTGCTCCTGAATCACCTGTGAGGTGCTCTTCTTGGAAGGTGCAAACAAAAGAGCATCTTTCGGCTGCGAACCTATCGCCTCTGATACAACACCATTTTTTGAAACATATACCTTAGTTGTCATGTCGCACCCCTCCTATTAACATTTTCACAAATTTTAAAAATGACCGCCTTACATCTGACCTCGTTAGAGCAATATTTTTAAACCCGCTTTTGGCGATATCATGGGGATATTATAGCATATGCGAAGTTGTTTCAGTATAAGAAAATGGCGTTATTACGTGGTCATTTGTGAAAGATCCATATTTTCTTTAAAAACAAGGAGCCATGGATAGGAAGAATCTGCCCAACGAGAAAAGAGAAAGAAAGAGAGAAGCGTTTGAAACATACTGGTTTTACGAGGTATAATTACGGTATTTCAAAGAACCGGATCAAGATGAGGGGATGGAAAATGCAGAGCAAAAATAAGACCGTCGTGAAATCCATGGACCTCCTTAATCTGTTTCTCACCAGCAGCAAATTAAGTCTAAATGAAATGGTGAATCTGACGGGCATGCCCAAAACCTCGGTGCACAGAATGGTGGGCTCGCTGGAGGATATGGGTTTTCTGCACAAGGACGAGGATGGAGGCTACTCGCTTGGGCTGCTGTTCCTGCAGTTCGGGCAGCTCGTAGCGGATCGGCTGGATATCCGTCAGGCTGCGCTCCCGGTTATGAAAGCGCTTCGTGATGATGTGCAGGAGGCCGTCAATCTGATCGTGAAGGATGGCAACGAATCGCTATATGTGGAGAAGCTGGAATCCACCCAGCCTGTCAGATTATATACACGGATTGGCCGCAGAGCGCCGTTATATGCGGGAGCCTGTTCCCGGATTCTTCTTGCTTACCAGCCTGAGCGGGAGATTGAACAATATTTGAGCGAGATTGAGCTGAAGCCCATCGGCACAGGGACGATTACGGATAAGGACCGGCTGCGGTCAACGCTGCGGGAATCACGCCGCAAAGGCTACAGCATCAGCCATTCGGAGCTTGAAAATTTCACTACAGCCGTGGCGGCGCCCATATTTGGCTATAAGGGCCGTATCGTTGGCGGCCTCAGTGTTGCCGGACCTGATTCCCGGTTCGGGGAGGACCGTATGCCGGAGCTGATTCGGAAGGTCACGCGGGCCGCACATGACATTTCGCTGAAAATGGGCTATCCATCGTCCGCTCATGCGGGGATGTGAGAGGCCTTTAGAGCTCGTTTTCCTGGTTTTATTCCGGGAAGGCGGGCTCTTTGTTTTGCTTCAAATCGTAACTTTGTAATAATTTCTTACATCTTATTGTCGAAGTGGAGCGGATTCGCTATAATCAGTCTAAAAAACGGAATGATTGTTTCGAAATTCGGAACAAATCTGCATCTCCGAAAGATTTTTGTAGGATGGAAATCATAATTTGTGGAAAGGGAGGTTAGAAAATGTATCGTGTTGATTTGAATTGCGATCTCGGCGAAAGCTTTGGCTCCTATAAGCTTGGCATGGACGAAGAGATTCTGCCGTACGTCACATCCGTGAATATTGCGTGCGGTTTTCATGCGGGGGACCCTTCAGTGATGCGGAAAACAGCACAGCTTGCGCTTGCTGCCGGCATCGCGATCGGGGCGCATCCCGGTCTGCCGGATTTGATCGGCTTTGGCCGCCGCAATATGGAGATTACCGCCCAGGAAGCCTATGACATGGTCGTTTACCAGATCGGGGCGCTTGAGGCCTTGGTCAAGGCGGAGGGCGGAAGCCTGCAGCATGTGAAGCCGCACGGAGCGCTGTATAATATGGCCGCCAAGCGGAAGGACCTGTCCGATGCCATTGCTAGAGCGGTGTACAAGGTGAATCCCGGCCTTATTTTATTCGGCCTTTCCGGAAGCGAGCTTATTCGGGCGGGAGAAGCCATAGGGCTGCAAACGGCGCAGGAGGTGTTCGCGGACCGCACCTATGAAGAGGACGGTTCATTAACGCCGCGCAGCCAGCCGGATGCTTTGATCAAGGATCATCACCAGGCCATCTCGCAGGTGATCCGGATGATTCAGGAGGGCGTCGTGCGTTCAAGAGAGGGGCAGGAAATCCGTATTCAAGCGGACACGGTGTGTATCCACGGCGACGGTCCGCAGGCGCTGGAGTTTGCCCAGCAAATCCGGAAGAGCTGTGAAGAAGCAGGCATTGAATTGCTGGCTGCAGGCACAACATCATAATTATACGGTTAAGGGGTTGTCGTATATGGAGTTGAAGACGAATGACAAGGGGCAGAGCCCGAAAGTAAAGACGAACTGGAGCTTACTGCTGGGGGCGGCCTTCTTAATGGCTACGTCGGCGATCGGTCCGGGCTTTTTAACCCAGACTACCGTATTTACAGAAAAGCTTGCGGCAAGCTTTGGTTTTGTGATCCTTATTTCCATTCTGCTGGATATCGGGGTTCAGATGAATGTCTGGCGGATTATAGCCGTGTCCGAGAAACGGGGGCAGGATATTGCCAATGCACTTTTGCCGGGGCTCGGTTATTTTCTGGCCTTTCTGATCGTATTCGGGGGTATTGCCTTTAATATCGGGAATATCGGCGGGGCCGGATTGGGCATGAACGTGGTGTTCGGCATCTCTCCGGAAATGGGAGCCATACTCAGCGCGGTGATCGCGATCGCTATCTTCCTGATTAAAGATGCCGGGAAAGCGATGGACCGTTTTACCCAGATCGCCGGGATCGTCATGATTCTTCTGACGTTATATGTTGCCATTTCTTCCGCTCCTCCGGTGGGGGAAGCGGTCGTAAAAACCTTTGTTCCGGATCAAATCGACATGCTGGCCATTGTGACGCTCGTTGGCGGCACAGTTGGAGGTTATATTACTTTTGCAGGGGGACATCGGCTGCTTGATGCGGGCATACGCGGTAAATCGGCCCTGCCACAGGTAACCAAAAGCTCCATATATGGCATTCTGGTTACAGGCGTCATGCGTGTCATTTTGTTTCTGGCCGCGTTCGGTATTGTCGCCCAAGGGCTGGCAATTGACCCGGCGAACCCGCCGGCTTCCGTGTTCAGACTGGCGGTGGGCGAGCTCGGATACAAGATTTTCGGCATCGTCATGTGGGGAGCGGCGATAACTTCGGTTATAGGCTCTGCTTACACCTCCGTATCCTTTATTCGCACCTTTAGCCCAAAGATCGAGAGAAATCAGAAATGGTACATTATCGGCTTCATAGTGGTGTCCACGCTGATTTTTGTGCTCATCGGCAGACCGGTCAAAGTGCTGGTGCTGGCCGGAGCCTTTAACGGCATGATTCTGCCGATTTCTCTGGCGGTACTGCTGATCGCCGCATACAAAAAGAAAATCATCGGCGATTATAAGCATCCGCTGTGGCTTGCTATTTTTGGAGGACTTGTCGTTGTTCTTATGACCTATATGAGCGGATACACGCTGGTTAACGAAATTCCAAAACTGTTTGAATGATTGATGGAAGGATGAATAATCCGGCGTCTTGTAGTTCCTGCTTGCGATTTGAGGAGAGGACTCATAAATATGAATAACAACGAACTGCTATTGAGCATGTCTCCCCTCGGGGAAGCGGCCATACGTCTGGAACTTGGGGACCGCATTCATCCGGAGATTCACCGCAGGGTCAAAATGGTGCATGACCACCTTGAACGGCATCCTTTTCCGGGGATGATCGAATGTGTGCCCGCATTTGCAGCCGTTACGGTCTTTTACGATCCGTTTCAAGTGAAAATGTCACACCAGGACCAGCCTGAATTCGGTAACAGGTCAGCCTATGAAATCGTCTCCTTGGTCCTGGAACAGCTGCTGTCCGGCATGGGGAAGTCCGCCCATGGGGAACCCAATGTGGTTGAAATTCCGGTGTGCTACGGGGGAGAGTTTGGACCGGACTTGGCGGATGTAGCGGAACATCACCGATTGCGGCCGGAGGAAGTCATCGATATACATACCGGCGGCGAGTATCTTGTATATATGATCGGTTTTGCCCCCGGCTTTCCTTATCTGGGCGGCTTACCGGAAAGCATCGCTACTTCAAGACGCTCCACCCCGCGCGCGTCCATTCCAGCCGGTTCGGTCGGAATTGCAGGCATGCAGACTGGTGTCTACCCGATCTCCACCCCCGGGGGGTGGCAGCTGATCGGCCGAACGCCTCTGCAGCTGTTCCGGCCGAACGCCAATCCTCCGAGCCTGCTTCAATCCGGCGATGTCGTTAAATTTCGGGCGATCTCCCCGGAGGAATTTGTACGGTATAAGGGGGAGAATGCATGAGCCTTGAGGTGATGCGTCCTGGCATGCTCACCAGCATTCAGGATCTTGGCAGATATGGATACCAGAAGCATGGCGTCATTGTGAGCGGAGCGATGGACATGTACGCCCTGAGAGTGGCGAATCTGCTGGTCGGCAATGAAGAAGGGGAGGCGGCGCTGGAGATGACCCTGATGGGGCCTTCCCTGAGGGTCGAACAGGATCTGCTGGTCGCCATTACCGGGGGAGATTTGTCACCGGCGGTGGATGGTCAGCCTGTCCCCATGTGGCGGCCCGTCCTGCTCAAGGCGGGCAGCGTCCTCCAGTTTGGCGGTGCGAAATCAGGCTGCCGCGCTTATTTGGCGGTGACCGGCGGGTACGCCGTGCCGAAGGTGATGGGCAGTAAGAGCACCTACCTGCGGGCCGGCATCGGGGGCTTTCGGGGCAAGGCCCTGCAGACGGGCGATGTTCTGGAGGTTCAGCCGCCGCAGGAAGCCTCTCTGCGCATTATGCGCAAGCTCGAATCAGCTCCCGGAAGCTCCTTCCGTTCCGTATCCTGGTCAGCAAAGGAGAGAGGCATCCCGGGACAGGGCAGATGGGTAACCGTGCGGGCGCTGCGGGGCAGCGAGTTTGATCATTTTGATGAGAGCAGCAGACAAAGCCTGTGGGAGGAGCCGCTGCTGGTGACCCCGCAATCGGACCGCATGGGCTATAGGCTGTCGGGGCCTGCTTTCAAGCTGCAGCAGCCACTCGAAATGATCTCCGAGGCAGTCGCCCTGGGCACGGTGCAGGTGCCACCCGACGGCAATCCGATCATCCTGCTGGCCGACAGACAGACAGCTGGCGGATATCCGCGCATTGCGCAAATCGCCGCCGCAGATGTGCCATTCATCGCCCAGTTAAAGCCCGGACAAAGATTGAAGCTCCGGGAAATTACGAGAGAAGAGGCGGAACGGCTCTATCTGGAGCGGGAAGAGGAGATACGCGGGTTGAGGGCGTCCGTTAGTATGAGAGTTATGTAGAATTAGTAGACATTGAAAAAGAATTAGTAGATATTGAAAAAGCTCTCGGACTCAAGCTGGCGTCGGTACTTGACTGGCATCAGCTTGTTTCTTTTTTACTCGGCGTACAGCAGCTGCTTGTTCGATGTATCGAATAGATAATTCATCCAGGATGTCCTTATGTTCTTCTTGTGTTGCTGCGGTCTCATAGATCGCCTCCGCACTTTTAGCCACCTGTTCGAAGGTTAGATCCAGCTTTTTCGCAATCAAGGCCACATCACTTGTGAGCTGAGTTAATTTTTCATTCGTGGCATCTAAATCATCTTTTGTGGCCATGTTCGCAGCTATCGCGGCTAACTCCTCTTTCGTAGCCATGTTCGCAGCTATCGCGGCTAATTCCTCTTTCGTAGCCATCTTGTCAGCCATCATGGCTAAGTCATCTTTTGTGGCCATCGTAGTTTCAAGATATTCCAGCTTCTGAAGTATTTGTTTCAATATTTCCTCGTTCACGGGAATCAACTCCTCATAGATATCATGGAGAAATTATATCATGCGCACTATAAAAATGAACGTTATTACGTAATTTAAATGCAATAAAATTACGCAATCAAGTCGTTTCTTGATTATAGAATTTTACCCGGATCTTGATGAGGTCATAAAGTAAAGTACAATTAAGATAATCATTATGCCAAATACAATCCATAGCGGTGATATATTTTTCATGAGAACTTCCCCCCTTTTTTTAAAAATAATATTCTTTGTTTTATGGGAACTCCAGAGTATTTAATATCAAGGTCTCACAATAAATCGAAGGCTGCTGGGGAGTAGTCCAATCCGGTCTCAAGGGCAAACATACACTTAAAGTAGTCCAATGAAACAGATGGCTATACCCAATGATACTTTAAGGAGTTGGTGATGCTTGATGGTTGAACTGGTTTTAACGCTCAATGACCGGGACGGGAAATATGCGAAACATGCGGCTGTCGTACTTGCATCCATTTTTTCTAATGTTAAGCAAACGATCAATGTGCATATTCTGCATGATGAAACCTTAACTGAAGAAGGCAGATTAAAGCTCGCTCAGCTCGCCAAGGGCTTCCATCATTATATCTTTTTCTATCATGTTACGGTTCCTGAGGATATGCTTCAAGCTTCAGCTCAAGTGCATAAAATTGATCATTGGACTAAGGCCAGTATGTACCGTTTATTGCTGCCGAACATTCTTCAGGCCGACAGGGTCATTTACGTGGACTGCGACGTGTGGGTCAATATGGATATCAGCGAATTGTGGAATATTGATCTGGGAGAATGTTATCTGGGAGCGATCCTGGACCAGGGGAAGGATAATCTGGGCGATTATTTTCTCACCATGGGGCTGAACGGAGACGTATATTTTAACTCGGGCGTCATTCTGTTTCATTTGGACAATATCCGCAAAAAAGAGACGTGGTATGATGAACTGCTTCATTTCTTGCGCCATTATCCTGCGACGACCATGCCTGATCAGGATGCTTTGAATTTCATATTTGGCTCCAACTATATGCAATTGGATCAGCGCTTCAATACATTCGCTCACGATGATCTCGATCCGGTCAATAAAATTGTGCATTTCGCCGGAGAAGACAGCAAGTGGTGGGATGACCATTCACCTGCGGCACCGATGTACCAAGCATTTCTTGCCATGACGCCTTGGGCTGAAACATGTACACCAGCGCCTGCAGCTAACCCTCAGTGCGGGCCGCAGAAGGAATGCGCTGCAGTACAGCCTCCGGTGATTGCTCGGCCTGAAACGCCTGCACCGGAAACCCGGCCGGTGAATATCCATCCTGGGCCGCCGGCTTCAGCAGCCCAGCCGGTGGTCATTCAGCCTCAGGTGAATCCGGTTCCTCCAATCCCGGTCAGATTCCTGCCGCAAATTCCCGCAACTCCTGTCAAGCCGAAGCGCCGCAGAAAGTTACGGCTACGGTTAAGACCAGGACTGCGGAAGAGAAGAATAACCTGCGGCAAATGCCGCTCCTGCCGCTCCATAAGAAAATTAAGACGGAGCAAGCGTCAGCATGTGTTAAGGAGAAAAGCGCGGCCGGCAGCGAGAAAGTCGCCGGTTGTCATGAAAAAGATCATTTATGTGATCAGAGGGAGATCTCTGAAAAAAAGCTCAAGCTATCTAAAACGCAGTTCATAACACTTCTTAAGAATCGATTCGGCCGGAAAAGTGAACAATATGTGATGAATGTGGTTCCGGGCCGAAATCGACGGTCGTCAAGCGGAGTAAGAAAGGCTTAAGGATTTAATACAGAAGGATGGGGAAGTGGGTAAATACTTTAGCAGGCTGCCGGGATCTTGCCGGCAGCCTGCTTTTTAATCAACGAAATGTCGATTGTCTTATTGCACATTCGTCCCCTGATAGGGGAACTGTGAGGAATAGTTGCTGAATTGCTGAAAGGTTTGATCCAGCTTCTGCTGCTCTTCCGCTTCCAGCTTGTAATGCCCTTTACGGAACATCATTTGGTACAGGTCGTATTGGCATTGGTGCGTCTCGTTCAGCACGGTCATGATGTCCTGATGCAGAGCCTGGTGGCTTGCTTCGCGGGCGGAGACGTTAAAGCTGTCTGTCAGGTATTTTTCCGTTGCCAGCAGATCGTTGAGGCGATCCCGGTCGTTCATTGCGGGGCCCTTGACTTGGGGCTCGTATGGCGGTTTCGGGTTTTTGATCATATTGGCGTTTTGGCTTTGGTTCTGATTCTGGTTTTGGTTCATACCGCTCATCCTCCTTGTCATTGTTGCAGCTGCTGTACCCATTCCATTTCCGCGGAATTGTCATTCTGCAGATGCTTGAGCAGCAGATTGTAGTGCCGCTGGTGCATCTGGCCGGCCTGTTCAATGGCCTGTGCGATTTCCGGGTCGGAGCATTCGGCGGCAAAGTGGCTGCATTTTTTCATCGCTACAAGCTCCCACGATAGCTGATCCTTCAAATATAAATGGTCCTTAGTTGTGATCACCTGCGGGGGAACGGTCATGACCAACTGCTGCTGCTGTCCCTGGCCCTGTGTCTGGTTTTGCTGCATGTTTGAGGACTCCTTTTCCATAAAAATTTGCCCTTCCTCTATTTAGCATGCTTCAAAGCAGGCACAATCATCCCAAAAAACAAAGCTGCCCTGGAGTTTTCCATGGCAGCTTAATGACAAATTTCACTGATTCCCGGACCATTGCCGGTCACCGGACAGGTATTTTTCAGTCAGTACGGACAGCAGCTGAATGCCTACTTCGTTCTCGCCGCCCTCGGGGATGATCAGATCGGCGTATTTTTTGGAGGGCTCGATAAAAGCTTCGTGCATCGGCTTCACGGTAGTCAGATACTGGTTGTGAATAGACTCAATCGTCCGTCCGCGTTCCTGAATATCCCGTACCACACGGCGCAGAATGCGCACGTCCGGGTCGGTGTCCACAAACACCTTGATATCCAGCATACGGCGCAGATGTTCATCGGACAGCACATGCAGTCCTTCAATAATAGCGATATTGTTCGGCTTGAGTTCCAGAGTCTCGGTGGTGGAGCGGGCATGTACCGAGAAGTCGTATACGGGGGCTTGCGCGGGTTGTCCTTCCTTCAACAGCTTGAGATGCTCGATCAGCAGCTCGTTGTCAAAAGCAAACGGGTGATCATAATTGATTTGTTCGCGTTCGGCCATACTGAGATAGGAATGATCTTTATAATAGTTATCCTGGGATATGAAGGTCACTTTGCCTGTTCCAAGACGTTCAATGACGGAGCGGGCTACCGTCGTTTTGCCGGAGCCGGTGCCGCCGGCTATACCAATAATGAGCATGGTGTTTCAATAACCCTCCCTAAGTTACATTACAATTAGAGTATTGTAGCACAGCATGAACTTTTTTTCACCCATTAGATAACGATTATAATTCGCCTAAAAGCCTCTTCAAATTCACGGGGAGATTTTGCTTTTTTAACGTAGAATCAGCCATTTGAATCTCCTATAATTGAGTTAACCGATCTTTAATACGGAGGTGTTCTGTCGTGATTAAAAGGAAGTTTGGCGAAATAAAAACACTTACTGAAAGTGATAAACAAGTGATACAAAAAATGGTGGACACTCTTTCCAGAAAGACGGTAGATGCACCCGTCATGTCTATAGCTTTTACCAAGAGTAAATGGAATTCTGATGATGTCCCTGGTTCTTTAAAGACTAACATTTTAAATAATGGCGTGGAAATTGGATAATCCTGGGGAGGTGTGGTTATGCAGAATAGGAAACTAAATGATTCTGTGGATAACGTAGAAGACCCTCTTGCACGAGTATTGCTGCGACACGCAGGGAAGATAAGTGAAGAACGTGGAGAAGAAATGCTACGCACGGTTGAGGAGATGAGATGGGGTAGAGAAACGCAAAGGACGGTCCGAAGGTTAGAAAGGGGTGGAGAAAGTGAATGGTATAGGCATGTTCGGCTTTCCTGGATATTGTACCGAGGCTCTTGAGGATTTAGATCCAATGGATAGAGGACTAACGGAGATAATGATAGAAGAAGCTGCTACTCAGATTATGAAGAGTACTTTGGAACTGGAAAATAATCCTGCTACTGAATCTGATATTTATGCGTTGAGTACTGGCAGTGTTAACTCAACTTTCGCAGCATGAAATCGGCAAACAGGCCATGGTGTAACTGGGCAAAACGGGGATCCACAGCTGGAGTTGACGCTGAATCAGCAGACAGCTTTTTTTAGCTATCTTGGGAGAAGGGGATTCGCCCCGCTCAGAGTCTATTATCCAGAGTGAGATGGGTGTATAAGGTATGGTGTCTGGTGTCTGGTGTCCGTTACCAGTTGCCTGTTGCCTGTTGCCTCTCCATACAGCTTTGCATGATTATCCCTTTTGTTCAGAATGTGGGGGTTGGGGAACTAGGGGAAGGAAAGGGGAAGGAGAAACGAGATAAGAAAAAAAGGTGGCTCAAGTGGGATGTCTGGCTTGAAACAGGAACATATGTTTGGTATAATGGAGAAAAGAACTTATGTTCGTATTTTGTTGATTCGGAGGCGAGCAGACATGGAAATCCAAGCGGAAACGGAACTTCAATCCTTTAGCAGTCGTTATCATAACGAGCAGGACTGCATGGAGGCATTGATCGCGATGAAGTGGCCGAACGGCTTCGTCTGCCCGCGTTGCGCTCACACCCGCTGCAGTCGTCTGACTTCCCGGCGCATTCCCATGTTCGAGTGCGCCAGGTGTGCGCATCAAACGTCGGCTTTGGTCGGCACGATTTTTGAACGAACCCATCTCCCCCTGACCAAGTGGTTCCAGGCGCTGGAGTTGTTTCTGCTGCCCGATGGCATCTCGGCGATGCGGCTGAGTGAGGTGATCCAGGTCACCTACAAGACCGCCTGGCTGACGCTGCAAAAAATCCGCCATGCCATCGGGGAGTTCGATGCCCGGGAGCTGCTCTGCGGAGACGTGAAGGTGAACAGCGACCTGTATGGGCGTAATCCGGCCCGGCCACAGTTTCCTCATCCGCTGGCTTCGGCAGTCGTAGCCGGGTGCACGGTCACGGAGTCGGGTGAGCCGGAGCAGGTCAAAATCCACCTGGTGCCGCAGATGAGGGGAGATGGGAACGGAGCGAATCGACTTGAACTCGCTGCGTTTATCCATGAACAGGTAGATGTCAGTGCATCGGTGGTACAGTCGTTTCCTCAAGTCTATCGGCTGTATAGACCCTTGCGGAGTATGGTGAGCGAGGCGTGGAAATCGCTGAAGAGTACGTATGTAGCATTGGGTCCGAAGCACCTGCAGGCGTACCTCAACGAGTACACCGTACGCCGCCGACTGCGCCTGCCCGGAGCGGAAGAATCGATGTGGCAGAAGTTGCTGTACATGGGCGTGGCGATTCCGGCGATCCCTTACCGCCGACTGATCGCGCGCCAGCCGGTTCAGCCTCTTGCGGCTGCGTCCTGATCACAGGGCTTGAACGAGGAAAGGTGAGCATGATGTGCGTGGCTTGAACGGTGTGGATTAGGATGAACGAGGACATCGGAAAAATTCAGGTTCAAGCGGCAACGAGGGCCAGGATTTTTATTTTTTCAGGGCTTTTCTCCGCTCCCTCCTTCTCTCTCGGTCTGCTTCACACCACCTAAACGCGCTGCTTTCTCCTAAGATCGCCTCATGATCTCGAACCGATCTACTTCTCCATAAGGCACGATCAAAAGAATAATAGACCCATTCGATGGTCCTGAATAGCATAACAACAGGCATTTTTGCGCCTCATTGGATCTGTTATTTTCTTTAACGCGCCTAAAGTATATTTTCGGTTCCTGGTTTTCTGTTTTTCTTCACCTGATCCAATGGGATAATCGTGCAAAGCTTCCGGGCAGCGAGTTCACATGCCTTGCCACGATCGACGGGCGGCAGAACCCAGAAGCTACAAAGGTTTAAGTGGATTTAGACTCTGCGAAAGTTGAGTTATAAGTTTTCAGCGGAGCTGAACAATTCTATAATCACAAGAAAAACTTCCGCTAAACGCGGTCTGGCTTCTTTGAATGTACGTCGATAGACATTTTTCTTACCGTTTCGCCCTCGATTAACACAGGCTGATAATAGGTGTTGTTTGGCAGGTCCTTTTTTCCTTGCAATTTCTTAATCACCCAATCCGCTGCATCTCGTCCCATTTGTTCTTGCGGGTGGGTCAATGTTGTTAGTTTGATATTCGCGTTTTTGGCAATGTAAGAATTGTCCTGGCCAATAATGGATAGTTCGTCCGGAATAGATATACCGAGCTGTCTGCATACATGTACGACTTCCAATCCTACCTCGTCGTTGTAGCACACAATGGCGGTCAACGTTTCCCGATTTTCATTTAAGAATTCCTTCAAGTTGGCGGACAGATTCTGCTTCGTCTCTGTATCGAATGAAAGCACTTGCTCCGGGTGAAATCGTAATTTGGCTTCTCCAAGCGCTTTGATATAGCCTTTCATTCGATACTTTCCTTGTAAATCATCCATTTTTGCAATGATTCCAATTTGAGTATGTCCTTTAGAGATCAATTCTTTAGTTGCCAGATAGCTGGACTGCACGTCATCAAGACAAAAGAAAGGAACCTCCAATTCTTCATAATAAGCATTGATCATGATGAACGGAACATCCTGTTCCTTGAACGACAGGTAATAAGCGATATTAGGGTTGTACAGATTGCTTTTCGTAGGTTCGATAATCAAACCGTCCACACCATAGGACAGCATCATTTCCAAAGCTTTTTTTTCTTGTGCAACATCATTATTTGTACTGGCTAACAGCAATGAATAGTTATCTTCATTCAATCTGCCCTCAATTCCGCGGATAATGGAGGGGAATATGTAATCCGAAATATAGGTCGTGATTACACCGATCGTTTTATTATTGGCGCTCCCGGCGGATTTGGATCGATATTGATTGCTGACATAAGTGCCGGAGCCTTTTTCACTTCTTAAGAAACCCTCGTTAGATAATTCTAAAATGGCCTTGCGGACCGTCTGCCTGCTAACTTTATACATATCCTGCAAGGCAGCTTCCGTAGGAATTTGTTCTCCCAAGCTGTATGCCCCTGAAAGGATGTTGCTTTTTATATCATCAATGATGACCTGATACTTTGGCTTCACTTCTTTCACTTCTTTCAAAGTTGTTCGCATTATAATGGATTCATTCAGAAAATTTGTATGTACATCTTAGCATTATTTTAAGTGGATGAAAAGAATTTGCATCAAGTACGTACAAATTGTAAAAATGTTGCAAATGTTTATATTTATGATCCGCTTTCATAATCACATAAGTATCTTTATATAATGATTAAGGAGAAAACAGCGGGATTATCGTCTCAATAGTTGTATGTATAACATATAATTAATATTGACAAATGTACGCACAGAAAACTATACTAAGGCTGTCTACAAAGGAAAGCGCCTTCTTTTGAAAAACGCTGTCAGAGAGGGGACAACGTGATCATGAATCAATCGAGCATTAAACAAGCGATTACCAAGGGAGAAACATCACTTGGCATCGAATTCGGATCCACACGTATCAAAGCCGTGTTAATTGATCATCATTTTGAAACTATCGCATCCGGAAGTTATGAGTGGGAAAACCGCTTGGAAGATGGATTTTGGACGTACAGCCTGGTGGACATCATCACGGGTCTGCAAGAAGCTTACAGTGAAATGAAGCAGGAAGTTGAACGAAACTACGGAATCACGATTCGAACCATTGGTTCTATCGGATTTTCTGCAATGATGCACGGATATATGGCTTTTGACAGCACAGGTGAGCTGCTTGTTCCGTTTCGGACCTGGCGTAATGCAACCACCGGTGCCGCGGCCCGAGAATTAACGGATACATTCCAATTCAACATCCCTGAACGATGGAGCATTGCTCACCTTTATCAAGCCATTTTAAACGAAGAGAAGCATGTGCATCGAATTGATTTTATAACGACCTTGGCGGGATTCATCCACTGGCTGCTGACCGGGAATAAAGCCATTGGTATCGGGGATGCTTCGGGCATGCTGCCCATTGATGAATCCACACAGGATTACAATGAATCGATGCTTAAGCAGTTTGATGAACTCATTGCAGCCAAGGGTTATCCGTGGAAGCTTAAGGATATTCTTCCCAAGGTCTACATTTCAGGCGAGCAAGCTGGTGAATTAAGTGAAGCTGGAGCCAAACTTCTGGATGTATCACAAAATTTACAGCCAGGCATTCCGCTTTGTCCTCCAGAAGGTGATGCCGGCACAGGGATGGTTGCTACGAACAGTGTGAGAAAACGGACCGGAAATGTCTCCGTAGGCACCTCGGTTTTTGCCATGATTGTACTGGAGAAAGAGCTTTCCAAAGTATATCCGGAAATTGATCTGGTCACTACGCCAAACGGCAGTCCGGTTGGCATGGTACATGCGAATAACTGCTCAAGTGATATCAATGCATGGATCGGGTTATTCCGTGAATTCTACGAGGCTATGGGACAAAAGGCGGACACGAATCAAATATTCAGTGTGATGCTGAATAAAGCTTTGGAAGCAGACCCGGATGGCGGCGGTTTGCTCAGCTATGGTTATTTCTCAGGTGAAAATATTACAGGCTTGGATAAAGGGCGGCCGCTGTTTGTCCGCTCACCAGAGAGTAATTTTAATTTAGCCAATTTCATGCGGACTCATCTGTTTACTGCTTTTGGCGCATTGAAAATCGGTATGGATATTTTGACAAAAGAAGAAAACGTCGCGATTGATAATATTCTGGCCCATGGCGGTTTATTTAAAACCCCTGTGGTTGGCCAGAAGATCGTGGCTGCTGCACTGAATGTTCCAGTTTCCGTGATGGCAACCGCCGGCGAAGGCGGGGCATGGGGAATGGCGATCCTGGCTTCTTACATGTCGAACAAGGATCAGCAGGAAAGTCTGGAAGATTTCCTCGACACAAAGGTCTTTAAAGACGTTGAGGCGCAAGAAATGTACCCGGATGGATTTGATGTTAAGGGATTTGAACTATTTATCGAACGATACAAAAAAGGTCTGGCGATTGAGCAAGCCGCTGTGGACCATTTGGTGGAGAATTGGAGGGATTGAAGTGCTGGAACAGCTGAAAGAAGAGGTATATGAAGCGAATCTGGAATTACCCAAACACGGACTCGTGAAATATACCTGGGGAAATGTAAGTGCTGTTGATCGTGAAAGCGGGCTATTCGTGATCAAGCCTAGCGGTGTCAGTTATGAAAAGATGAAACCCGGCGATATGGTCGTGGTTGATTTGGACGGAAATGTTGTTGAAGGCGAAATGAGGCCTTCATCCGATACTGCGACTCATGCCGTACTGTATAAGCATTTCCCGGAAATCGGCGGCATCGTGCACACCCATTCGACCTGGGCGACCATTTGGGCTCAAGCCGGCCTTGATGTTCCCGTGATGGGGACTACGCATGCAGATACCTTCTACGGTCCCGTACCCTGCGCCCGTTTCCTGACCCAAGAGGAGGTCGACCGTGGTTACGAAGCGGAAACGGGCCGTGTCATCATCGAAACCTTTGAGCAGCGCGGGCTGGATGTTATGGCCATTCCCGGTGTCCTGCTCCATGGTCATGCACCGTTTACCTGGGGAAAAGACGCCAAATCAGCGGTAGTAAACAGTGTTGTGCTGGAAGAGGTTTGTAAAATGAACTTATTTGCACGGGAATTAAACCACTTTGCTCAAGAACTGCCGCAGCCTATTCTGGATAAGCACTATCTGCGAAAACATGGTAAAGACGCCTATTACGGGCAGAAATAATCCAAACTATCCAATGAAGAAAAGAGGATGATCACGATGTCAGCAGCAGGAACAAAACAGTTTTGGTTTGTCGTAGGTTCACAGCATCTTTATGGGGAAGAAGCGTTGGCGGAGGTCAAAGCACATGCCCAAACCATGACGGATGCATTAAATAACAGCGGTGTTTTGCCTTACCCACTTGTATTGCAGGATTTGGCGGTGAGTGCAGATAAAATTACAAGCATCATGAAAGAAGTCAACTATCGTGACGAGGTTGCCGGGGTCATCACCTGGATGCATACGTTCTCGCCTGCGAAAATGTGGATTCGCGGAACCAAATTGCTGCAAAAACCTCTGCTTCATCTGGCCACACAATACAATGAAAGCATCCCTTGGGCAACGATTGATATGGACTTCATGAACCTGAATCAGGCCGCTCATGGCGACCGTGAATATGGTTTTATCAATGCCCGTTTGCAGAAACAAAATAAAATTGTAGTAGGCTACTGGGAACGCCCTGAAGTGCAACAGCAAATTGCAGATTGGATGGACGTAGCCGTTGCATATAACGAAAGCTTTAACATCAAGGTCGCTCGTTTTGGTGACAACATGCGCAACGTTGGTGTTACCGAAGGGGATAAGGTGGAAGCCCAAATTCAATTTGGATGGACCGTTGATTACTTTGGGATCGGAGACCTTGTTCAATATGTGAATGCGGTTACAGATGAAGAGATCGATACTTTGTTTGCGGAATATGCGGAGCTGTATGAATTTGATTACGGTACTTACAGCAAGGAAGACTGGGAAGCCAGTGTAAAAGTACAGGCAAGCTATGAAATCGCCCTTAAGCGTTTCCTTGATGCTGGCGGTTACAATGCCTTCACATCGAATTTCGAGGATTTGCATGGCATGAAGCAGCTTCCCGGCCTTGCTGTCCAACGTTTGATGGCACAGGGATATGGCTTTGCCGGTGAAGGAGATTGGAAGACGGCAGCCCTTGATCGCTTGCTTAAAGTGATGAGCCATAACCAGAACACTGGCTTTATGGAGGATTACACCTATGAAATGGCTGCAGGTCAGGAAGCCATCCTGCAATCTCATATGCTTGAAGTTGATCCGACTTTGGCAAGCAATAAACCAAAAATTATCGTGTCTCCATTGGGGATTGGCGATCGTGAAGATCCGGCGCGCCTGGTATTTGACGGCAAGGCTGGAGACGGCGTTGTTGTTTCCATGGCTGACTTTGGCACTCATTATAAGCTCCTGATTAACGAAGTTACTGCATTTGAGCCGACGGTTCCGGCGCCCAAACTTCCGGTGGCCCGTGTGCTTTGGGAAGTGAAGCCAAACTTCCAGGATGGGGTAAAAGCTTGGATCGAAAATGGCGGCGGTCACCATACGGTGGTTTCACTGAATTTGACAACAGACCAAATTGTGACCTATGCCAAGCTTGTTAACCTGGAATATGTAGTCATTAAGTAATAAAAATATACTACGGTGACTCGAAGCTAAAAGTACAACTGAAGCAGCGAGCGCTTCGGGCGAAAATTGCAATATTTCATGTAAAAGACGAAGGAGCTGCCATGGCAGCTCCTTTCGTATTCCGGCTTCCGTTCATTTTACCTTATTTGTGCTTCCCAGTGTTCGGATAAAAGCCTCCAGATTATCTCTCAGGAATCCCGTATTACCAAGTCCGATACTGGAAATAATACCCTTGATATCGTTGGAAAAGTCCGTCAAACCGGCAGTAGAAGCATTCGCAAATCTGTTTTCGCCGAGGCTTTCCTTCAACTGCTCATTGCGGTTGGCCGTTTCCTCTCTGTACTGCTTCACCCAATCCTCGCGAGCCGCCACTTTCTTGGCAAAAGACTGAAGAATGCTGTTCCAATCCTTTCCGTTCATCACAGCTTCCTCGAGCTTGTCCAGCGTTTCCGGTTCGAATTTCCGCATCATATCGCCCAAATTGATATAGTCGTCCGGGGCCCCGACAGGTCTTTGCGGGGGTGTTTCGTAATGAACCGCTTTCGTTTCAGGATCGACGGTTCCGGTTTTGGAGATGGCTCCGATTTGCCGGATCGTGTCCATAAATTCCGCTGCTTTGTCCTCTTTCATGTAATTGTCCGCTATATACTGGGCTTGAGTGAGTCCCAACTCCAATAATGCTGCTCTTTCCTCCTCGCCGGTTACGTTTGTAATGAAATTGGATTGAATAATGCCGTACACAGCTTCTTTCACCGCTGAAGGCTGATCCTGGAGAAGGCGGTTAAGCGAATCATGGATTTGAGCAGATCCAACATAGGTGGCGGAATGATTCACGATATCGGATGCTGCCAATTGTTTGGCAGCAGGGCTGATTTCCACTGTGTCGGGGGCATGCCACAGTCCGGGAACCGTGCCTGTGACCAAGTCGGGTTTCTCGGTGTGCTTTTTCAGGTTTTCGTATAAATTCAGGCTATGCTGAGTTGAGCTGTAAATCTTCATAGAATCCTGCACCGTCCCTTTCATAATCAATATGATTTTCCTCTTCTATCCATTGTTATCGGAACATTCTTCTCAATCATTTATATTAAAAGAGCAATGAGCGGCTTTTTTTCACCGCCATTGCTCTTTTATTGTTGAATTAACCCTCGTAGATGCTATAGGCAAAATGATATACAACATCCGTGGTGATCGCGCTTGGTTGACTTGTTACCTGCGCAGCCACACCGCAGAGGTCATAATAGTGAGTGAAGCTTATTGCACCAGGCAGGAATTGGCTTATGCTGCCGGTAGAAGGGGGCAGGGATAACGTCACGGAAAATTGACCGTTGCTGCCGGTCATTGCTTTCCCGCTGCGAACCCTGTTGCCGCTGCCTTCAGACCAATAGTCGTTGACCCAGGTGACCTCGACTTCCGTATTGGCAACGGCATAGCCATCCGAGGTAGTGGCAACACCTGTTACAGTAAAGCTGTTTCCTGTAATCCGGTAGTGCCGTCCGTATGCATAGCCCGGATAATCGTTCGGGCCACCCTGGGAGTTATAGCCCGTTATTATTACTTTGTCAGCTCTTAATACCGGCTGCAGATGGAGCGAATAGTTGGTATCCGAATAGGTGTTTGTCGTATATACGCGCAGATAATAAGTGCCTGTTCCCAGTGACACATTGCCATTGTTGGAGGGGAGCAAAGCCATCCGGTTATTGCTTAAAGCGCCGTACAATTCTGCTTTGTAGCCATTGCCCACGGACGCCTGATCTAAATCAATATGCATGGTGTCATAATTTCTGCTTGCCGGAACGGTAACGGTATACCAATCCTGATCCACCTCAGAATTTATGGAGCGGCTTGCAAGAGTAGAACCTCCTGTCGCTACCGTGAGAGAATAGGCATGAAAGGCATTCTCGTCCGTCTCGTAAGCATCATAGGTTGAGCTGGTGGAGACGGTTAAATAAAACGGCTCGTTAATGCTGCCTCCAACTGCACCATGGACCTCGATCAAGTAGGCTTTTTGACCGGAAGTGGCATTCTTTGTGCCCACATTTTCGGCCAGGGTTTTCGTTCCATTGCCATAATTATTCAAGTATGTTCCGTAAATGGAGTAATCTATCGGATTCGGGTTCAACTCGCCTGTGGTCATATCAAATTCGTAGAGGTAAAGATCGTAATCAAGCTGCGCCGATGCCGGACTATCCAGTTGAACTTGAAGAATACTTCCCGGCTGTACGTAATAAGGGTATAAATAAGCGGACGAACCTTCTCGTTCGATGTAGCCCGTGTACGTATAAGTCACCGCTGTAGCGCTGATGTTGTCCGTGTATGTATAAGTCGCTTCTGCAGCGCTGATTGAGCGTGCTGCCGCAATCAGTCCGTCTTGTGATTCCAAATCTGTTGAGGAAGACTCCAAACTTGCGGATGTCTTTACTTGATGCTGCTCCAATTTAGATAAATCCATCTCAGGAGTGCCTTTGGCAAGGGTGGAAATAACCTCTTCGCTCGGCTGCTGCACCTTCTGTGCGGCAAGGGCATCAGGGATATTCCTGTCCTCCGGCGCGGGCTCGGCGGCAAACGCATTGAAGCCAAAAGCAAAGGTGAAAACCAGAGTCATAACGACAAACATAGAAAGCGTTTTCCTCATTGGCACAAAACTCCTTTCTATTCTGGAAATATATTACTTCGAGATGATTATATCCCTATTTTACTAGATTGGGAAGAGGGTCCTAGGAAGATTTCACTATTTCGTCTTATCCGCCTTTGATTTTCATATAAAGCAAAAAAGGGCACGGCCGTGAAAATGGCTGTGTCCTCTTTTGCTTTTTTGAGCCTACTAACGCGCTGGTCCTCAGGCTTCAAACAAGATTTCTCCCGTACGGGAGAAATCAAACCCTGGAATCGCCTGCAGCTCTTTTTTGAAGGTGTCGGATTGCAGAATTTGCAAGAGAGCAGGAATCCAGGTCTGACTCGACGGTGTTTTAAGCATCACAAGATCATAGCGCTCCCGGATCAAAGGAATGAATTCAATCTGCCCGACAATTGAGGCGGTTTTTTCTATGCCTACGCCAACGTCGGCTTCGCCGGAGGCGACCTTCGTCGCCACACCGAGATGGTTGGTCTGTATATTGTCATATCCGGCAAGCTGCTCAGGCTTGATACCGTGAAGTCGGAGCTGTTCGTCAAGCAATACGCGGGCCCCCGCCCCTTTTTCCCGATTCACGAATCGCAATCCTGGACGGCTTAAGTCGGACCACTGCGTAAGACCGAATGGATTTCCTTGCTGTACATACAGTCCTGCATTTCTGGAAAGCAGGTTGACGACCACATAGGAAGAACCGACAAGCAGCTTTCGGATATAGGGAAGGTTGTATTCCCCGGTATCTCCGTCCAGGAGGTGGGTACTCACGATATCTGCCTCACCTTTGTACATGGAAATCAGGCTGTCGAGGCTGCCGACAAACGAACGCAAAGGCCGAACGCCGGGGATTGCCTGTTCCATGTGCTTGGCCAAAATATCCAGACTAATGTCATGCCCGGTGATCACGATGGGGCGGTTTGCGCTGAAGGAAGCCGGCGGTTGGGCATGTACGGGTGAATGAACCTCAGCAGATGGGCCCGGTATCGGAACCATTCTTGTCCGTTGTTTGTACGCCTCCAGGTCAGCGGCATCCACCCGCATTTGCTTGCCGACCCGATATGAGGGCAGTTCCCCTTTTTTGATGAGATCATATACGGTGAGCTTTGATATTTTTAAAAGCTTGGCGATTTCTTCTGTTGTATAAGACATGTCGCTGGACATATCATGATCCTCCCGGTTAGCTGTAAAAGCTGGTTGGTTTTTGAGTCTAATTATAACACAATTGAATGAAGCCAAGCGCTGTACGTGAATCCCTGCTCGCTCAAATGTTTAAAATTTTAATGTTATATTAAAATTAGATATAAGTAGATATATTTGGTTTACAAAAGATCTTCCGAAAAAGTATAATATCCTTGTTTAGTTATAATTGGGTATCTTTTCGGAGGGGTCTTATGTTTAAAAATGTAAAGATTAGTGTGGTTTTATCGATTGTTATAGCCCTAATGTTAGTGGTGGCGGGTTGCGGTACGGCAGCGAAAGATAGTGCCGGTTCACAAGCTTTAGGCACGAATGCTCAAACGACGAATGCTCAAACCACGGAAGCGGCTGAAAGCGTTGAATTGACTGTATCAGCGGCAGCAAGCATGACAGATGCGCTGAAGGAGATTCAGCAGGCTTATGAAACGAAAAATCCGAATATCAAATTGAATTTTAACTTCGGCGCATCCGGCGCGCTGCAGCAGCAAATTGAGCAGGGAGCGCCTGCCGACTTGTTCCTGTCTGCCGCAACCAAGAACATGAAAGCACTCGTGGATAACCAACTTATTGATGCCAATCAACAGAAAAACTTATTAAGCAACGAATTGGTAGCTGTTGTTGCGGCAGATGGAAGTGCACCCGTTGCAAGCATCGCCGATTTGTCCAAGTCCGATGTGAAGAACATTGCCATTGGCATTCCTGAAAGTGTACCTGCGGGAGGCTACGCCAAAGAAGCGCTCACAAACGCGAAGCTCTGGGATTCTCTGCAGTCCAAAATGGTGCAAGGGAAAGACGTAAGACAGGTTCTTCAATATGTAGAAACAGGAAATGCAGATGCTGGGTTTGTCTATAAAACAGACGCATTAACCTCGGATAAAGTAAAAGTTGCTTTTACTGTGGATCCCAAATCCTACACACCAGTTGAATATCCGATTGGCATTGTAAAGGCGACGAAGCATAATAAAGAGGCCGAAGATTTTTACAACTATTTGCAGACCCAAGAAGCGCTTGACGTTTTTGTGAAGTACGGATTTTCCATCCCGAATTGATTGTGGCCATGATAAATTGGGAGGGATTCTGGGTACCGATTAAGCTGTCTCTGCAGGTGTCGGTGCTGTCCAGTCTAATTGTTATTGTACTTGGTGTGGCTGCCGCCTGGTGGATGTCTCGCCAAACGTTTAAAGGAAAAACAGTGGTTGAGACAGCCTTTATGCTGCCGTTGGTTCTTCCGCCTACAGTGGTAGGTTTTATCCTATTGGTCATACTGGGGCGCAAAAGCTGGTTTGGACAATGGATTGAATGGCTATTTAACGCGCCAATTATATTTACCTGGTGGGCAGCCGTGATCGCTGCGGTCGTAGTGGCTTTCCCGCTGGTGTATCAAACGATGAAGGTGGGGGTTTCTGCCGTAGATCAGGCTTTGGAAGAGGCTGCGCGCTCCACCGGAGCTAATGAATGGCAGGTGTTCAGGTACATCACGCTTCCTTTGACTTACCGTTCGATTGCTTCCGCCTATATTCTCGGATTTGCTCGCGGGCTTGGCGAGTTTGGGGCGACATTAATGATAGCGGGCAATATTCCGGGGAAAACACAGACCATTCCTACGGCCATATTTGTGGCGGTGGATGCCGGCAATATGACGATGGCATGGGCCTGGACGGGCTCCATGATGATCATTTCCTTTATCCTGCTGTTTCTGACCAGGCAGAAGGAGTAGTTCAGGATTATGTTAGAGAGGGATATTAACGTTAAGCGTGGCGTCAGTAACTTGATGCGTAGGTGCAGGCAAAAGAAGCTTTCCCCGCCGAAGGGGAAAGCTTCTTTGTGATACCGTTCTTTATTTGTCCAATGCTTCCAGTACGGCCTCGATGCCATAGGTATTGCCGAGCGGGCCGTAGCTCATGGCGAGAGCACCGTTGACGGCGTGTGTCTGCCCGCTCTTAACCGCCTTCAGGCTTTTCCAGACATCGGTCTTCTCCCACTCGTCTGTCAGGGAGGCTGCCGACGGATTGTCATCGTTGAAATAGCCCAGAATCAGATGGTCCGGGTTCAGCGCACTTAATCCTTCCATTGTCAGCTCGGCGCCTTTCGTCATCACCGGACTGTCCGGTGCCTTCAATCCGAGGCCTTTGTCATAATAGGGGGTTAAGAAGTTAGTTCCGCCCAGCCATACGGCGTTGTTCCGCACCTGAAGGAATGCGACCGTTCCCTTGACATCGGCCAGCTTCTCCCTGGCGTCTTGCAGCTTGGCTTGATAACCGGTGATGAACTGCTCCGCGACATCCTCCTGCCCTAATATTTCTCCGAACATCGTGACCAGCGCCGGCCAATTGCTCCATACGTCGGTGTATGCTTCATCAATGACAACGGTTGTCGCAATTTTCTCCAACTGATCCGTCAACTGGGCATTGGTCGCATTGCCTGCAATGATGAGGTCTGGCGCATATTCCAGTAGTGCCTCCATGTTGACAGTCGTGTTCTCACCAACGATAGCAAGTTCTTCGTGCTTGTCGACGTATGGCTTATACGTGTCGGTACCGAGGGAAGAGTCGTTCTTCGTGAACGGCAGCGCGAGGCCGACCGACTTCAAATCGAACAGCAGGATGGAATCGACGTATCCCCAATGAACGACGGCGACACGCTTCGGCTTCTTCTTAATGACGATGCTGCCGTTGGCCGCTTCGATCGTGCGCGGGAATGCAGTGGAACCCGCTGCTTCTTGCCCGGCCGTGTTTGGCGGCGGGCTGGACGTTTTTCCATCAGCAGATTGCGTATTGCTTGAGCAGGCGCTCAGAAGCAGCAGCAAGCTGATCATGCCAGTAAAAAAGACAGACCACGATGGGGTGTGACGAACTTTCATAGTTGTGTGCCCTCTCTCTATTTTTGGAAGATGATAATCGTTATCAATTACATTCTTCATAGTATCATCACACGCATCCAATGAGAATGAAGAGATTCCTGAACGATGATGGACAATTTCACGCGACAGACTGTATCGTACGGGCAAGATGACATTGCCGCAGTTCATGTTTCTGTGCTGTTGAGGTCTACTTGACTGGGTGCAACCCCTTTATATTTTTTGAACAATCTGCTGAAATAGTACGGGTCGGAATATCCAATGCTCTTGGCAACAGCGGCTACGGAAAATTGCTTTGTTAACAGCCACTCGTGTGCCTTATTCATCCGGTAATGGATCAGATATTCAATGGGGCCTGTTCCGGTATATTTGGTGAACAGATAGGAGAAGTATTTGGGCTTTAATTGGTAACGTTCGGCAAGCTTGGTCAGTGTCAGCGGCTCGGCAAAATGAGACTGAATGTACCGGATGGCGTCCTCAATAACGGGATAGCTGTCCTTGTTTTGGTGGTAGCGCTCCGCTTGCAGCACTTTGGTGATAAGCTGATAAAATAGCGAGCGTTGCTTCAGCTTGTCCATCGAATCAGGTGAGGAAGCGGCGTTCAGCAGCAGCTCCACCAGCCTCAGCAGCTCCGGATCTAGTGTTATCTCCATAAAGGAAATGTCTCCTGGCCGCCGATAACCCTTCTTTTCGTCAACCCCGCCCGGCAGGTAATGAGTCAGGCAGTACCGGAAGCCATGTGCACCCGAAATAACCTGCAGCCGTCTGCCTGCTCCTCCGATCAGGATGCGGCCGGGCTTCATCATGTAATGCTCCACTTCGTCGAAGACGAATGTGGCTTCCCCCTCGAGCGGGACGATGACAGCGCATTTGGCGGTAGGCTTATGAACATGTCCGCTATAGATGCGGTTGCACTCCAGCTGTGTACGGTACACACCAAACAGTTGAAGGGGTGTAGTGGCAAAATATTGTGCAAGTTCCTCATAGGTCCGCGACATCCGGAGAGCCTCCCAATCCATTGCTTCTAAATGAGATTCATTATCAATAACAGGTTACGAAGCCATTATAGAAAAAATACCCCTCCACTGCAATACAAACGGCTTTGCTGTCGACTGCTTATCTGGCAACAGACATGTCGCAAAAAAAATTATAACTATGACAGCGATTGTCACTATTAGAGATTAAGATTGGTGTTAGCAAGGCTAAACTATGTTTTGACACTGAACATATAAAAAACGAGGGGATGATTGGATGTATACGACAGTTGAGGGTTTTATCACAGAATGGAAGAACGAGGCCGCATTAACCCGGAAAGTTTTAGACAGTTTGACAAATGAGGCGCTGCAGCAGCAAGTATATCCCGAAGGCCGGACGCTGGGAAGAATTGCATGGCATTTTGTAACGAATATCCCGGATTATTTGACTGAGTTCGGACTTTCGATAGATAAGGTCCCGAATCCGGGCGAGGTGCCCTCTGCGAAGGAAATCGCGGAAACCTTTCAAACGGTAAGCGCTAATGTTGTGAACGCTCTTAAAGAGCAATGGACGGATGATTCTTTGGTGCAAATACAAAATGCATTCGGCAGAATGGAGTCGAATGCCACGATCTTGATGGGATTGATCAAACACATTGTTCACCATCGCGGACAGGTTACCGTTCTTATGCGCCAAGCGGGGCTGCCAGTGCCTGCAGTATACGGCCCTGCGAAGGAAGGCTGGATACACCTTGGGGTACAAACGCCTCCGCTTTGAAAATGTATAAGAAGAATCGTATTAACAGTCATTCTATTAACGCGTACGATGATAATAGGAAAAAAGGAGCAGGAACCGGAAAACGGTTCCTTTTTTGTTTGAAAACCGGAAGTTATTTTTTGCTAATTTGTTGCTTTGCTGTAAACCATTTTTAACTGGTTTGAGATCAATGGTATAGTGTACTTAGATATAATGAGAAATGGTTGGTTCGGGCGCGAGGGGCCTGAACAGGATTACCCGAAGAGAGGATAAGAATAATGAGTGGCATCATAGACAGAACTCCATGGATGGAGAAAAGAGAGAAGTCAACGCAGACGAGCATTTTCACCGGATTATCGGGAGTGATTATACATAAAGGGCGGTTAATTTATGACTAAGCCGCTCAAGCCTCATCGTTATATGCCGGGATTGGATGGATTGCGGGCATTTGCGGTGCTGGCTGTTGTAATCTATCATCTGAACACGGACTGGGCGCCTGGCGGGCTGCTTGGTGTAGGGATATTCTTTGTATTGTCCGGCTACCTGATCACGGATATTCTGGCTGGTCAGTGGGAACGCAATCGGCGGTTTGATATGGCTGACTTTTGGGTGCGGCGTGCCCGCCGTCTGCTTCCGGCCATGTTCGTCATGGTGGCGGTTGTATCGCTGTGGTGCCTGATCGGGGACCATTCCAGATTGTCAGCGCTTGGCGGAGACATACCGGCAGCCCTGTTATATGTTAGCAACTGGTGGTTTATTTTTCATAAAGTATCGTACTTTGAGAGCTTTGGGCCGGCATCACCGCTCGGACATCTGTGGTCGCTGGCCGTCGAAGAACAGTTCTACCTGATCTGGCCGTTCCTGCTGCTGCTCGGCCTGAAGTTCCTGTCGAAGCGGGGGCAGCTGTCGGTCTGGATTCTCAGCCTGTCGCTGATCTCGGCGCTGCTTATGGCCTTACTGTACATACCGGGCGAGGATCCAAGCCGTGTCTATTACGGCACCGATACGCGAATCTTTGCACTGCTGGTCGGAGCGGCGCTGGCGGTTGTCTGGCCAAGCAGGAAGCTTAAGACCCAGGTGTCGCCACCGGCGCTGACTTTCCTGGATACGGCAGGAGCGCTTTCCCTGCTGCTGCTTATCTGGCTGGTATGGCATACGAATGAATACCAGACCTTCCTGTACCGCGGCGGCATGCTGATCATCGCCATCATTACCGCGCTGCTGATCGCGGTGCTCGCCCATCCGGCGAGCCGTCTGGCCGCTATCATTGGCTGCAGGCCGCTGCGCTGGCTGGGCAAGAGATCGTATGGACTATATTTATGGCATTATCCGGTCATTATACTTAGTACACCGCAGGTAAATACGGACGATCCGTCCATCCTGAAGGCTGTCATCCAGGTTGCCGTCAGCCTGGCGCTGGCTGAGCTGTCCTGGCGGTATGTCGAGCAGCCGATCCGGCAGAAGGGCTTTCGCCATGTGCTGCAGCGTACATATAAGAAGCGCGCGACACGTTTCTGGTTGTACGGCGGCGTGGCAGCACTGGTATTCATTCTGTTCTCGGCGACTCTTGGTCATGCACTGACGGTAAGAGGACAGGATAGGGATGTACCGACGGATTCTTCCGCAAAACCCGTCATTTCTACGTCCCCGACGAATGTGTCGCATGAAACGACTGCACAGAATAAAGATCATGTCACCGAAGCGGCGGGCAAGAAGGATACCTCTGACGGCAAGCAGGATTATACGGACAAAAAGGACACAGACTCAGATTCATCCGGTTCCAAAGCTTCTTCATCCGGCGGAGCAGGCACGAAGGATCCGGCAAGCGTGAAGGATCCAGCAGACACAACACATCCAGGCGGCACAGCTGCAGATTCCGGCTCAGCGGACAATCGGAAGAAGCTCAGCAGGATCATTTCCGGCAAAGGCGTTACCGCTATCGGAGACTCGGTTATGCTGGATATCGAGCCATACCTTCGCCAGACGATGCCAGGCATTATCATTGACGGCAAGGTAGGCAGGCAGATGAATGAAGCCTCCGCAGTTATTCGGCAGCTGAGCAGCAATGGACAGCTCGGTTCCAAGGTGATTGTTGAGCTGGGTACAAATGGCTCCTTCACAAAGGAACAGCTGGATGACCTGCTGTCCAAGCTGAGCAGCGCCAAGAAAATTATTCTCGTGAACACCCGTGTGCCCCGCCCATGGGAAAGCATTGTCAACAGTGCGCTGAACACCGCTGCCGCAGAGGACCCCCGCGTAACGGTGGTCGACTGGTACAGCGCAAGCAAAGGACAGGATGCCTTCTTCGCCAGTGATGGTGTGCATTTGAATCCGTCTGGAGCAAAAGCATATGCGACCCTGGTGGCGAACGTAGTGGCTGGTAAGTAATGGACATTATAATGCTCTATCATTCCCTGAGTCTTCCTGCCGATATCGGCAAAGGGCTCAGGGCTTTTTTTGCTCCAATAGAGGCTGCGAGTAAACGTGTGAGGCTGATCTATCGGTCAATCGAATAGCGCAGTTGAACGACTCCACCGCCCAGAGGTTTGCAGTCCAACAATTGAACTTGCTTATATCCGTAGTTGTTTTGGTCGATTAAAAGATTCAGCCCTTTGCCCTCGAGCACAGGAGCCACATTAAATATCACTTCGTCTACAAGTCCCTGGTTTAGAAAGGAGTTATGGATATCCGCTCCGCCGCTGATAAGAGCGGTCTGATGGCCTTTTTGCTGCAAGTAATTCAAGGCTTCCTGAGGAGACCTTACGACCGTTGCACCCGGAATGTCATGGATGCTGTTGGATATGACAACGATATCCATCCCGGCGAAAGGTCCATCCGCGTTGGCCTGTTCCTCCTGGGAGACTCTGCCGGGGGCTTGCATCTGCTCAAACGTTCTGCGTCCGACAATGAAATTTCCCGCAGCTTTGGCATGTGCCGCGAAGTCGTCCAGCGCTTCTTTTTTAGGCGGGTTATCAGGGGTGGACTGCGCATAATTGCCGTTGGCGGTTAAAGTTGCCCATAATATAGTTTTCATAATCATATTCCTCCTTGTGTTCTGTTCAATATTTTTCGGATGGATGCGGCCACCCGGTTCGGGCTAGCCCCCCATCTCTCGATTTACATAATAATTGAGCTGTGGTACATTTGAAAAGTAGTTACAAAAAAGTGCAATAGTTTCAAAAAATGAACTACGGAGTGATCGCTATGATGGACCGATCCTGTCCTGGTACCGTTGAACCTATCCTGGAGATTCTGGACGGCAAATGGACGCTTCTTCTTTTATTCGAATTGTTTAACGGGACCCGGCGTTTTGGAGAGCTGCGCCGCAAGCTGCAGCCCATTAGTCCGAAAACTTTGACAGATCGGTTGCGGATGCTGGAGGAGAAGGGAATCGTCACTCGTACTCTTTATCCTGGCGTACCGCTGCATGTGGAATATGAGCTTACCGAATCCGGGCAGGGTTTGCAGCCGATATTTGAGGCCATGTGGACGTGGACTCAGGAGCACGGCGCATACCTAAAGGAAGATAGGAACGAGACGGGCGAAGAAGTGGAAAAGGTTAGCCAGTGAATCCGTTTTTATAAAATAAGGGGCAGTCCATAAGCCATTTTCAATGACTTATGGGACTGCCCCTCTTTTTAGATTGGAGAATATATAAGTTTTCAGTAAAGCCGAAGCATTCTTCTTATATCGCAAGAAAAACTTCCACTAGCACGGTCTGCCTTCTGTGTGAATACCGTCGACAGACGCCTTTCTTCTTACGCCCGGCTCCCCTTACGGCTGATGTTCAGCCACTGGTATACCCCAGCAGCCAGTACGGAGCCGACAAGCGGTGCGATAAGGAACACCCACACTTGGGATAAAGCTGTCCCGCCAACCAGCAGCGCCGGTGCCAGGCTTCTTGCAGGGTTGACGGATGTTCCCGTTAAGCCAATGCCCAAAATATGTACAAAAGCAAGCGTCAGCCCGATCACCAGGCCGGTTATGTTTCCATTGCTCTCATTGGATGTCACACCGAGGATTGTATAAATAAATACGAAGGTCAACACAACTTCGACGATGACGGCCATCAGCGCTGAAATCCCGATCCCGTAGCCAGGACCGAAACCATTTTGGCCGAGCCCCGTTGTGGGCATGCCCGCAGAGACGAAGATGGCGTACAGAATGGCAGAGCCTGCAATAGCACCGGCGATTTGCGCAACAACGTATCCGATGAAGTCGGCACCTGTGAGTTTACGGTTAATAAGCATGGCGAGTGAAACCGCCGGATTAATATGGCACCCCGAAATCGGACCGATCACGTAGGCCATGGCTACAATGGACAGCCCGAATGCCAAGGCGATTCCCAAATTTCCGAGATCCCCTCCCGCCGTAGCGGCACTGCCGCAGCCGAACAGAACAAGCACGAATGTTCCAATGAATTCGGCTGCATACTTTTTGAACGAAGAATTCATAACTACCTCCTAAAAAAATATCAATCAATTCCATTATAAACGAAGGAAATCGACAAAAACTGAACAAAAAGTTGGAATTTTCGTAAAAAGAGGGGAATCATCCGGAGAACTTTTTTGCGCAACAATGTACGACCTGGAGATGATTTTAGGACCATACTATAAATGACAGCGAAATATTATAGGGACTCACCTTGTGAGCCGTATCATAAAAAGAAAGGGGCGTTGCCGCCCCTCTTCGTGCATCTGGATAAAACGAAAACTCATGTATTACGTCGGCTTGCCATTGAGTGTCGGCGGATCCTCTTGTTTCATTTCCGGGCCGAACTCGTCGTCCACTGCGCCGGGATTACCATCCTGATTCCATGCGTCAAGCATCATGAAGGCGCCGCTCCGTCCTTCATCTGTCGAATCTTTAGCACGAGCTTGTTCGAGCTGCTTTTTTCTTTTCTCGTTCTCGTTCATCGATTTACCTCCTTTGGATTCGTGCGTCTTTAGCAGTGTTCCCAAAAGATAGCTGATTCATTTAGTCGAAGGAGTCCCCTCACAAAGGATAGTAGGTAATCTTGATTATTAAAAAACGAGCATCGTCAGGATTGAAACGGATGAAGGTTTTACAGGATACGGAGAAGGCAGCAATGTAACCTTTGTGGCCCGTGAACCGGTCGACACGATAGTCCAAGCTACTTCAAACTCAAGCAAATCAGATCATTTACCTCTACTCAAATTGTTGAAGTGCTTTCTTCCCTTTTTTTATGAGAACATCGAAATACCATGTAACGGGAATTAACTTATCGGTTAATAATTTGCTTTTTTCTCCTTAATATATGTAAATCTAGCTTTCTTCTTTTAGAAAGTATATGAGTCTCTTACCACTTTATGAAGTTTGCCTGCAGTGTCTCGATAGAATGTTAGGTTTGACTTGAATCTCATGTTATAAGAACTGATGGAATTATTTTATATGCATTGATATACTAAAATATGTATGAAGGATAGGAGGGATAAATATGAGATTTGTTCATTTGTCAGACTTCCATATTAAAAAAGAGGGGATTAAAGACTTATCACAAATTATTGTTAGAGCTCTTATTAGAGACTTAAGTGAATTTAATTCGCAGAAGAAAATTGATTTTATTTTTTTTACCGGCGATTTAATTGATCAAGGTGGAAAAAGTTTCGAGAGCATAGATCGGGCATTTGAAGAATTTGAGAAAAATGTTATTTTGCCCTTAACTACATCTCTTAAAATGGATATGGGGAGGTTTATATTCATACCCGGCAACCATGATATTGACAGAGATGCAGATGATGAAATTGATGAAATTGGTCTTTCGAATTTTTTAGACGATGAACCGAAAGTGTCTGGTTTCATTGATAAGAATATGACTAAGGGAATTAAAAGAATTTTACCGTTTAAACAATTTGAAGGAAAAATTCATAAAAATACTGTTGGTCATATAACAAATTTCCATTCCAGTTATATCCATAATTTGGAAGGTGTCGAAGTTGGTATATCTGCTTTTAATACTGCTTGGAGGTGCTACGATAGCGATAAAGACCATGGAAACATCTTATTGGGCACACGTCAGATTACTGAATCCCGTAACTACATAGAGAATTGTGATATTAAAATAGCATTGATGCATCATCAATTTGATTTTCTTAAAGACTTTGATATAGAAGCAGTCAAACCGTCTATTGAAAGAGAATATGACATGGTTTTTTGTGGTCATGTTCATAAAGGGAGTAATTACAGTCAAAGTGATGTTTTTGGAGAAGTGTTTGTGTCAATATCACCTTCAAACACATCCGCCAACATATGGATTGACGATCAAAGATATTTAAATGGATACGCAATTATAGATTATAGTCCTTATGAAGGCACTATCACTGTAAATAACCGAAAATATTCTCGAAACCATGAAAAGTATCTACCAAATGTTGAGTTGGGACTGCAGAATGGTGTGAGGATTTATGATATTAAAAAAAAAGAAAAACAAAATAGAAAAGTTAAAAATGATTATAACCAATCAGAGCTAGACTCATTGAACTATCAGTTAAGTTATGACAATTTTGTTAGTGAGATAAGCACTGAAAAATACACCGATCAATATATTATTTCTCACCAGCCTACTTTTAACAACAGTAAATATCTAAAATTTTCCAAAAGTATTTTTTTTAACAAGCATATGCAAGAGATTTTTAATAAGAGTAGTAAATACGCAATTTATGAAAACGATGTTGAAGTATGTTTGCTAATGATGGACAAGATACTTAAAGATCTTGATAACAAAGTATTCAATTATATTGAAAATATCGATCAGATTTTCTCAAACATAGAGAATGATATCAATTTGATAAAAAATATAAAAGAATTATATGAAATAATCAAAATATGGCTAAATAAACTACAAACAATAAATCGGGGTAACACAGAAACTAAAAATGATGATGATGTTTTTGGTATTGCTTTATTTAACGAATTTGAAAGTTCAAGTGATGATTTTGTGGAGATACTATTATCAGATTCAAAAGAAACCATTAAGTATATAAATCAAAACAATGAAATCAGAATTGAATTAAAAAGTAAACATAGTCTTATTAAAGAGGTAATTTTGTTATTTGCTTTACCTATTATAGTTAATATAGAGACATTTAGGAGAATAGGGGTTACTGGAGATATTAATCTAATTCAATCAAAAGAAATAATTCAAATTTTAAAATTAACTTATGAAGAATATTCTAGCCATAAAAATTCCATTAAAGGAAGAGAAAATGAAATTAATGCAATTATACAAAGTTTAGAAAAAAACAGATTTACATTGGTAAAAGGTATTAGGGGTGTAGGGAAATCGGCAATCATATCTTCGGTTATGGAAGACATCGGTAAAAGGTATAAGAATCCTTTATTTTTATTGTTTTCGTTCAAATACTCAAATAACATCCTAGAATTTATCATTACTGTTATAGAACAATGCAATCTAGCCATAATCAATAATATTGATATGGATGAAATTATGGAAGTTATTAAACCAGATAATAAGGAAACTAAATTTACCGATAAAGAGTCATTCGTTTCAAATTATATGCTTTTAAAACCTTATTTTTACGAAGCAATAAAACGGGCAATGAAAGAAAATGGAAAAATTTGCTTGGTGTTAGATTCACTAGAAGTGGTTGGACATTTAGAGGATAAAATTAAATATTTAATAGAAGATCTTCCATCTATGTGTTCGATAATACTTGTAAGTGACAATAATAATGAATGTATTAATTGGCTTATTAACGGAGAGCACGCAAATGTCATTGATGTAGAACCATTTAATAGAGATATAATTCCGCTATTTACGAAACTATCGGATGAAGACTCTAGTGAGAAAGCTTTAAACGATAAAGTTTATCTAAAAACTAAAGGTAAAATTTTAGAATTAAATAAAATATTAAATTCCAGTTCGCCTTTAACCGAGGGGACTATTGACGATATTAGTAATGCCCACCTCATAGTTGATCCAGAATATGCTGAGGTAGAAAGGGTCAGTCTAAATAATAGAATACTTGAAGAATCATTATTATTATTTTCTGTTTTCGAGAATATCGAGCCATTGTCACTGGATTATGTTCAGAGCTTTTTGGAATTCAGAGATATTGCTGTTAGAATGCCAACCATTAGATATGAATTGAGGAAAATCGAAAATCAATTAAGCAATATAAAGTTTGGCAGAGTAAGATTCATTAGACAGGATTTACCCAGATTCCTTTTGACTACTTTTTTTAGTCCTAGAGATGTAGAGAATTTTATCAGATATATTTTTGAATGGATCTCAACTGAAGAAAAAATTGATACAAGGTTTATTAGTGAATTTTTAAGAAAAATAGAAACTGAGAAACTAATCGAGAATACAATATATGAGGAAATGGTAGAGTGTTTTATAGAAAGCCTAATTAAAATTAAGAAAGAAAATAAACTATATTTGATTGGGAAATATATGCTTCAGGAATCTCATAACAATTTAATTTTACCGCTTAGGCTTCTAACAAAGGCATCTGAAAGTGGTAACATTAGAGCAATGGTTTTTTTAGGTTTAATATATATGAAAGGTGAAAAGGTAGAAAAAAATCTGTCGTTAGCAGAAGAGTTGTTGAGAAAAGCATCAAATTTAGGAGATGCTGATGCAAAAGCAATATTGGGTGTGCTTCTATTTGAGGAAAGTGAGGATATTTACAAGATTGAAGAATCTATGAAATTGCTTGAAGAGTCAACCAATTTAGGTAACAAATCAGGAAAAATACAGTTGGCTATAAGATTGCTTATTGGTGGAAAATTTGAACAAAATCTTAAAAGAGCAAACCAACTTTTCTTTGAACTTATAGAAGAAAGTCACGTAGAAGCCATAAGAATCATGGGAACCAGATATCTATACGGTCACTGGATTGAAAGAAATTTAGATGAAGGGAACAGGTTACTAAATATTGCGATTTCAAAAGGTAATGTTCAGGCAAAGTTTGCATTAGCAAGATATAAAGTCAGGTTAGGAAAATCAGAAGAAGAAGTTAATGAAGGTATTCAATTACTTGAAGAATTAATTGTCAACAATAATCTTGATGCAAAAGTATATTACACAAAAGTATTGATTACAGGGCCGATTTCAATAAGAGATGTTCCGAGTGGAATAAAATTGTTAAAAGAACTAGCGAATGAGGGAGTTGAAGAATGTCAACTTGACTACGCTATACATTTGTTTAATGGGGAATTTATTAAACAAGATGTTGAAGAAGCAAAAGACATTTTGGATAGACTTGTTGAAAGAGATTATTTAAATGCCAAAACGTTTTATGGAGAACTGCTTATTGATGGAGAATACTACATTAAGAATACTCAATTGGGGTTATCCATACTGACCGAAACTGCAGAACTTGGTGATGAGTATGCAAAGAAAAGTTTGGCTTTAAGGTATGCATATGGATACGGTATTAATAAAGATCTTCGTCAAGCTATGAATATTTTATACGAATTGGTTTCTTTAGGAGATGGAGATGCAGAATATCTTCTTGCAAAGCTACTGTTAACAACTTCAAAAAGTACTAATGAAACTGAGATTAAGAAGGCTATTAATCTTTTAGAAAAAGCAGAAAAAGCGGGCAGTGTTAAGGCTAAGGTTTTTCTAGGGGAAATTTATATTGATGGTGATTATGTTAATAAAAATATAGAAAAAGGACTAGAATACCTAAACTACGCTGTAGAATTAAATGATTCTGAAGCAATGCGAGAATTGGGCTATAGATATCTTCATGGTTTAGGCTTACCAAGTAAGGAAAGTGATGCATTGCAACTTCTAAATAAATCAATGCTCTTAGGAAATAAATTGGCTAAAACAGTGCTTGGTCATGCGGTAGTCTTAGATAAATTAAATATTGATGTCAGTTATGGAATACAACTGTTAGAGGAATCAGCAATTGAAGAATCAAACGCAATGAGAATAATGGGTAAAATGCTTTTATTTGGGAATCGTGTTGAACAAGATAAAGAACGGGGAGAAGAACTGGTAAGAAACGCATATAGAAAAGGTGATAAAGGTGCGGGGATTCAGCTCGCTCGTTTGATGTTAGATGGGGTCTACCTAGAAAAAAATGTTGACGAAGGAAAAAGAATTTTATTTGAGTTAATTGATGCAGAACACGAAGAAGCGTTTATAGAAGAAGCAAGAAGACTAATTATTGGGAATGGTCTAGAAAAGAATATTATAAAAGGGTTAGGGCAATTAAATACTCTGTCGGATAATGGAAATCTCGATGCTATGTATTATTTAGCACAAACAATATTAGTTGGTCCTGAAGATGTTCCCAAAGATTTTAGAAAAGGCGAAAAATTATTAAGAGAAGCAGAGAGTAAGAATCACGAGGAATCGAGGAGACTCTTAGCTAAATTGATAAGTGATGGCATTATAAAAGCCACTGATGACTCCGAAAGTATTTTTCTTTTAGAAAAAGCAGCAAAAGAAAATGATTACTTAGCAATGCAAATTTTAGCTGAGTATCACCTAGAAGGTAACAAGGTTGAACCTAATTCAGGATATGCTATTGAACTTTTAGAAAACTCAATTAAAGGTAAAGACCATATGTGCATGGTGGATTATGGATTGAAATTAATTAAAGGGGAGTTCGTAAAACAAGATATACAGAGGGGAATATCTTTATTACAGGAAACGGTGTTAAGAGGTTCTCTTCAAGGCAAGTATGAATTGGCAAAGATTTATTTATCTTCAGAAGTAATAACGAATAAGTATGAAGAAGGATTAAGTTTAATTTCTCAACTAGTTAATGATGGGGAAGATAAAGCGAAATTGTTATTTGCAAGATATTTGGCTCTTGGTAATAAGATGGAGGTAAATTATGAAAAGGCCACCCAATTATTTGAGGAGCTAGTTGCTGAAAAAAGTAATCGAGCAATATTAGTCTATTCTGAACTTTTACTTGATGGCTTTTACTTGAAAAAAGATATGAATAAGGGAGAAAAGCTTATTCGACAGCTAATTCAAGAAGGTGACCAAGTAGCGAGCCTTGTATATGCTACACGATTAATTAATGGAGATGGAGTACAAAAGCACATTTCCAATGGGATTAACAGATTAAGAAGGCTCGCTGAAAATGGAGTAAAAGAAGCAATGTTAGAATATGGTATAAGATTGAAAAAAGGTAATAAAGTGGGAAAAAATATAAAAAAGGCTAATAAATTTATTAACAATGCAATAGAAAATTTGTCATCAGATGAATGTCATGCGCTAGGCATGCTGGCTTATAGACTTGATGACTATGATATAGCCACTAAACTATTTGTGAGATCTTATAATAAAGGATATTTACAATCTGGTACTTCATTAGCATATATGCTTAGAAGAAATGAAGTAAGAGGAACGCTTCCAACTTACAATATTTATTTATTATTACAATACTCTTTGAGAGTTAATAGTGATACAGCCGTTATAAACTTGGCTTTGTCAGTAATTGGGGATAATGATTTGGAAGATACTAATTGGAAGTACGCAGACTTACTTATCAAGAATTTGTTTAAATGTTCGGAATCAGCAGATTGGTGGTATGAAACAGCAAAAAAGAGAGACGATAGCGAAGGGCATTTGGTTGTAGGTTGGTTAGTAAAGCATAATATTATTCGTGATCCAGATAATTTTAATTATAAAGATAGGTTTAAAATTGCTAGATCAAAGTGGAATATACCGGATTGGTTGATGAGCTAAATATTTGTAAATTAAACTTAATAAAGGGACCTGGAATCCATTATGGATATAATCCAGAGGGATTGTCATAATACCAGTATTAAGAGGTTAGCTAGCTAAGAAAACTGGCTAGCCTCTTTTTTATCTAAGAGAGTATTCGAAAGGGGGAGTATGATATGTATTGAAATCTGTTGCTAGAAGGCCTCGAGAGGGGCAAACAACTATGTTTTGTATGACACTATCGTTAGCTTGTGCACTTCTATCCATAATCAGCATCCCAACAGTTAGTATATTAATAAGCAAGGTTTTCGCGTGACCCAGGCCAAGCATTTTTTGAGAAAAGAAGATAATGTAAAATAATTATAATGATGACTCATTTATTCCAACAATCTTAAGAAGCACACAGCGAGACGGGGGTGGCAACAACGATGGGCCAAACAGCAACAACCTATTGCTTCTCCTGGTGAGATTAGTAACTTGAGAATAAAAATTGACTACAAATAATAACCCCCAATATCATTTTAAGTTATTTGAAAAATTTAAGCTTTAAGAAATGGAAATTTCTGTTTAGATTTGGATTTCCGTCGATAGATCCGTTAAAACTGAAACGTACCCAAATGGTTGAAAGTTTTTTGTGGGGGCAGATTGGGGTTGTTCCGGTAATAACGAATTCTGGTGACAACTCGTTGCTGATAAATTCGGACTTTACTCATAGCACCAGACATCTTGTCCGTTCAAATCTTATTATCTTTTCTCTGTAGTCCCTCCTTAAGTTAAAGGCCCCCAGCTTCATACAGTTAGTCGCTCAATCAACTTCACCGGAATTTCCTGCTGATCGAACTCTCTGGTCATTACTTTGCGGAACAGATCTCTCCCAATCTCCGTTAAAGGAATGGCGAAGGTCGTGATATTCAGGACTTTGGCTATCGGCTGGTTATCAAAGCTGACGATGGCGAGCTTGGAAGGGACCTCAAGGTTTCGTTCGTTGCAGCAGGCGAGAATGCCGGCCGCGACCTGGTCGCTCGTCACAAGCAGGGCTGTCGGCGGGTCCTGCATCGTCATTAATCGTTCTACGATCCATCCACCATCTTCGAAATGAATGGCGTCATAAAATGCACAACCTGGATCGAAGGGCTCACCCGAGTTTTTCAAAAAATCCCAATACGCCGCTTCCCTTTGCTTGCTGCTGGTTCCGGATTTGCGGGCCAGGCAGTAGCCGATTTTACGGTGGCCCTTACCGCTCAAGTATGTGAGCGCCTCCATAAAACCTTTATAATGGTCGATGAAAATGGAGGATACGTTGCGGCCTCTTGCGTCTTCGAATGCGATGATCGGACCGTATGTTGCATACTCCTCTACAATGTCCCAATCACTGATTTTCGAGCAGATAATCAAGGCATCTATTTGCTTGAGCTTCAGCATCATTAAAGCTTCCCGCTCCCGTTCCTCTTCATAATTGGTCTGGATGAGGACCAGTTTATAGTTGCCCTTCAAGGCTTCCTCGGCGATTCCTTCGACGACAAGGCCGAAATAGGGCCTTTTGATAGAAGGAACCATGACGCCTATGAGATTGGTTTTTCCTTTGATTAAATGAACGGCATTGATGTTCCGCTCATAGTTCGTTTCCTCCATGGCACGCATAACAGCTTCTCTTTTTTCTTCGCTTACGTAAGGGTGGCCGTTGATTACACGTGATACCGTCGTGACCGACACTCCTGCCATCTTTGCGATATCTTTGATATTCGCCATAACCCTCTCTCCCTCTCTCCGAGCATGTTAATAGTATAGAAAAAACGTCTATCGACGTGCATTCAAAGAAACCCGACCGCGTTTAACTGAGGTTTTTCTTGAGATATCAGGGAGCTATTCCTACGAAGCATATACTCTCTGATATTTTAACAAAATGAAAGGCTTGACATGAAATGCATTTCATAAATTAGATTGTTTTTGCAAGCCTTGCAAAGAAACATTTTCGCCGCGCGCGTGCTGTAAGAGGAGAAAGCGGAATGAAGCGTTTGCCAGTTTCTGTGCCCAACATTCTCGTGGTTTTTATGCTGGGGACATTTGCGATTGGAATGACTGAATTTGTAATTACCGGGCTGATGTCACAGCTATCCGCAGATTTGGATGTGTCCATTTCCCAGGCAGGTCTGCTGCTCAGCATTTATGCGATCAGTGTTGCTCTGTTCGGACCTTTAATAAGCTTATTGACGAACAGATTTTCGATCAGGACTTCATTAAGCTGGTTAATGGCTGTGTTTGTGATCAGCAATCTTGTTGCGTCTTTGTCCCCCAATTTTACCGTACTGCTGCTGGCCAGGCTGATTTCTGCAGCCATGCATGCCCCGTTTTTTGGCATAACTCTGGTTGCTGCTTATCAGCTGAGTGCGCCTGACAGGCGACAGCGTGCCATACTGCTTCGATGTTTATCCCGTTGTCCTCCGTGACCGTGTTTGTATTCAGCTTTCTATTTGGTGCAGGAGTATTTGGAGCGGTTCCGCTTTTGAACGCCAAGTTTGTCATCGCCGGAAAAGAGGCGCCAGCGCTGGCGGGGACATTAGCTTCTTCCGTATTCAATCTGGCAAATGCGATCGGGGCGACGCTTGGAGCTTTTCTATTGGAGCTTGGACTGGGATTTGCAGGCTTAACGTGGATCGCCGCAGGTTTGACAGGGCTTGGTTTTGCGTTAACAGTGATGACTTATCATAAAGAGGACAAACGATGGTTTGCAGGCACTGAATCGGCTTGAATTAAAGATGAAAAGGAGAATGAACATGCTGAAATGCATCATTTTTGACCTTGACGGAACACTTGGAAATACACTGCCTTTGTGTATTGCCGCTTTCAAGAAAGCGATTGAACCACTGGCCGGCAGAGTGCTGAGCGACCAGGAAATTATCGATACGTTCGGCCCTTCGGAAGAGGGAACGATCCGGGCGTTGATTCCGGCCCATTATGATCAGGGTATTGAGGATTATTTGAACCATTACCGTGATTTGCATGGGATATGCGGTGCTCCGTTTGAGGGGATAACCGAGGTGCTCGATTACGCCAAAAGCCGGAATATAAGGCTGGCGATGGTTACAGGGAAGGGAGCGCGAAGCGCAGAAGTTACGCTGGACATTTTCGGTGTCCGTTCCTATTTTGACGTAATTGAAACCGGGTCTCCGGAAGGGCCTAGAAAGGTGCAGGGGATTCGTAGCGTGTTGGAGCAGCTAGGCATCATGCCAGCAGAAAGTGTGTACGTAGGAGATGTTCCAAGCGATATTGAAGCATCAAGGGAAGCGGGAGTTCCCATTGTATCCGCCGCGTGGGCGGAGACGGCCGATCCGGAGCTGCTGCGGTCGCTTCAGCCCGATCAGCTGTTCACAACCATACAAGAATTTAAACAGTACATTGAGCAGATAGTATAATAATGCAGTGCTGAAGAACGTTTAGGGCGGGAGAAGCAACTCCCGCTCTTTCTTGATTTGACTTGCGAAATTACGGTAAACTGCACAGAGGGGGAATTAACATGAGTGTACGTCACAGCATTAAAATCGGACCGCCTCGATTTGGCATTGCCGTTCATGCCCTGATTTGTCTTGCGCAAAGCGGTAAAGCGATGTCCAGCGCCGCTATTGCCAAAAAGGTCAACTCACATGCTACTTTTGTACGCAGAGTTCTAATACAGCTTGTGCAAACAGGGATTGTCGAAGCGAAGGAAGGCCGCGATGGCGGATATATTTTGCAGCGTGATCCGGATCAAATTACCCTTGCGGATATTTTTCTGGCATTAAATTCGGCGTACGGTGAATCGGACAACAATAACGATTGCACTGCCAATCGCAAGCAGCAGGATGAATCGATGGAAGACTGCTGTGTATCGGAAGAACAGATCAATAGCGATCCTGGCTTGAAAGAGCTCGAAACGAGGCTGCATTCCATTATGGACGATATCCAAATTCAAACGATTATGCTGCTTAAGCAGCATACATTAGCAGAGGTCATGAAGGATCTTCAGTTCAACCAGTAGATGGATGCGAAAACTGATTGCATTATTTTTTTGAACGGCACATACTGTTACATAATTGATTGCAGTTTCCATAACTGCATTTTATTTTCGGGTTATACTGTGCTTTTTTTGGCACAGCAATGTCGTTGTGGAGCAAAGAAGCTGGCGCCGCTTCATTGCACTTGATTTATATTTTGGCATTCCTAAGGGAGCAGAAGCACATGTTGCGCGAATAAGCGGTGAACTGCCATCTGGTGACGGTATTCCGGAGGATATCCTGATCAATAAAGTTATTCCGGCCGAGGCTCTTTTGCATTTTGGCATGATTTTTGCATGCTCCGAGGGATTAGATCGGAATTGTCACTTTTTAACCACATTTAAATAGTTTATAATTAAGAAAGATTTTGTGTGTTCCTAGGTGGCGCCTTGCTTTTGTAACAGTTAAGCCGGAGCGTCTACCCTTTTTTTCAAATATAGGCGATAAGGAAGGGTTGTAATGAGCAGCATACAGATAAAAACAGACGTTATCTTAATTGGTGCAGGAGTCATGAGCGCAACTTTGGGATCAATACTGAAAGAGTTGGCGCCCGAGTGGGGAATCAAAGTGTTTGAGAAACTGGCAGGCGCTGGAGAAGAAAGCTCTAACGAATGGAATAATGCGGGTACGGGGCATGCTGCTCTGTGCGAGCTTAACTATACATCCGAGAAATCCGACGGATCTATAGATATCAGCAAAGCTGTAAGCATTAATGAACAGTTTCAGCTTTCCAGACAGTTTTGGTCTTATCTTGTAAGTAGCAGCGTAATTCGTAATCCGCAGGATTTTATCATGCCTATACCTCATATGAGTATGGTGCAGGGTGAAAAGGATGTAAATTTTTTGAAGAAAAGATTTAAAGCGCTATCAAAAAATCCTCTGTTCCAGGGTATGGAATTTTCTGAAGATCCTGATAAGCTGAAGGAATGGATTCCGCTGATCATGGAGGACCGTACATCCAATGAACCGATAGCAGCCACCAAAATCGACTCCGGAACGGATGTTAATTTTGGGGCTTTAACACGCATTTTGTTTGACCACTTAAAAAGTAGAAACGTCGAAGTCAATTACAAGCATAGTGTCAAGGATATCAAGCGCACCAACGACGGCTTATGGAAAGTGAAGGTACAGAACATTGATAGCGGTAACATCGAACACCATACTGCAAAATTCGTCTTTATCGGCGGCGGGGGCGGAAGCCTGCCTTTACTGCAAAAAACCGGGATTCCCGAGTCAAAGCATATTGGAGGATTTCCGGTAAGCGGGCTGTTTATGGTCTGTGACAATCCGGAGGTTGTGGCGCGGCATCATGCCAAAGTATACGGAAAAGCCAAGCTGGGCGCTCCCCCCATGTCAGTACCGCATCTGGATACAAGATATATCGGCAGTAAAAAGGCATTGCTGTTCGGGCCGTTTGCCGGCTTCTCACCCAAGTTTTTGAAAACAGGTTCCAATTTGGATTTGATCCTCTCTGTAAAACCGGACAATCTCATCACGATGCTGGCGGCCGGTGTTAAAGAGATGGCATTGACCAAATACCTGATCCAGCAGGTTATGTTATCGAATGAACAGCGGATGGAGGAATTGCGCGAGTTTATCCCGACGGCCAAAAGCGAGGATTGGAACATCGTAGTAGCAGGTCAGCGTGTGCAGGTGATCAAGGATACAGCAACCGGCAGAGGAACACTGCAATTTGGTACGGAAGTGGTGACCGCCGCAGACGGTTCAGTGGCTGCATTGCTGGGCGCCTCGCCGGGGGCTTCTACTGCCGTGAACGTGATGCTTGAGATATTGGAAAGATGCTTCCCGCAGCACATGAAACAGTGGGAACAGAAAATAAAAGAAATGATTCCATCTTATGGCGTGTCACTGACGGAAAACCCTGAACTTTTCCGTGAAATTCATACGGCAACATCGCAGGCGCTAGGTCTGAGCGAAAAAAAGACGGTTTTTAGCTAAAATTTTATAGTGAGAGTTGGTGAAAGGAGCTGCTGCGGCATGCTCCTTTCTTTGCCATAAAGGAGTCTCTCGCGTTCGTGTCGAATTTTGTTTATATGCGAACGAACAAAAAAAACCGATACAAATATATATTGATCCTGCTCCTGATCTTGGGCGCTCTGACCGGAATGCGGTGGATGTGGTCCGAGATATTCCCTGTTATGAATCACCCTCGTGTCATTGACGGTGTACTTGACCTCCGCGGGACGGATTTGGATAAGTCTTCCCCCGTCTATTTGAATGGAGAATGGAAGTTCTACCCCGAATCACTTAACACTGGAAAAGAACTGCTTGAGAAAGGGCCGGAACCTCTGAATATCACGGTTCCGGGAGATTGGGGAGATGTGCTTCACCCGGACACCGGGAACTCCATCGGATACGGAACGTACCGGCTGCGAATTTTGATGGATCCGCTGCGGGAGCCCATCGCTTTCTGGTTCAGGGGGGTTACGACGGCATCTGAAGTTGAAATCAACGGAGAAATGACGGGAAGCATTGGCAGGGTGGCAACCTCCAAACAGGATTATGCCCCCAAAAGCGTCTCATTTACGCCAACCTATGATATAAAGGGAACTACCGAGATCGATGTACGGGTCCGTGCGGCCAACTTCGACAATCCCAACAAGGGTGGAATCATCAACCCCGTACGCTTTGGCTCTCAAGCGTCCATTGACATTGTCCGCTGGAACTCCATCGGGTTACAGCTGTTTATATTTTTGGTACTGCTGCTTCATGAAGTGTATGTTCTCATTATTTATGCGTTCAATCCGAAAGAGAAGACATTGCTGATTACAGGGTTGCTGCTGCTGATCACCAGCATTGTGGTTCTAAGCAACTACGATACCATCCTGCTGAATTGGTATCCGATGATCCATTATACATGGGCGATCAAAATTAAATGGATCAGCATGCTGTGGCAAATTCCGTTAATTCTGCTGTTGTTCAAAAAATTTATGCCGGCCTATTTTCATAAAGGATGGCTGCGCGTATTTTTTGCGATAAGTATGGGCTTTACGCTTCTGCTGCTGATCATACCGTTCGCTTATGTGGAAGGCATCGTGCTTTCCAGCTTGTTTTACGTTCTCTATTTCATGTCGTTTGCCTGGTTCCTCTATATTATAGGAATGATGGTCATCAAGCAGCAGACGGATCATGACATGATCTTCCTGCTGCTCACCTCGGCAGGAATCATTTCTAATTTTATCTGGAGTACGGCAGAGGCTTTCAGAGATGTAACCACCGTCTATTATCCGATCGACCTGGCTATAGCGATTATCGGTTTTGCTTCTTATTGGTTCAAGCAGTATTTCCGGCAATCCAGGGAAAATATTGAACTGAACGAAAAGCTGAAAGAGGCCGACCGGATCAAGGACCAATTCCTGGCCAATACCTCGCATGAGCTGCGGACTCCGCTGCACGGCATTATGAATATCGCCCATCATGTGGTCGCCAAGGAAAAAGACAGGCTGGAGAAAAACAGTCTTGATGATATGCAGCTGCTTATTACGATCAGCAGGCGGATGTCCCATCTGCTTGGCGATCTTCTCGATGTGGTCCGGCTTAAGGAGCATCGTCTTGTGCTGCAGAAGGAACCCTTGAAAATACAGTCCATCGTACCAGGCATCCTCTCCATGCTGCAGTATATGGCAGAAGCCAAGCCGGTCAGCCTGCATATGGATATACCGGAAGTAATTCCTCCCGTTCTGGCCGATGAAAAGAGGCTGGTGCAGGTGTTTTATAACTTGCTGCACAACGCCCTGAAATACACAGAAGAAGGGACGGTCTCCGTGTCGGTCGAAATAGGGGAGGGGCGAGTACATGTACATATCGCCGATACCGGGATAGGCATGGATGAAGCAACCCGTGCACGTGTCTTTCTTCCTTATGAGCGTGGTGCTTATGGAGTCAATGACGGGCAGGGAATCGGACTGGGGCTAAGCATCAGCAAGCAGCTCATTGAGCTGCACGGCGGCACATTGACGGTTCGCTCCGAGCCCGGCGAAGGGTCTGTTTTCAGCTTTGATCTGCCCGTGGCGGATGAGTCTGCACTTTCCGTGCCGCAAATGTCCATTTCTACAGTGCAGGAGATGGCAAGAGGGGATGAGACGACTGCAGGTTTTCTATTCCCCGATTTGAACGTTGGGGACAAGGAAGCCTCCGCAGCGATGTCTCCGCCGCTCTTGGAAGAGAGCAGGGTCCGTATTCTTGCTGTTGACGATGATCCGATCAATCTGAAAGTGCTGGTCAGCATTCTGTCGACAGAGCCTTATGTCATCGTGACGGCGCAATCAGGTCAGGAAGCGTTGGAATTGCTGGGCACGCAGCAGTGGGATTTGCTCATCGCCGATGTGATGATGCCGAACATGTCCGGATACGAATTGACCCGGAACGTAAGGGAACAGTTCCCTATGTCGGAGCTTCCCATCCTGCTGCTTACCGCCCGCAGCCAGCCGGCCGATATTTACACAGGTTTCTCGGCGGGAGCGAGTGATTATGTCACCAAACCCGTAGATGCGCTGGAGCTGAAATACCGGATTCGAGCCTTGGTCACATTAAGGCAATCCGTTCATGAGCGGTTGCGTATGGAAGCCGCTTATTTACAGGCGCAAATTCAGCCGCATTTTCTGTTTAACACGCTAAATTCGCTGATGGCGTTAGGTGAGATCGATACGGATAGGATGATCAAACTGGGCGAAGCCTTTGCTTCCTATTTGCGGATCAGCTTTAATTCTCTCAACACGGGCAGACTGGTTGACCTGTCTCATGAACTGGAGTTAGTCAAAGCCTATCTGTATATCGAAAAAGTGCGGTTTGGTGACCGGCTGTCGATTGAATGGGAGGTAGAGCCAGGCATTCGCTTGTATCTCCCTCCGCTCACGATTCAGCCTTTGGTGGAAAATGCCGTGAACCACGGCCTCTTGAGCCAGCAGGCAGGAGGGACAGTGCGAATTTCCATTTCACGCCGGAACGACTGTACTCTTGTTGAAGTCATCGACAACGGAAAAGGCATGGATCAGGAGCAGGTGGACAGGCTGCTAAGCACCGCGGTTAGTGAAAAAGGCGGCATCGGCATTATCAATACAAATCGGCGATTAAAGCAGTTATACGGGCGGGGATTGTCCATCGTAAGCAAACGCGGCGAAGGAACAACCATGTCTTTTGAGATTCCGGACGCTAGAGCCTTCGGGCCTTCTAACAACGAGAATCGTCTGCGGAATTAATCTGCTTGTTCTTTACCCCAAGGGCAGGGCTCTCATTAGTGAGAGTCCTGCCTTTTTGGTGGACAATACGAGCTGCCTAGAATCAATAGAATATGCCCACACTTAATTTGAGAACGATCGGTAAAAATAATTCTTTACTGGTCATTCTCAATATGCTATGATCGCTTCAGGAGGGAAATGAAATGGCCAGAAGCAAAGAATTTGAAGAGAACGAAGTTTTGGAGAAGGCCATGAAGCTGTTCTGGGAGCAAGGATACGAGAAGACCTCGATGAATGATCTTGTCGAGCATATGGGAATTCATCGCAGAAGTCTCTACGATACCTTTACCGATAAACACACCTTGTTCCTCAAAGCGATGGATCGGTTCAGAGAGCGAATCGGCACCAGAATGGCGGCGGGGGTTAAGCAGTCCGAGACGGCCAAGGAAGCACTCCAATCCGTGTTCAGCTTCATCATTAACGGCGAGGAGGATTCGCCGCCAGGCTGCATGTGTGTAAATTCGGCCGTCGAAATGGCGGCGCGGGATGCGGACGTTGACGCAAAGGCTGTAAAAGTATTTACAGATACAGAAAGGTTGTTTGCGGAAATCGTATCCTGGGGGCAGCATTCCGGCGAATTCACAAAAAAATACGAAGCCATGGAATTGGCAGAGTATCTTCATAATGCTGTGACGGGGATTAGAGTCATGACGCGGACTTCGGTTCCGAAAGAGAAGCTTTGGCGGATTGCTGAAATGACGATGCAAATCCTGGAGCCATAAGGCGGCGCAAATTATTTTTTTTAAACTTATTAGAATGGTCATTCTCAATTTCCGGTTGGTTGCTTTTTCTCCAAACTAATCGTTTGGTCTATGTAGAATGATCGTTCTCGAAAAAGACAAGATTCCGAAGGAGTGTTTATCCATGACGAAAGAAACCATGAAAGCGGTTGGGCTGTTCAAATATTTACCGATTGAGCATCCGGAGAGTCTCGTTGACGCCGTACTGGAAAAGCCGGTTCCAACGGGAAAGGATTTGCTTGTGAAAGTAAAGGCCATCTCCGTCAACCCGGTGGATTACAAAGTGCGGTCCCCGAAGGATCGGGTCGAGAGCGAGCTTAAAGTGCTCGGCTGGGACGTTGCGGGGGTGGTCGAGCAGGTCGGGCCGGACAGCACGTTGTTTAAACCAGGCGATGAGGTCTTTTACGCCGGCAGCATTGTGCGGCCTGGAGGAAACAGCGAGTTTCATCTCATCGACGAACGGATCGTTGGTGCGAAGCCGTCCAGCATCGATTTTGCTCAGGCGGCGGCATTGCCGTTAACCTCGATTACGGCCTGGGAGGGATTGTTTGACCGGCTGGGTGTGCCGATGGATCCATCCCGAAATGCCGGCAAGACCCTTCTGATTGTCGGCGCCAGTGGTGGTGTCGGGTCAATTGCTGTTCAGCTGGCCAAATATGCCGGGCTGACGGTGATTGGCACGGCCTCCCGTCCGGAATCCGCCGAGTGGGTGAAGGAGCTGGGCGCGGATTACGTCATCAACCATTTCGAGCCCTTCGTTCCGCAGCTTAAGGCGTTAGGGATCGATCAGGCGGACTATACATTCTGTCTCCACAGCACAGAGAAGCATTGGCAGAACATGGCCGAAGCAATTGCGCCACAGGGGAAAATCTGTTCTATTGTGGAGACTGACGAAGCGCTGAATCTGACACTGCTGATGAACAAGAGCGCAACGTTTGTATGGGAGTTCATGTTTACCCGCTCGATGTTTCAAACTGCGGACATGATCGAGCAGCACAAGCTGCTGAATGAAGTGGCGCGGCTCGTAGATCGGGGTGTTATCCGGACGACCGCAGCCCAAAAGCTTGCACCGATTAATGCGGAAAATTTGCGCAAGGCACACGCCATGCTGGAAACGGGCCGGACGGTCGGCAAAGTGGTTCTTGAAGGCTTTTAATCGAAAATAGGAGGAATGGGAATCATGACAAACAAAATCGCGTTAATCACTGGTGCAAGCAAAGGACTGGGACTGGAAGTTGCAAGACAGTTGGGCCAACAGGGCATGACCGTATTGGTTACCGCACGCACGAAAGCGGCAGCGGATGAGGCGGCGGCGGAACTGAAACAGGAAGGCCTGCAAGCGGTTGGCGTAGAGCTTGAGGTTACGAATGCCACCCACATCGCGGAGATGGCCCGATTTATTGAAGATACTTACGGCCGGTTGGATGTTTTGGTCAATAATGCGGGTATCCATGCGGAAAAAATGGAATACGACGGGGATGCGTTCAGGGATACGTTTGAGGTAAATACGTTTGCGCCTTTCTATATTACAGAAGCGCTCCTGCCGCTGTTATTGAAGAGTGAGGCGGGCAGAGTCGTCAACCAGAGCAGCGCCTTGGGCTCCATCCAGTTCATGCTCTCCAATGAGCTTGTGCAGCGGATCGGCACCCCGGCCTATTCTGCTTCAAAGGCGGCCTTGAACATGCTGACCGCCTACTGGGCGCAACAAACGAAAGACACGAGTCTGAAGATCAATTCCGTGCATCCAGGCCTTGTCAAAACCCGCATGGGTGGAGAAAAGGCGGAATTGTCCGTGGAGGATGGAGCAAAAACGGCGGTTCGCTTGGCGACCCTGCCTGAGGATGGGCCGACGGGCGGATTCTTTTACATGGATGACCAGCTTCCATGGTAAAACCTAAATTGTTGTAACTGAAAGGGTGTGAATTAGGCCGCTAATCCACACCCTTTTTTAGTTGTCACCAGATATTAAATCAGGTAGAGAGCGCATGCCGTTCCTTGCTCTTTAGTTCATAGTCGCTCAGGAGCCGCTGCATTTTTTCGATGGTGCCATCCTGATGAGGAACATGTATGGATACCGTCAAGCTTGGATCCTCCAGATACTGAAAGGACACATGGTCAAAATTTAACATGCCGGCGTTGGGACACCGAAGAGTTTTGGGGGCATCAATGGCATCCAGCACATCATGAGCTTCCCAAAACTCACGAAACTCCGGACTGATTTGGGATAAAGCATTGAACTGCTCGGACCACCAGGGATCATCAACGTGCCGGGCAAACCCGGCGTGGAATTGAGCCGCAATCCGCCGCGCATGTTGCTCCCATTCTTCTCCTTTGATGTAGCGGAAGCGTTCGGATGTGAAGGTCATCCATACAAAATTCCGTTCCTGGTCGGTTAAGGCTGCAAGGTTGCCGTTTATGGCACAGTAGGCCGGGTTCCATGCAATGATGTTCATGCGGGAATCCATGACGTTTGCAGGGGAGGTTCCGAGGCTGTCCAGAAAGCCCTGCAGGGCAGGAGTAACCTGGGAAGCCGATTTTGTTTCCTCAATAGGAGGGCGCTTGCGGGCCAGATAAAACAGATAGTTTCGTTCCGGCGCATCCAGCATGAGCACTTCGGCTATTCGCCCAAGAATCTCGTCGGAGACGTTGATATGGCGGCCCTGCTCCAGGTAGGTATACCAGTCCAGCCCCACGTCAGCCAGCATCGCGACTTCACTCCGGCGAAGTCCAGGAGTACGTCTGCGGCCGTTGTCCGGCAGCCCAACCTGTCCGGGTGTAATCCGTTCCCGCCGTATTCGCAAGAAACGGGCTAATTCCTGGTGTCTGTCCAGCGGAATATTGGCCATGCTGGTATGCCTCCTATCCGAAGGAAGAGTGGGATTCGCAATCCCAGGATCGCTGGATCTCTTCCTGATTATACTTATTGTATATAAAATAGATTATGTGATCTGCAGGAATGAAATCAAGATTCACTTTTTTCTAATATAGACAGGGAGGCTGCAAACCATGTATGAACATATCGTTCTATTGAAATTCAAGGAGCACAACGGCACGGTCCTCGACCATGAAGATGCTCTGAAAACCGTAAATTCCTTCAAGGCATCCATTCCGGGCATCGTTGATCTTAGCGCCGGGATCAATGTATCGGAGGAGACAGAGAATACACACGGATATTCTCTGGCCATTCGGGTAACGTTCGAGGATCAGCAGGCCTGCCGGGATTATGGGCAGCATCCGCTTCATCTGCAGCTATTGCAGAACATCGGTCCTTGGGTGGATGGTGTTGTTGTGGCAGACTATCCGTTCAATTGAACAGAGAAATAGGGCAAGGAGCTGGCCGAGTGATAATGGTCAGCTCCTTTCGCGTACCTGTGGCATTACTTTTGTTTGTTGTACGTGCTTAGGAATCTGCAGTAAGTCACCTGAATGTTACCAGATGAAGAAATAGTGCCTCCTTGTGGGAGTCTGATGCGGGTTTTATACTGGGACCATACCCGGGTTGAACTAATCGCGATTAGAATTATAATCTTGGAGGACAAAAGGATGCGCACACGCAAACTTGGAAATAGCAACGTGGAATTGTCAGCCGTCGGGCTGGGCTGCATGGGGATGTCGTCGGGCGTGTATGGAAATGCTGATCGGCAGGAGAGCATTGCAACAATCCATGCCGCGATGGAGGCAGGTATTACGCTGCTGGATACTGGAGATTTCTACGGGTCCGGTCATAATGAAATGCTGATCAGCGAAGCGCTGCAAGGGCGTAAGCGCGAGCAGGCTTTTATCGCCGTGAAATTTGGTGTTTTGCGCGATCCCCAAGGCGGTTTTGGCGGTGTCGACGGCCGGCCGGCGTCCGTGAAGAATTTTCTGACCATGACGCTGCAGCGCTTGAACACCGATTATATCGATTTGTACCAGCCTGCCCGGCTGGATCCAAATGTGCCGATCGAAGAGACGGTTGGCGCGGTTGCTGAAATGGTACAGGCAGGTTATGTGCGGCATATTGGACTGTCCGAGGCAGGCGCAGACACGATCCGCCGGGCGCATGCCGTGCACCCGATCTCCTGGCTGCAAATTGAGTATTCACTCTTCAGTCGCGGCATTGAACGGGAGATCCTGCCCGTATTACGTGAGCTGGGGATCTCGCTGAATCCCTACGGAGTTCTGGACCGTGGACTCCTGAGTGGAACATGGACGAAGGAGCGCTCCGCCAATCCGGGTGATTTCCGGGTGTCTGGCCCGCGCTTCCAGGGGGATAATTTGGAGCGTAATCTAGAGCTTGTGGAGAAGCTGCGCAAAGTGGCTGAAGTACGCGGAATGAATGTTGCGCAGATGGCGATCGCTTGGGTGCTCGGACAAGGGGAGGACATTATTCCGCTGATTGGCGCCCGCAAACGGCCCCAGTTGGACGATGCGTTGCGGGCAGCGGAAATCGATCTTACCTCTGAAGAACTGCAGGCCGTAGGCAGTTTATTTGATCCCAGGGATGTGGCGGGGGATCGCTATGATAAGCATCAGATGGCATTGCTGGATAGTGAAAAATAAGCAGTATTAAAAAGCTCTCAGGATGGTTTTCCTGAGAGCTTTTCGGATTGGGCTTTACGCCTGCGGTGGTTGGAACCCCATTCAAACATGGCGTCAAACATTGGAACCAGCGTATCCCCGTAAGGAGCCATGGAGTACTCTACCTTAGGGGGGTTATCCGGAATAACATTCCGGATAACCAATCCGTCTTCTTCCAGCTCGCGCAGCTGCTGTGTCAGCATTTTTTGCGATATTCCCGGAAGCGCGCGCCGCAGCTCATTGAACCGATGGGTATGGCCATCAACCAATTCATATAGTATCGACAGTTTCCATTTTCCGCCAAGCACGCGGATTGTTTCTCCAATATTGATGTCGCATTCTTCTTCAATATTGAGGATCGATTGCTTTTCGTCGGCTTCCGTGATCAGATCCGGCGAATTACCGTCAATAATTCGGCTTTCCTTCGTCATGGCACAAGCCCCTTTCCCACAGAAGTCTCTCTTCAAAGCATACGTCAAATCCGAAAGGGAAGGCAACTCAAAGGCAGAGCAGGGGTCATCAAGATGGAAGGATCAATCGGACCATTGAACCGCTGAACGGAGAGTGCTATTAAGGATCGCTCATGGGTAAAATATCAACTGGTTCATCAGAGATTACGGTAACAATTGCTCTATTAAAGTGCCGAGCCTTCCCCCAGAACACGCAGCAGCCTCTCTTCCGTGTCCGTGCCGGGTACCGGAACAAAAAAGCACCAGTGCAAGTCCGGATTGCCATCAATCACTCCTGCGGAATGGATTACGAACTCCATCTCCTGTCCGTTGGGAAGGCGAAATAATGAGGTTGCTACACTTTTTTGCTTAATTTCATAGAGATCCCAGTAATAATTAAATTCTTCGCTTTCCCGTCTCAAACGTTCGAACCGTTCCATATAGAGCGGGTTTTCTTTGTAACGGTCGAAGCTGGCACGCATCACCGCTGCGGTGTAACGGGCAAAGCCCTCCCAGTTCACCAGTCGTTCACGGTAATCCGGATGCAGAAACGTAATGTTTATCATATACCGTTCGCTCTCCGGCAGACTGCCGAAATCTGCTACAATCAGCTCTGCCGCCCGATTCCAGACGATCACATCTGTGCCTGCATCCGTGATGAAAGAAGGATAATGCAGCTGATCTACAACAGTTTGCAAAAATCCGATATCCGGCTCTCCGCTGTTCAGCTCAGCACCTGCGCTCGCCGGGTCGACATTTGCCAGATCAAACAGATGTTTCTGCTCATCCTCGTCCAGCTGGAGCGCGTTGCCGATATTCAGTAGCACCTCTGGTGACGGGTTCGTTTCCCGGCCCTGCTCCAGCCAGGTATAATAAGTCACACTGATATTGGCGAGATAGGCTACTTCTTCCCTGCGCAGCCCGGGGGTGCGCCTCCGTCCCGGCAGCGGGTCAATCCCCGCTTCTTCAGGCTGAAGCCGTTCCCTGCGTGATTTGATGAACTCGCCCAATGCGGATGTAGATCGAGTTGTTTTCATATATGTCACCACCTTGGTAAAATCAGCAGGCACATCCTCGAATATTCGGAGTACTTTTCTCTTAGCATATCCAGTCAGCGAGCTCCAGATGAAAATGGCACATTAGACTGGAATATAATGTTCGTGTATGGAGTCTGCGGAGCCAGCCAGACCATACCTGTTCCTCGGTATACGTTGACCAGCCCTTCTCCCGACATGGCAGACCCCAAGCGGGTTTTGCTGGATTTCTCGACCGTAAAGTCCAGTGAGTCAGACCACATCATGGCAAAGTTGCCGTCCACCTTCAGCACGTCATTATGCAACTCGATGACCACTGCCTCTTCGGTGGGAATCGGCGCCTCTACAGCCAGAATTCCTTTGCCTCTGGCACTTAGATTGAACATTCCCTCTCCGCCTAATGCTGCCGAGGACAGCGTTTTGCGCGCGGTCACCGCGAGCTGAAGCGAGCTTTCACATGCAAGGAAAATTCCATCCTCCATCACAATATGATCGTAGTCTATATCAATTAGCCATATGTATTTATAGGTAATCTCAGTCAAGATCGTACCGGTTCCTCTATAGAGCGGTTTGATGGCACTGGTTCCAGTCACTGCACTGGATACGAGATTCCTCATCAGTCCCCCTACGCCTTTAACGCCTGAGATTATTTCGATATTTCCGACCATGTACTGCATTGCCCCTGCATTCAAAATAATTTCGTTGTTGTTGAGCTCGATCATGAGCTGTTTGCTGCGCATGTTGGATTGGCTCATGAAGAAGTTGGACTGTGCCTCTGCGAGCGTCGTGCTGCTCAAGTCCTCCTTGTATTCGATGACCGAAAAACCGCCAAGCTGTTCCTTGATCACAACATTTTTGTTTTCTTTTAAATTGCTAATGGTGTAGGCCAAATGTGTTCTTCCCCTATCTGAATAATTTGAGTGGTTGACATGATCCCCCACGTTGTTTTCAGAATTTTGCCACCCACTCCAGATTATAACGCCTGTCTGTATTTTAATGAACCACAATTTCTATAAGCTGCTGCCACTGCTTTGGCTATGGATAAACAAAAAGACGTTCATGGAGCACCTGTCCGATGGGAACAGAACGATCCAATGAACGTGTCAGGTAGAAGGTAGAGGTTGATTCCAAGCAAAACTTCCGCCAAGCGCAGCCTGGTTTCTTTGAATGTATGTCGATAGACGTTTTTCTTAAAAATGTTTACTTTACAGGGTAATCAGGCAGGCGAAGTGAGCTGTGAACGTCTCTGGATTCATCCCCAGGCATGCTGTCCCGAGCTGATGACTGGACGGTAGCGAGCGCCTGATTGCGGGCATCGAGCTCCTCATTGGTGCGTGGGAAGAGGAAGGCTGCACCGCTATCAACCAAGGCCTGATTAGCTTCAGCAAACGGGCGCATGCGTTCTTCATAGGCTGCAAAAGCCTCTTCGGGCTCATCATGGGAAGCCAGCTCGCCGGCCAGAACATACGCGCCCACCAGCGCAAGACTTGTTCCCTGTCCGGTCAGGAAAGAGGGTGCGAAGGCGGAATCGCCCACCAGCGCTATGCGGCCTGCCGACCAATGGGGCATGTGAATTTGAGCGACAACGTCGTAATACAGATCGTCCGCTTCCATCATCGCCTGTACAAGCCGGGGAACTTCCCAGCCGTGCCCGGCAAACATCTCTGCAGTCAGCCTGCGCTGCTGGTCGGCATCATGCCGATCTGAGATCGGTGGTTTCTCGGACGCGAAGTTCAGGAAAGCATGCAGTGTGTCGCTGTCGCGAGCGGCCGACAATATCGCATACCGCCCTGGTGTGGCGTAGACAATAGACTCATGGGACAGACCGAGATCATTCGGAACGGTAAAACCGTTAAAACAGTAACCGAGGTATCGGGTGAACGGCTCCTCCTGACCGAACACGAGCCGGCGCGTATTCGAATGCAAGCCATCCGCCCCGATGACGATGTCATATCTGCCGCTTTTGCCGCTCTTGAAGGTGACATCTACACCGCTGCCGTCATCGTTCAGGATGGCGATGGAATCATTGAACTGGTAGCGGACCGGCTGCTGTTTTGTCAGATCGTACAGTAACTCGGTTAGTCTGCCGCGCGGCAGTTCGATGTCCCGTTCCTCTACTCCGCCGGAGATATCCTCTGGTTTAATTGCACCGGCAATACTGCCGTCGGTATGGATAAAAGAAATCTTCTTCGAATGGATATGGGCTTCCTGAAGCTGCGGAAGTAATCCCATTTGCTCGACCACGTCGATCGCCGTTCCCCGCACATCGATGGGATAGCCGCCGCCCCGAATCGTCTGCGAGCGTTCGACCACGGTGACATCAAAGCCATATTTACACAACCAATAGGCAAGAGTGGGACCGGCAATACTTGCGCCGGAGATCAGTACCGTTTTTCCGGAAGCCCGGGAGATTGATTTATCAGTCATTGTTAAAGCACCTCTCTTTGTTTTTTATAATAAGGTACTACAAGTATCCTAAATCGATGTTATTATAGATTCATCAGAAATGCAAATGTAAAAATGTTCGAAGTGAATGGAAATATTTTGAAATAGGGGGAAATAAGGATGGAGAGAAATAGAAATGAGAGCTCCGCAGCTCCCGAACCGCCACAGGACGAGGTCCGGAATACAGCGACACGGCGGCGCGGAGAGGTTCTGGAGAATGCAATTTTGCAGGCCGCTTGGGACGAGCTGCAGGAGGTTGGTTATGCCCGTCTGTCTATAGATGCAGTTGCCACAAGAGCGAAAACCAACAAAAATGCGGTATACCGCCGCTGGCCCAATAAAACCAAGCTTATCGTCGCCGCAGCCGTCAAATTTGTGCCAAGACCTTCCCTTGAAGCTCCCGACACAGGTGAACTGCGTAGTGATGTGATCACTTTGCTTAACGGAATAGCGGCTGCTATGCGAGCGATCGGTTCTGAAACGATACACGGCATTCTGGTCGATGATCCGGATAAGGAGATCATTTCTTCTCTGCCGCAAACGGTGAGTCGAAGCAAGGAGGACAAGCTGACCCTGGCTATGAAGACGATATTGAAAAATGCTGAGGCACGGGGAGAGGTGACTCTGCAAACCATGAAAGAGAGAGTTATATCCCTTCCCTTTGATTTGATTCGTTACGAAGTGCTTGTCACCCATGAGGAGTTATCTGAACAAATCATTACAGAAATTGTGGACGATATTTTTTTACCGCTTGTCCTTAAATAGCCGCTCTCCTGCCAGACTAAGGGTATGATAGAGAGAAGTGAAAGCCATTATATATGCTTTGCAGGCTGGAGATGGGGCCGCCGGAAATGTTAAAATTGTACAAAGAACGAAACTAGGAGGCCGAGTGGATGCAGGACGAGCTGTTGCCAAAGCTGGAAGCGTGGCATGAAGAGGATGAATTCGAGGAAATCGTAAATGCCGTGATGGGCATTCCTGCGGAGGAAAGGGATTATGAGCTGACCAACCATTTGGGCAGGGCGTTGAATAATCTGGAGCGCTATGAAGAGGCGGTCGAGCAGTTCCTGTCTGTGGCGGATGAGGGTAAAGTGGACCCATTATGGCAGTATCGTATAGGTTTTGCCTACTATTATCTGGATCGATATGAAGAGGCTCTGTGTGCGTTCGAAGCGGCAGACCGGTTGGAGCCCGGGGATGAGGAAATTCAGGAGTTTCTGGAGTTGATCCGGGATAAGATGCCGCAGCAGCCGGTGGAAGAAGCGGCCCCAGACCCTGCCGATGTTCGTGCCCGTGTCTCCGCCTATGCTGATGGCACACCTGAAGCTGCGCTGGAATCGGAGGTTGATTTCACGGACTTCTGGGAGGACAGTGACCTGGCGATTAGACAATATGTGATGGCCCCGCCGACCGATGAGCAGATCGCTTCTGTGGAAGAAGAGCTCGTCTTTAGGTTGCCCGCCTCTTATGTTCAGATGATGAAGCAGCATAACGGGGGCATCCCCCGCAGCCGCAGCTTCCCTGTGGCTGATCCGGTCTCAGGCGAGAATGAGCATATTATCATTTCTGGCATTCTCGGCATTGGACGGGAGAAAAAGCATTCGCTGTGCGGAGAAGCGGGCAGCCGCTTCAGAATTGAGCAGGAGGGCTACCCGGAATTTGGCGTGATCATCTGTGACTGCCCTTCCGAATCCGAGGTAGTCATGCTGGATTACCGCGAATCCGGCAATGACGGCGAACCGGAGGTTGTCCATGTTAATAAGGAGAACAATTCCAAAATCACTCGGCTTGCATCCAGCTTCGAGGCTTTTGTTCGTGGACTAGTAAAAGAATAAGCATCATATTCAAGAGTCTGACAAGTTCAGGCTCTTTTTTTAGATTCAGACTTTCACGCTGCTTCGCGGCATCACTGGTAGATGAATATATGCTTTCTCTGGACCACATTCCCAAAAAATTTACAACTCTATAATAACTTTCAATCGCTGATTTGATATTATGGCGGTGGAGTGTGATATGATGGCCAAAATTTTGATCGTCGATGATGAGAAGGCAATCAATGACTTGATTGCTGTGAATCTGAAAATGGTAGGGCATGAGTACGTTCAATTGTACAGCGGCGAGCAAATCCCGGGGCTGTTAAATGAAACGCGGATTGATCTGGTCATTCTGGACGTGATGCTTCCGGGCAGAGATGGATTTAATCTCGTGGGAAGCTTTGTGAAACGGGGCATTCCTGTGATTTTCCTGACAGCGCGAAATGCCGTTTCAGATAAAGTGCACGGCCTGGAGATAGGGGCGGAGGATTATATCGTCAAACCGTTTGAGGCGGTGGAGCTGATCGCCCGGATTCATGTGGTGCTGCGCCGAAACCAGAAGAACACAAGTGAATTCAGTCTGGACGGGACGACAGTGGATCTGGACAAGCATATCGTCACGGTGAACGGACAGGTCGTGGAGATGACCAATAAAGAGTTTCAACTGCTCGACTTTCTCATTCAAAACAAAAATATCGCGCTTTCCCGTGAAAAGATCATCGAGCAGACCTGGGGTTTTGATTTTTATGGGGAAACGAGAACCGTGGACGTGCATATTCAGCGGCTGCGAAAAAAGCTGAACTGGGAGCACCACATCAAGACGGTGTACAAATACGGTTACAGGCTAGAGGTGTAAAGGTGAAATTTTGGCAGAAAACGTATTTGTGTGTGCTGCTGGTTTTCTTGATCGCTTTTGATATCGGGGCCTACGCCTTGCTGCAAAAAAGCTACCAATTAAACGAGCAGATGGATATGTCCAGAGGTGTAAGCGAATATGAGAGCATTGAGCAAACGTTAAGCTACATCCTGCAGGCTTTTGCCAGCAATACCGGCAGTATGGACTATGAGATCGTTATTCCCGGGATCGCCCAAAATTATTATGAAGAGGGCATCCTGACTGAGGTGTATGACGGGGATCGGCTGGTCTTTTCCAATGCCTATCAATTTGCGGGCATGCGGGAAGAGCTGCAGGGGGAACAGCGCGAAGCTGTATACAGGAAGCTCGACGGGAAACTGTGGATTTTCGTGGGCGGCAGCATGGAGTTTAACGGGCTCAAGCTGGTCATATCCAGGAGCTCCGCTTATTTGCAGGATTATTACAATACGCTGATCAGCTATTTTATTGCCTTGAGTGTGGTCATTTCCGTGGTTTTATCCGTCGTGCTCATTCTGCTGCTGTTCCGGCTGACCGTCCCGATTCGAAATCTTAACAAAGGGGTAAGGGACATCGCTGCCGGAGCTTATCAACAAAGAGTTAAGGTCAGCGGAAGCGACGAAATTGCCGAATTGGCTGGGGATTTCAACAAAATGGTGGATGCGGTGTCCACGAATATTGAAACGATTCAAAAAGCGAACGAAGACAAGGAAACCTTCATCAATAACCTGACTCATGAGCTGAAGACGCCGATTACGGCGATCAAGGGGTACAGCGAGTTTTTAAATCATGCCAACAGCACGGAGGAAGACCGCAGGATGGCGGTTGATTACATTCATGAGCATGTGGCCCGGCTGGATTTGCTGTCGGGAAAATTGATGGAGCTGCTGTATTTGAAGAACGAGGAGATTAGTTTGCAGCCTGTGGAGATTGAAGCCTTGTTTGCTTATGTGGAACAGATGGAACGGCATTACTTGGAGGCAAAACAGATCACACTGGTGAAGGAGTGCGTGGCAGAGAGGATATACGGAGATCCCATCCTCCTGCAGACACTGCTGATGAATTTGGTTGAAAACAGCATTAAGGCTTCTGACAACGGAGGGGAAATCCACCTAAAAGGCTATTCGCGGCAGCAGGGTATCCTCATTGAGGTCATGGACTATGGAAAGGGCATCCCGGACAAGGACATCGAAAAAATTACCGAAGCCTTCTATGTCGTGGACAAATCCCGTTCCAGGGCGCTGGGAGGTATCGGGCTGGGGCTGTCCATCTGCAGTCAGATTGCCCGGCTCCATCATGCTCGGCTGCACATTGAATCCAAAGAACACGAGTATACAAAGGTGTCCGTTATTTTTACAGCTTCGTTACAACTCGAACACTAGTCTATAATACGCCCCCCTCATAATGGCCTTGTAGCTACGAAATCCCAATCCTTTTATGTCGGAGGTATGAAAAAATGAAAAAAAAGCTTTACGCCACAGCACTGACGGTAGGAGCAGCAGTTACTTTAATCGCGGGAAACGGTGTATTGTCAACCTATGCGTTTGCCAATGATACGGCTCCCAGTGTAAAGGTGACCGGTCAGCATCAGCAAACAGAGTTCGAGGGCGAATTCCGTCCTGCGGTCCCTGCCGCCAAAGCTCTAGGTTTCGCGGCCGTCCCTGAGAAAACAAGCGAGGATATGAGCGAGAACAAAGCGGTGGACATTGCCAAGGAAGCGCTTGAAGAGAAATTTGATGTATCCCTGGACGGCATGAAGTCTTTCCCGATCTTCTGCACGAGAGAGGATATGGAAGGAACGTTTTATTTTGTATCCTTCACCGATGCTCAGATCGTGGAAGCTCAGCGGGCAGTACTGGCTAATAACGGAGAAATCGGATCCAGTGAAACCAGTAAGGCCAGTGAGACTGTCGATATCTTTGTTGCAGGTAAGGATGACAACGTGGATGTCTACATCGCATTTGTGAATTCCAAAACCGGCGAAGTTATTTCCCTTGAAAAAAACCCGACAGCTGAAAGTGATACAACCGCGCCAACAGTGCCGGTTGAGCCATCTAACTAATAGCACACCTAAACTAAAAAGGTCTTTATCTCTGTATATGGAACAAGTGCCCTCCCTTCTGAGGAAATGGGGGGCACCTGTTCCGATAATTGATCCACCTATGATTTTGTCAGTTTTGGGCTTTCCCCGGACACCTTTACAGTTGGTTGGATATGGGCGGGAATCGGGCAAACGTAACCCTCCATGCCGCCCCGGTTTTGCAGCTCACATTTGGCCTCCTCGATGATATCCGGATGAGCAAGTAATTCCGCTGCAGTTGCTGCCATTACTTTGGCAGCATGCAGCATACCCTTGTGGCTGGCTGTTGACTGGCCCTGCGCGACCATCTGCCATGAGTGAAACGGCGTATTGGCGGCATAGCATACTGTTTCCAGCTGAGCCGTAGGAACAACCCAGCTGACATCGGCGACATCCGTCGATCCGAGCATACGTCCCGTCACAGGCTCATAGGGCTCCAATGTCGCCGGCAGGCTGAATTCCGGGACGTCATGTTCTGGCTGCAGTGTCGATACAATCGAGCTTGCGTAACTCTGCTCTTCCTCAGTAAACTCAGGTACCCCAAGGGCATCAAAGCATTGATACATTACCTGCTCCAGTGTCACGTTCGGTATGAGGTTGGAGCAAGCCTTCTCGAAGTGAATCTGCGGCTCCGTTCCCGTCATGAGGGCAGCCCCCTTGGCGATATCGTTAATCCTCGCGTAAATATCCTCCACCTGAGGCACCTCCGGAGCACGGATCAAATACATGACCTCTGCTGTCGATTGTACGACATTGGGAGAGAATCCGCCGGTATCCGTAACGGCATAATGAAATTTCACTTCCGGAGGAACATGCTCCCTTAGATAATTGGCTCCTACGTTCATCAGCTCTACCGCATCCAGTGCGCTTCTTCCCGTATGGGGACTGGCCGCCGCATGGGAGCTTCGTCCATGGAATCGGTAGCGGATCTGAAAATTGGCCGAGGATGTCTGGGAAACGACGGCATTGCTGTAGCCCGGATGCCAGGTCAGGGCCGCATCCACACCGTCAAAAGCTCGTTCTCTTACCATAAATGTTTTACCGGAGCCGCCTTCCTCGGCTGGACATCCGTAATAGCGGATTGTTCCGGAGAGTCCGGTTTCTTCCATAAAAGTCTTCAGGGCAAGCACTGCAGCCAAAGATCCCGTTCCCAGCAAATGATGGCCGCATCCATGGCCGCTGCCTCTCTCCAAAATCGCTTCTTGAAAGGCTATACCTGCTTTCTGGCTTAAGCCGTCCAAGGCGTCGTATTCGCCGAGTATCGCAACAACCGGGCGGCCAGTCCCATAAGAGGCCTTAAATGCCGTGGGCAGCCCGCCGATGCCCCGCTCGACCACAAGCCCTTCCTGCTCCAGCTTGTCCGCCAGCAGTTTGGCTGATTCGAATTCCTCGAACTTCGTTTCGGCCAGTTCCCATATCCGATTGCTCAGCTCCGTCATGGATTGCCGGCGCAAGTCAACAAGGTCGGCAATCCGTTTCCAACCTGCCTGTATAAGCTCTCTTGAATGTTCCATATGCCGGTTAACAGATCAGTGCAAGCACGTCTGCGGTTGTGATATTTGCGCCTGTTTGCAGATATTCCATATTTTTCAACGCCATGTCGTGAGCCTGCCGGCTTGTACCTATAACGGCGTCGGATACGACGTGGAAATGGTAATCATGCTGATGGGCATCCACAGCGGTGAAGCGGACGCAGATGTCGGTCATGCCGCCGATCAGATAAAGGCGCTTAATACCAAGGCAGCGGAGCAGCAGATCAAGATCAGTCGCAAAGAAGGCGCTGTACCGGCGCTTTGTAATAATATACTCTCCTTCGATTGGCGCCGTGGATGGATGAAACTCTTCGGCTGGAGTTCCCTCCAGACAGTGAACCTTCTCTATACCGTCCAGTTCGCGTCCGAAATCGCTATGGTCGGCGCGGTGAAGCTCGCGGATTTGGATAACCGGTAAATGAAGTTCACGGAAATGTTTAATAACCTTCGGGGCGTTCAGCATACATGTGCCGCCTTCCATGATGGGAATGGCGTCGCTTTCCGTATCGTTTTGAATGTCGATAACAAGAAGCGCACTATGTTCAGGTATTTTAGCCATACAAGTCTCCTCCTTCTGGGGTACTAATTGAACAAGTCTTCCACGGAAATTACGGAGCCGGTTTGAAAATACTCAATGTTGTCAAGGGCCGCCTGTGCGACTTCGTCGCTGCTTGGCGTACCGCAGGCTTCTTTGAATACGTGAACGTGATAGTTGTACTGATGCGCGTCAACGGCTGTGTAGTGAACACAGATGTCGGTCATGCCTCCGACCAAGAATAGATGCACGGCTTTTAGTCCGCGCAGCAGAATTTCAAGATCGGTGCCGAAAAAGGCGCTGTACCGGCGCTTGTCAATCGTATATTCACCTTCGATTGGGGCGGTTGGCTCATAATAGGTTGCTTCCGGAGTGCCCTCGACGCAGTGGATGTTCTCCGCCCCGTCAAGCTCGCGTCCGAAATCGACCAGATCCTTGCGGTGAATTTCGCGAATATGGATGATCGGCACGTCATCGCGTGACCGGAAATATTCGGTGACGCGCTCCACATTTTTTAAGTAGGCCAGCCGTTTTTCCGGAATTCCACGCGGATGTTTGGCCGGATCGGAATTTTGTACGTCGATGAGGATATATACGCTATGCTCGGGAATCGTAATCATAATTACCGCCTCCAATATGGTTGGGTGCGGGCCATTCGGTGAAACAACGTCAGCCCGGCCCGCGTTTATGTTTTTGGTCTTACTGTGAAAGGAATGGTTATTTTTCGATCCTCTGTCACCACAGGAAGTCTGTGGACACGAGCTCATTTACGTCAAAAGGTTCTTTAATGACACCAATGGAATTATAGAAATTCACGACATCCTGCATCGTTTCATACAGCCATCCACCAGCGTCCATCCCCTCATGATTATCTTCCAGCGTGTACAGGTGAACAGTCGGGAACATCGTCTTTACTTCCTCGGCGCTAACCTGAAGATCGTCGGCTGTCAGCTCGGCGGCGGCATCAAGATCGCTTTCTACATACTGCGTGGCATCCTCAACTGCTTTAAGCGTGTTTTGCAGCCATTCCGGTTTTTCTTCCGCGTTCTTGGCGGACACGACTATAACGTCTAGGATCGTATTCTCCATGTCTGCGGTCGAGATGATAATGTTGCCGTTTCGGGCAGTTGTACCTTGCGACAGGTAGGGCTCGAATGTCGTTGCGGCATCGACGCTGCCTGCGACAAAAGCAGAGCCTCCCTTGCCAGGCCCCATGTCGACAAGATTGACATCTTCGACCGTAAGTCCGGCCGTTGACAGTGCCTTCGCCAGCATATAGTGCGTGACTTCCCCGTATTGGGCAGTAACGGACTTTCCTTTCAAGTCGGCAACCGTTTTAATGCTCGCATCGGCTACAATCCCGTCAGCTCCCGTAGAAGCGTTGTGCAGATAAACGATTTTCGGCAGACTGGAAATATCGGAGCCTTCTTCAATCAGGGCGTTAATCGAAATGAGGTAGGACTGAAGGGTTGTAAAAGCAATGTCGACATCCCCGGTCATAACGCTCATGAGCGGCGAAGTGTTGCCGAAGGCGCCGATCTGCAAATCCACATTATGAGCCAGATCAAATTGCTTGTCATTCACTGCGTATACCCCGATGCCCCCGATAAACGGCGCATAGGCCGTTTTTACAACGACAGGTTCTTGGGCCTCTGCAGAACTGCTGCCCCCTGTACTTGCCGTCCCGCTCGCGGAATTACTGTTTCCGCATGCGAGCAAGCTGGTCACCATCGTCACCAATAGCAGAAGGGTGGCTCCAGCTTTTATTAATCCGGGTCTGTTTTGTTTTTTCATCGTTTCTCCGCCTCCAATACAAAAATTTTATAGTTGATTATCATCCGGCAAGTTAATTCACCAGATTGCGAATCCATTTGTTGCTCCGGATCCTGATCCGGACAAGGGCGAATTTGCAAAGATCGTCAATGATGACGAAGAGAAACACAATTTCAATCCCGAGACCAAGCGTGTAGCCAGTCAGGAATGTCAGCGGGAGTGATACGCACCAAAGGGTCAAATTATCAATGATGAAGCACATCTTCGTATCTCCACCCGCTCGCAGTGTGCCCATGATGTGGATGAAATTCATGCCTTTGACGGGCATAATAGCAGCCAGATAAATAATTATGAGAATGATGTTATTGCGTACTTCGTCCGAAATTCCTTGATATAATTGGAGCATAAACGGTGCGCCCGTGACCATAAGAATGCCGGTAAGAACACCGAGTATGGCGGTATAAGACTCCATTCGCCTCGAGTAGTAGGGGGCTTTCTCCGGGCTGCCTTCACCGATCGTCTGGCCGAGAATGATCGCAGCCGCTTGTCCGGCACCGATAAAGAAGGCAATAAGCAGCTGCTCCAGCACCTTGGCAATGCCTACTGCCGCGCCTACCGTGTAGCTCATATGGTAGAAAACTACGCTGTACAAGGCGTAGCCAATGCTCCATATCGTCTCGTTCATAATGACCGGGAAGGAGGTTCTGAAAAAGACGGACAGGAACTGCTTTCTGGCTGAGAGCAAATCGTTGATCCGTGGTGCAAAGCTCCTGAATTTGCTGTACAGCACGCTCATCATGATGAGCATTTCAATCATTCTCGCAGCGACAATTGCCCAAGCTGCACCTTGAATACCGAGAGCCGGAAGGCCATAGACGCCGAAGATGAGCCCGTAGCTGAGCACTACATCGACGAAGATGGTCAGGACGGCAATGCGCAGCGGGAATCCCGGCTGTCCAATATTGCGAAAAATCATGGTGCAGGCGAGCGACATTCCTGTTGGCAAATAACTCAGGCAGACAACCTGCAGGTAATGCGCAGCCGGGAGGACCACTTCATTTTCATTAGAGAATACTTTCAGCACCTGCTGGGGAAAGCACAGCCCAATGATCGTAAACAGTCCGCTGACGGCCAGGATGAGAGAAAAGGCAAGCGCAGACGCGGTTTTAAGTTGTTCCAAGTCTCCCTTGCCGTAATATTGCGACACAAAAATGGTAGCTCCGCTGACGATCCCGACAATGATCAGGTTCAAGATGAAAAAGATTTGACCGGCCAGGGTGGTGGCGGATACCTGCAGGTCTCCGAGCTGACCTACCATCAACGAGCTGAGCGTATTCGTTATGCTCGTAAGCATACTCTGCAGCCCAATCGGCAGAGACAGCAGCAGGAAGCTCCTCAGAAAGGGCACATCCTCGCGGAAGGTTGAAATCAGATTAGGTTGCCGCATGAAGCTCGTTCCTGAAATCGCCGGAGTGCAGCAGGCTGTGAATCTTTTTCCGGATTTGAATGAACTCCTGGGTATCCTTCAAATCAAGATCACGGCGGGTAGGCAGATCAATCGGAATGTCCGCAATAATTCGTCCCGGGCGGGCGCTCATGACGTATACTCGTTGGGACAGAAAGACCGCTTCCTCGATGTCATGTGTAATGAAGATGACGGTATGCTTTTCTTTCTCCCATAGTTCGCGCAGCTGCAGCTGCATGTTTCCCTTCGTATCCGGATCAAGTGCGCCGAACGGTTCATCCATAAGCAGCACCTCGGGGCTGTTCGCAAGTGCCCTGGCGATAGCCACACGCTGTTTCATGCCTCCGGAAAGCTCCTTTGGCAGCCTGTGGCGGAAATCAGTCAAGCCGACGAGCTTCAAATACTTCTCGACAATCTGGTCGGCTTCGGCTTTTGGCATCTTTTTAACCTTCAAGCCAAAGCGTATGTTGTTCTCTACCGTCAGCCACGGAAAAAGCGTATAAGCCTGGAACACCATGCCGCGGTCCGCACCGGGTCCTGTCATAATCCGGTTATCCACCATAACGTCACCGGTGGTAGCTTCATCCAGTCCAGCAAAGATGCGGAGCAGGGTTGATTTACCGCAGCCGGAAGGACCAACCACACTAATGAATTCATTGTCTGCGATATCCATATTGATATCCTTCAACGCGAACGTTTCTGATTTTTTGGACCGGTAAATTTTGTTCAGGTTTTTGCAGGAGATTTTTGCGTTTGGCGCCTGTTGCAGCATAGAAGGTTCCCCCTTTTGCGAAATTGCTGTTTTAGATATCCTCCGCCCAATGGAAAAGGCGCTTGTTGATCAGGGCGAATATACGGTCGAACAGCAGCCCGAGCAGGCCAATCACGAATATACCGCCAAAAATGATGTAGGTTTTCATGAAGCGTTCCGCAATCATAATGTTGTAGCCAAGGCCGGAGCTGGAGGCAAGCATTTCTGCCATAATCAAATACGTCCAAGCCCAGCCCATCACCATACGCATCGTATCCATGACGTTAGGCATGATGGCGGGAATGATCACGTGCCCAATGACCTGTCCTTGTGAAGCACCGAGCGTATAAGCGGTGTTGATCAGGTCAATTTGAATGCCCTTGACAATATCCGCGATCATGGCCGTCATGGAGAAAACGGCGCCTATGACAATGATCGTGATTTTGGCGGTCTCACCGACCCCGGTCCATACCATGATCAACGGGATTAGAGCCGATACCGGCAAGTAGCGGAAAAATTCAATAAGCGGCTTCATAACGGCGTTCACAACCTTGTAGGTGCCGGAGAGAAGCCCCAGTGGCACACCGATGACGACAGAGATCAGGAATCCCATCAACACGCGGTAGCAGCTGATGCCGATGTCCTGCCAGATGCTTCCGTCCTGAATTGTTTTGAACAGGTAAGAGAAGGTTGCTTGCGGAGTCGGAAGAAAGATCGAATCAATGCCAGAGAAATTGCTTCCTACATACCACAGAACAATCAGCAATAAAAACGTAGTGGCCATAATGGAGTTGAACAGGCGCGGATGGATATCCCGGCGGATCCGAAACAGGCTTCGATGGTTCATTCAAAAATCCCCTTTCATAAGTTGTCTGCTCTACTCTCCCATTTCATAGATCTTTAAGCCCAGCTGGAGCTGAAGCAGCGCATCCGGATCGTCAAACGAGATATCCAGCATAGACTTGATTTTGTCGAGACGGTACACGACGGTATTGTAATGGGTGTACATCGCCTGAGCGGTAAGCTTAATGTTGCAGCGCGTTTGAAAATAGACCTTCAGTGTCTGGATGAGACTGGAATGATGTGCTTCGTCGTATAAAACCATGGGTTTGATGTAACGTTCCAGAAATTTATCGATGTTCGGATGCTTGGGCAGCAGGCTCAAGATGGCATATACACCGAGCTGCTCCCAGGTGATCAGCTTGACCTGTTCCTTGCTGACACAGGACGCGACATATAAGTATTCCGTGTCGATATAGCCTTTGTTCATGGACATGGGCTCGCTGGATTCACCGATGCATAAGGAGAAGGCGTCCGTACCGCATGCATCCGCAATCTGGCGGAGGAGCCGTTCGGCATCTTCCGGTGAGAGCGATATGCCGCCCTCTGAAAGCTGCGGAAGGATCGCGACGATCTTTCCGCCAATGCTGGTAAACAGGGTGTTATTTACTGTAGAGCGGTTTAACTCGGCGATCAACGCGCCATCCGGAGCTGGCGGCGAACCGGAATGAAACTTGACGATGGCTACACGGTAGCTTTTGGAGGAGAGGTTGGCGCAGCCGTAAAGCTGTCCTTTAATGTCGAGATCCTCTGGGCTGGGGATGACACCTGCCAGCCAATCCTTCAAAAAATCATCAAAGTACTTGGCTTTAACAAGCTTGTACGTGTTCTCTCCGCTTAATCTGATATTCAGCAGCAGCAGGATACGGGAAACGGTGGATAAATCGAGCTCGCTGCATACTCCATTCTTCTCGGCAAGCAATACGAGCACTGGATCTCTCTCCGTTTCCCAAAGGTTAAACACATGAAGGTTGACGCTGCCTTCCGGGGAGGTCTTCTCCGGAACCGTAATCACGCTGTGTCTAGGGGACGACTTGGAGTCAAAGCTTTGCAAGCGGCTGTGGAACGGTTGGAAATAGGCTTCATGACGGGGTGAAGCGATAAGCTGGTTGAAGGCGTCGAGAATGCAGAGCGGGTTGCCAATCATGTCCTCGACCGTTTCGATAATTTGCGGGATTTCCCGTCCGTGCAGCATCAACTCGGATACTTGTTCAAGCCGACGCTGCAGCAGCAGGACACTTCTCGTCTCCAGTGAAATGACCTTCTCCATGACCTCGCGGACTACATTGGAAAAGATTGTTGACTCCGGCAGCTCGAATAGCGGCAATTGATGTGCTTCCGCACAGTCAATGATTTGCCGGGGAATTTCCGTAATAAACCGCTTGGGCTTAATCCCAAGCGCTGCTACACCCCGCTCGACGAGCTTCGGAATAATCTCCAGAAAAGCATCCATATTGTGGTGGTGCGAATAAGCCGTTGTTACTAGGAATTCATTGGCTTGTGCCCAGTTCTGGATATCGGGAACTTCCATGATGTTGACCCGGCTGATGATATTGTCCAGTCGAGTTTCGCCCGCGAGCAGTCTCAGATTGGGCAGAGATGTCATATGAAACAGGTCTCTGCACCGGAAGGCGATGGACGTATGCTCGGGGGAGGTGCCGGTAGTTGTCATGGTTCTCGCTCTCTTTCCTTTTGGTGAATGTTTATCCCGTCGCTGGCTTGCTGCTCCGCTCTGCGGCCGCCCAGCCGCCATATTGAGTAATATCTTCTCCGTCAATCTCGGCATAGGGCTCGCATATGAAGCCTGTGATTTCGCTGCCGCTCTGTAATTTTATTTTTCCAAGTCCGAGGGGGGCAGGGACTCTGCGAATGAATTCACCCAGTTGATGCAGGGGAATCCGCCACACTTCAAGATCAATAGAGCTTCCAAGCTCGGAACGAATCAGGCCGGGCTTGGGTGGGATTGTATCCAGTCGGATGAGGCGATAGCAGGGGGCTGTTCGGTCAGGCCGAACGAAGGCGGCGCCGCATTCCAATAATTGCTTCTCCAGCGGGAAGCCCCGCATATGCAGGCCGCACACGGCCAGTTCGATGGCATCGGTCTTCATAAATTCGATGGCTGCACCTTTGAGGATGCGGTCCTGACCCCTCATGGCGAACATGGTAATGCCAAAAGGCAGTCGCTCATCCGCGTAATCGGATGGGAGAGCAATAGCACTTAAATCAAGCAGGTTGCAATGGTTGGTGTAATAGCCCATGTCGCTGTTCGTGGAAATCGGGGAGGCCGCCACCTGCTCCCGCGTATATGTTCCGCCACAGGTCGGCATCACGAGAATGGCGTCCTGCATCATCTGATCCGTCTGCTCTTTGTATTCGCGAAGCTGGTGCAGTGCCGTAAATACCGAGGCGGCATCATATCCCCGGTCAAGCGAGGAGCGGAGAATTTGCTCCGTCACCGGGAAGATCTCGCCGGGATGCGAGTTCACAAATGCTCCTAAATCGGACCAGCGTTCGGCGATCCAGGGACCGTCATACAGAATGCTGGATACTTTACTGAAAATATCGCAGTCAATATATTCGATTGGAATTCCGCATTGCTCCAAACGCTTGACCGCTTTGTCCCAGGCTGCCCGGTAACTGTCCTGATAGTCTCCGTAAAAGAAGAGAGGCTCTTTCGGCAGCAGTAGTTTTCGTGGTTTGCTTGAAGCGATAGTCGGGTAAATGTGGGAGCTGTTATCTTTGTCCTTTACTCCGCGCACGACGGAATCGACAAGATAGGCGTCCTCAAGCGCGGACGTGAATACGGTCACACAATCGAGAGTGGCGCAAGCCGGTACAACCCCCTTCGCCGGCCAGTCGCCAATCGACGCTTTGTAGCCGATGAGACTGTTCAATGCGGCAGGAACGCGTCCCGAGCCAGCCGTGTCAGTGCCGAGCGAGAAGACGGCTTGTCCACTGGCGACCGCCACCGCCGAGCCGCTGCTGGAGCCGCCGCTGATCAGTTCGGGTATCAGAGCGTTATGCGTCTCCCCGTAAGGACTTCGAGTGCCGACCAGTCCTGTGGCGAATTGGTCCAGATTTGTTTTGCCGACCGGAATGGCCCCGGCCTCGATAAGCCTTGCAACAACTTCCGCGCTTTGTTCGGGCGTATAGACGTAAGCGGGACATGCCGCTGTAGTGGGTATCCCGGCCAGATCGATATTGTCCTTAATCGCGAAAGGAACTCCCCAGAGCGGGTGATACTCCGGATCTTTGTCAATCAGACCGTCCAAATAAGGCTGAATGAATGACAGGGAAGGAGGGACGATCCAGATATTTAAATGCTGGTTCTGTTCCGCTCTTTCAATAATGGACTGAATCAGGACTTGTGGTGTTGTTTTTTTGTTCTTATACATAGTCTTCAATGTGGCAATGGTCAGCTTCTCCAACTGTGAACCCCTTTCTAATGAAATTCGCAAGCTGCGGTTTTAAAAGAATGAATCGGATTTCAGGTCATTATTTATGACACGAAAAAACTTTGGTGTTAATCTTCTTTTGTTTCTGATGGATTTTTGTTAGTTAATTTGACATCAAATTATGCTCTTAATTATTGTTCCTGTTGTCGAAAGCTGTCAATACATCACAAATAAACTGAATTATTTTTATTGTTCATTTACAGAATGAATCTGATTTACTGATCGGTTTTTGTGAAGATTTCACAAAAAAATGGGCTCGCATTTGTATTGAAGCGTTGAATATGAGTGGTAAATCAAGATTTTGGATAAGAAGTAAAGGGAGGGAGAGTTGGATTCAAGGCGGTTCAGTTGTAATTGATAAAGGATAAATAAAAATTATTTTATAACTAAGGAAAATTTTTATTGTTTGACAAGCGGACGAATTTGTTGTTATGTTATCTAACATAACGTCCGTCGACGTAAACCGAATAGTTTTTTAGTTTACTAGGGTTCCGTCTGGAAACAGAGTCTGGTCCGAGAGTAAACGGTCTCGAAAGCGAGACTACACGGAAGGACAAAAACCTGGGAGATATCGGAAAGGCGTCATGCCTCAAGATGTCTCCTTATTGTTTTTTCGTTCATATTCGGTGTAAATCACAGGGAAAAGGAGTGAACCACCATGAAGGTAATCTGGAGTGAAACGATGCACCCGGGAGGGAAGTGGTCCGGCGTGATCGGAAAAGGCAGGCTGGTCCGTCTGACAGCTCTTGACAAGGGAGCAAATGTTTCGATGCTGATGTATCATGCCCGTGATTTGACGGAGAGGTACAACATGCCGGATACGTTGAAGGCCCAGCACACGGCGCATCTAACGAAGGGAAACGTACTGATGAGCGACAATGGACGGGTGCTGGCGAGCATTGTCCAAGACGATCTGGGATGGCATGATCCGCTCGGAGGTTATACGACGCGTGCTTCAACCGATGAAAAATACGGGCCAAGCAGCTATCAGGAACAGCGCAACGAATGGTTGCGCAGCGGCCAGGAAAATTTGGCGGTGGAGCTGGTGCGCAGCGGACTTGGCAACAGGGACATGTCACCCGTAGTCAATTGGTTCTCCAAGGTGTTCTGCGATGAAGAAGGAAATATGCATTTTGCTGAAAACCACTGCTTGGCTGGACAAGTCGTTACATTCCGTACAGAAATGGACGTTCTCGTTATTTTTTCGAATACTCCCCATCCGCTTGATCCTGGCGGGCAATATCCGTCTGTGCCGGTCAAAATCGAAGTGCTTCCTGCGCTGCCGGTCGATTCCCAGGATCACTGCGTCAATTATCGTCCAGAGAACCGCCGGGCATTTGATAATACCTGGAATTACTACGCGCTTCAAAGCTGAGTATATACAAAAAGTGAAGGAGGGTTAAAAGTATGAAGGCATTTTATCGGGTGGAAAGCCCCCGGATGGCCGAGGCGGCTGTTTACGACAAGATTATTTCTGCAGGACAGGGCTGGATGCATGAACTGCAGCCGGGACAAGTGCTGCGTATTGTTGATTTGGAAGGGAACCAGGCGGCGGATACGCTGTTATACGACGCGGATAATCCGGAGGATCACTACAGTGCAGTCCAAACGATTAATGCGCAAAATAACATTTATTTGACGACAGGCTCCTCGCTGTTCGCTGAATCCGGCAAGGAACTTGCCCGCATTGTAGCGGATACCTGCGGCCGTCATGATACGCTTGGGGGCTCATGCTCGTCTCAGAGCAACACGGTCCGATATGCGCATGAGAAGGGCTACATGCACAACTGCCGGGATACGTTTATGCTGGAGTTATCGATGCATCCGGAAGGCCACTTGTACGGGAAGCGTGATTTATCGCCGAACATCAACTTCTTCATGAATGTGCCGGTTACACCGGAGGGGGGACTCACGTTCGAAGACGGCGTGTCCGGACCTGATTGTTACGTGGAGGTTCAATCCAGCTGCCGTTCCATGGTGCTTATCAGCAATTGTCCGCAATTGAACAACCCATGTAACGCCTACAACCCAACACCGATTCGTGTACTGATCTGGAATGAATAGAAGCATATTTTAACAAAAGCATACCCGGTCAGCCTGCGATGAGAGCAGCACTAACCGGGTCTTTTTGTATGGTAAGGGTGTGATTCGCTGCAAAGCAGTTTTTTTCAAGCGCGATTAACCAGCTGTAATTCCGGCCGCTCTCCTGTACAAGGGAAATGAGCGCTCTGATTGTTGGAACACGCTTTCTCACTCAGTTTGCGACAGGTTGAAATTCCTGCTCATAAATCGTTTGCATCATGCTCAGAATTTTGGGGCCGGTCTCTGCGTATGGCAGATCCGCTGCCCGTCCTTTCACCACAAACGAGCCCGGCGGGTAGCCGGTTCCCTTGAACGCCGCATCCCACAACAGGTTGGCCCCTTGGCTCGGATGGGAAAAGAACAGCCCCATCAACAGCTTCACAACAGGAGGGAGCCCGGAGTCTTTCGTCTTTCTCAAGGTGTTATTGGAACCAGGGTCTACGCTGATCAGACGAAACCCTTCTGCCGCCATCGGCGCGGCGAGCTCCCGGGTCCAAAGCGACAGGGCCAGCTTGGTCGTGGCATAGGGACCGGTCAGCTTTTTAAATCCTGCCGGGCGCGGCAATTCATCAGGCTTGAAGCGTTTAGCGTAACGGAGAGCTACAGAGGAGGTGTTCACCACCGTTTTTAAGGCCCCTTTTTGCAGCAGCTCTTTCAGCTCCATGAATACGATATACGGCACGACCGTTTGCAGCTCATAATGCAGCTCCCGTTCTTGTGGAGAGAAGCGCAGCTCGGGCAGGCTTCCCCCGGCATTGTTGAAGAGAACGTCGATATGATCTTCTTTGCCATTGACCTCGTTAAGCACCCGCCGCAGCTGGCTGAAGTCCGTCAGATCTGCTTTATATACCCGCAGCTGGCCTTTGCTGATGGCTTCGCGGATCATGCTGTCTTCTTCGGAAAATCCGGACCGGATAAGAGCCGCAACCTCCCAGCCCTCACCCAGCAGGCGGCGTGTCAACTGCAGACCGATTCCGGCCCCTGCTCCTGTAATCAGTGCAACTTTGGTTGATTTATGTTCACTCATTATGGATTCCTCCTCATTATGAAACCTTGTAAAACCGGTTGCTGGGGCTAGTATATATATTGGAGTCGGCTCCAGGTCAAGCAGGTTGAGCCAAACTATTTTATCCGGCATTTCCAGCTTTTATCCGGTATTTTCCGTTGACTTGGAGTTGACTCCAGGTTTTATAATACATACATGAGCAGATAGGAGGGGCTTGATATGGTTACCATCAAAAAGGCTTCGCAGTTGACCGGACTGTCAGAGGATACCCTTCGATACTACGAAAAGATCGGCCTGCTGCCGCGTGTGCAGCGAATGGACAACGGACGCCGTATATACAGTCAGGAGGATTTGTACAAACTGCAGCTCATCAACTGCCTGAAGAAAACAGGCATGCCGCTGGAGGATATGAAGCCTTATTTGGATATGCCCCCCGACGCCACAATGGAGGAGCTTCCGGAGCTGTACGATTTGATGATGAGCCACCGGGAACGGATTCAAAAACAGATGCAGGACCTGCAAACGGTGCTCGATTTTATCGATGCCAAGATGGAGGAAGGCTTACTGCCAGACAGGAAATGTACAGAGGAAGCGTCCAGAGAACCGGCAGGTCCGCCGAAGGAAAGATTCAACAGCATTAACCTGCACCAGAAAGTTACAAATTGAACAAGAAGAAACCGAGTCGCGTATATGGAACTCAATGCGCTCAGGTTTCTTTTTTTGTTGCTTTGGAATTCATCACATAACTTGACGGAAATATAACCAATGGGTAATATGAAATTATGAATAACAGTGACAAAATATTTGAAGTTCTGGCCGAACCAAACCGGAGAAAGATTCTGGACTTGATTCTGGTCCGGGAGCGTTCTGTCAGCGAGCTGGTTGATTTGTTGTCCTTGAGCCAGCCGGGTATTTCCAAGCATTTGCGCATATTAAGAGAAGCCGGCCTTGTCAGTCTGCGCAAGGATGCCAAGCATCACATCTATCGCTTGAATCCTCAGCCTTTGCAGGAGGCGCATCATTGGTTTGAGCCGTATCGTCAATTCTGGTCCGACAAGTTGAATGTTTTGGAAAGGCACCTGGATCAGGAAGAATAAAAAACGATCAAAGACGAGGAGGAGACATATGTTAGCGGTAATAGAGCAACAGGGGGACGGGTATGTTGCCCGCTTCGAGCGTCATCTGAAGCATCCGGTCGAGAAGGTCTGGGCCTCACTCACGGAGAATGACAAGCTGAAGAAATGGTTCTCCGAGCTTGAGGTCGCTGATCTCCGCGAAGGAGGACTCATCAAGTTCGACATGCAGGACGGCACCTATGAAGAGATGCGGATTCTCGAACTGAAAATACATTCGGTGCTGGAGTACACGTGGGGAGAGGACCAGGTGCGGTTTGAGCTGTATCCCGAGCCGGAGGGCTGCAGGCTGGTGCTGATCGAGAAGATTAAGAAGATCATAGGTCACACGCCTAGGGATCTTGCGGGGTGGCATGTATGTCTGGATGTGATCAAGGCATTGCTGGATGAACAAGACTTCGGCCCGCGAAAACCGGAATGGGAAAAGTGGTATAAGGAATACGCTGACTATATGAAAAAATTCATGTAAAGGATGGGTTCGGATGGGACGAGGGGGAACGGAAGGCGGCTTTAGGACGAATGTTTTGACAATAACAGCCGCCCTGCATGACTTGAAAGCTGTCGTTGTAGAAGCAAGAAATGTGAACCTGGACAATGTTCCAGCACCTTATTCGGATAATGTGAAGTACACCATGGCCAGGGCAAAGCTTATTACACCGGACTGCACGGTTGCACAGATAAATGAAGCGAGGCTCACCCTGCGCGTTGCGCTCGATGCTCTGACAGCGGATCTGGATCAAGCCACGATCGCAGACCTGCAGGCTATGGTGAAGGCCGGGAAGCTTACCTATGAGAAATTGGTGCAAATGTATTTGGCCAGAATTGAACTGTATGACAGGCATACCGTCAAGCTGAACGCTATTGCTATTATCAATCCGCACGCCATAGAATTAGCCAGGCAATGTGATGCGGCCGTACGAGAAAATGCCTCCAAAGCTGAGGGGCTGTTTGGCATCCCTGTGCTGATCAAGGATAACATCGGTACGGCGGCGGCAGATGGCATGCCCACGACGGCAGGCTCTATTGCGCTGGCGAACCATTTTCCTGAACGGGATGCATTTATGGTTGCTCAGCTTAAAAAAGCCGGCGCCATCATTCTGGGCAAAACGAATCTTTCCGAATTTGCCAATTTCATTACGGAAGGCATGCGGAACGGCTACTCTACCCTGAAAGGTCAGGTGCTGAACCCTTATTTGCCTGGTGTACTGAATGTGGGAGGGTCGTCCTCCGGTTCCGGTGCGGCCGGAGCTGCCGCTTTTGCCGCGATTACAGTCGGTACGGAAACCTCGGGCTCCATTCTGTCGCCTGCAACCAAAAACTCTCTGGTCGGCTTGAAGCCGACGGTCGGACTCATCAGCCGAAGCGGGATCATCCCGCTGGCGCACAGTCAGGATACGGCCGGACCCATGGGGCGGAACGTATCCGATGTGGCCTTGCTGCTTACCGCGATGCAGGGATATGACCCGGGCGACCAGTATGTCAACATGGGTGTGGACAATGAGATTGTGGTGGATGAGGCTTATTTGAAAGAGCATATGAAGGACTATACAGAATATCTGAGCAAGGACGGTCTTAAAGGCAAAGCTCTTGGCGTTTACAAGTCCCCGGATAAAGAGAACGCCCCTGATCTTTATGCCGCCTTTCAAAAGGTGCTGCGCGTTCTTGAAGAGCAAGGGGCTAAAATTGTCTATGCGGCGGATGGAGGCGATATGGAGGATGAGCTGCCTGCAGCCCCGGATACGAAGGTGCTGTTTTACGACTTCAAGCAGGATATTGAAAAATATATCCATTCCCAAACAAAACCGATCCTGGCGAGCGACAATCAGACGGTGATCCAGAGCCTGCAGGACGTCATTGATTATAACGCCAGGCATCTCGATGTACTAATATATGGTCAAACTACTCTTCAGGAGTGCGCAGGTTATGACATGACGCCAGGCTCGAAGGACGATCTGACCGCGCAGGAGCATAGAGCGGCGGACATCCGGTTTTCGAGGAAGAACGGCATTAATTATCTGTTGACCAAGTACAACCTGGACGCGCTGATTGGATTTAAAGAGGTAACAACGATGATTGCTGCTATGGCGGGTTATCCCAGCATTACGGTTCCCGTTGGGTACCGTACAGCGGATGGCAGTAATGGACTCCCGATTCATCTGCAGATTACGGGGGATGCCTTTACCGAGGCCGATCTGATCGGGATGGGACATGCGCTCGAGCAGGCGACGCAAGCCCGCGTTGCACCAGGTATGGCTGTAAAAGAGCGGCTCAAAGCGCTGATCGATGACGCCGAAGCAACCGATGTGAGCGGTAAAGAGCTGGACACGGCGCTCGCCGCCTATCACAGCAACCTTGCCACCCAGCGTGAAGTGGATGCAGCGGCCGATGCTTTGTATGCGGTTCTGTATGATGTCTGGTGGCCGCGATTTTTTGAATAAATGGTCAACCGCAGAAGCCCTTTTTGGGCGGCTGCGGCATTTTGGAGCCGTAGGCGGCGGAGAAGCTGTCTTTGGCTTTGCCGGGCAGGGAAGGTGTGGACACGACCCGGCCGTTTTGCAGCATAATCCCCCGGTTCCGAGGCTTCAGCAGCGGATTTTTGCAATTGGCACGGCACTTTTTAAAGTTTATTTTCCCATAGTTGGCCAGCCTCGTTATTTTGTTGTTTACAGATGGGGCCTCCATAACCCATACCGCATTGGCAGCCGGTCCGGTGTATGGTGTGACCTTTTTGAAGACCCAGCCCTTTGTTTTGTTGGCCAGCACGATTAACCATTTTCCGTTGCGCAGCTTTTCGATTTTTGCATACATGAGATCCCTGGGGGAGACAGGATAATTTATTTTCGTTTCGGGGGCGGGCAGGATTTCCCACCATGGATAATATACAGCTTTGCCGTTTACATAATCATGCTCGGTTCCTGTCTGTATCAGCGAAGGATTGCTGAAGCCGTCGATGCCAAGCCAGGCCGAAGAGTAGCTGTTTTTTCTCGTGGGTTTTACCTTGGGAACGATCCAGTACCCGGAAATGCTGGTGTACGAGTTATTTTTCGTTTTCTTGATCGCATATCCCGACCAGTTATCAGAGTTCCATCCCGGGTGTACGCTTGGCTTGACGTGTCCTTTGGAGGAAGCCGGCTTGAAAGGAGTTGTTCCCTTCCATCGTTTTCGGTTCATATGATCCACCGCCTTGTCTCATTTTATATACCAAGCTATTCAGCGGATTCAGACCATGAACCGGATTGCTGTCACCTTCTGCCGGACTTCCACCCTTGGCCAGCTGCAATAATTTACAGTGTCTGACCGCTATCCACGGTGATGATTTGGCCGGTCATGGCCTCCTGCTCCAAGGAGGTGCAGATCATGGCGGCAATGCCTTCGGGTGTCGAGATGCGCTGCAAAGGAAGATGGGGAGCGAGGCTGCTCATTTGTGCTTCCCTGCCCGTCCACCATCTTGTCGCTACAGCTCCGGGTACGATGCAGTTCACCCTTATCTCGGGGGCGAGGGCCCGTGCCAACGATTTCGTAAGGCCGTGAACGGCCTCTTTGGATACGGCGTAGGGAAGCGAGGAGCCTAGTCCAGTCTGTCCGGCGATGCTGCCAACATTGACGATGGCGCCTTTTTGCTTCTTTTTCATTAAAGGGGCAACAGCCCGTGCACAGTAAAACATGCCCTTCACATTCACAGCGAACAGATCATCCCATATCTCCTCCGTTGCCGATTCCAGATCATCCATCGGAATATGTCGGGTTATACTTGCGTTATTCACCAGCAGATCGATTGTGCCGAAATGCTGGACGGCAGCCTGGATCATAGACCGCACTTCCTCGTCTTTGGATACATCAGCATGAACGGCAATAGCTTGCCCTCCTTCGTTGTTAATCTGATGCACCGTTTCATCTGCGTCGGATTGAGAGCGTGAATAGTTTACGATCACCATCGCCCCACGTTTAGCCAGCTCAAAGCTGGTTGCCCTGCCAATCCCAGTACCGCCACCCGTAACCAGAGCCACTTTGTTTTTCAGTTCCATAGGAGCTCACTCCTTCAGTTGTCTTAAGATGATTTCATTGTAATTTGCAGTCTGTGATTTGTATAATTGAACTATTTGAAGGAAGAATTCAATTTTTTTGAATTGTAATAGGGGAGCTGGGCCATGGACCTCAAAGCATTGCAAACCTTTCAGATGATCGTGAAGCATGGCAGCTTCATACGTGCCGCGCAGAAAATGAATTATGCGCAATCCACAGTCACAATGCAAATGCAAAAGCTCGAATCGGAGCTGGGCGTTCAGCTGATAGAACGAGGTAAAGAAATCGGCCTGACGGAAGCAGGCAGGTTGTTTTACGATCAGAGCTTGCAAATTATAAAAAATATGGAGCACCTTCAGACCAGCCTGTCGGATCTGAAATCAGGTGAATCAGGGCATATACGGCTGGGAGTCACGGAGCCAACGGCCAGCTACCGTTTGCCTGCGATTCTTGGCAGGTTCATGTCTATGTACCCGAATATGCGGATTTCCGTGGATATCTCGAACACCCCATCTCTTAGCGAGCGAATTCTTAACGGGGAAATCGACTTTGCGCTTTGTACGGCACCGGAGCTGGGATCGGGGTTATTTTATGAGCCTTTATTTCAGGAGGAGTTTGTGGCATTAATGCCCGAGGGACACCCGCTTGCTGATAAAGAGGTAATTGTACCGGAGGATTTTCAAGGGTATCGGCTGCTGATTACATCAGCGACTTGTCCGTATCGGAGAAAGCTGGAGATGGTGCTGCAGGAAAAGGGAAACATGATGCTCGACACCATGGAGATCGGCAGCATGACGGCGTTGAAGTTTTATGTGGAGAACGGGTTAGGGTTGGCACTGGTACCAAAAATTATGGTGGAGCCGGAAGCGAAGAGGATCACGTTCAGGAGAGTCGGCGGAAGTCTCATCCATATGACCATTGGGATGCTGTGCAAGGAATCGGCGTATCCGTTCCAATCATCGGGCCAGAGGCTGTATCAGTATTTGAAAGAGGAATTGCCCCGACCACTTTTATGATGGACGAGGCGATTCAAATGGGTTAACAGGAAACGCTGTTGAGGAAAATAAAGCACTCTTCTTAGGCAAGGTTATGGGCATTCAGCTGTTTGAAAAGCTCGTCCCGCTCCTGGCGGGAAGCATTCGCGGAAATTTTGGAAAAGTCATAAGTTATTTCCTCTTCGCCTCTTGCCAATCCGGCCATAACTTCGTCCGCAAAGAGGTCCACAGAAATCCCTGCAGTATTTGCCCTGGGAATGCCCAAGTCAGTATTTGTAAGCGGCGGGGAAATCTCGATGACGCTAATCTGGCCCTTGAACTGGTGTCTCATCGACTGGCTATAGGAATGCAGGGCTGCCTTTGTGGCGCTGTACACGGGCGTTGCAGCGAGCGGTACATGTGCCAGCCCGGAAGTCACATTTAAAATCACCGCATTTTTCTGCTTAAGCAGATGAGATGTGAATAACCGGGTGATATGAATGGGTGCGGCCAGGTTTGTTTTGATCTCCAGCTCAATTTGCGGCCATGGCTCCACACCATCATAATTCAGATAATGCATGATTCCGGCATTGTTGAGTACAACATTCAATTGAGGGAAATCGCGGGTTACTTTTTCAACAAGTGCAACACGCTCCTCCTCTTTCGATACATCACTTACATACGTAATCAGTTCAGGATGGATGGCTTGGGCCTCCTGCAGCTTATCGGCTCTTCTGCCGGCGATGATCACTTTATTGCCATGTTTCAGGAATCTGGTGGCAAGCGCAAATCCGATACCGGTAGCACCGCCGGTGATCAGGATGGTGTTATTTTGCAGGTTCATGGTCATTGGGAATCGCTCCTTTATTATTTTGCGCTGTATCTGTTCGATACCCATTGTATAATCAAGTTGAATGAATATTCAGAGGTGCATTTATTCTAGTACTGTCACTACCAAGTTAGTATGGATGAACATAAGGAGGGGGATGAACATATCGGAATTACAACCGAACCGCTACAGTGAATTGGCTCAATTCCTACGTAATCGCCGGGCCCGTATATCTCCCAAGCAGCTTGGCCTGCCTGAAGGGCGGCGGCGTACTCCGGGTCTTCGGCGGGCTGAAGTAGCGACGCTGGCAGGCATCAGTCTTGAATGGTATACCTATCTGGAGCAGGGGCGGGAAATCCATGTATCCATTGAAGTGCTTGAAAGCTTGGCGAGAGTGCTGCAGCTGGATGAAACGGAACGCAAGCATATGTTTCTGCTGGCTCACCGTCAGCTTCCTCCAGAACGCCCCCGTTCTCTGAATGGGCAGGTCAGCCCGGTGATTCAGCGGCATTTGGACAGCCTGGGGACATCTCCCGCTACGGTTATGGATGTCAGAATGAACATTCTTGCCTGGAATGATGCATTCCGTGCGCTGAAGGGCGATTTTGTGGATCTGGCGGGCAAGTCGGAAAGAGAGCGGAACTTTCTTTGGATCACGTTCACATCGGAATATTTTCGTGCATTGAAAGGGGATCAGTGGGAAGCTCACGCCAAGCGGACCATTGCCAGATTCCGGGCGGAATATGCCAAATATGTGGATGATCCTTGGTGGGCTGAACAGGTTGGATTGTTAAGCGAGGCAAGCCCCGAATTCAAAGAATATTGGCAGAGCTATGACATATTGGATGCCTATGATGCTCATAAAATCATGTATCATCCGGAAGCAGGCATATTGAAATTTGACCATCTCACGCTGCAGCCTTTAGAATCTCCGGAGCTTGAAATATCGGTCCATGTGCCGCTCCCGGACGGCACGGCCGAGAAGATTCAATCGCTGATGGAGGATCAGGGTGAAAGAGTTTTGTAAGGTAGAACCATAAAACCGATTATGAGATGTGGATTGAACGGGAAACAACAACGATGATTGTTGTTATGACGGGGATATCTTAGCATGAAGTGAACGGAGGAACGTGTGATTCTGTACGTTTTCTGGTCTAGTTGGACAATTACTATAAATTCTGTTTTTAAGATCCTTTAGGCTAAAAGACTAAGGTCTTTTAAAACAGAAGATCCACACGTGTTCACCACTTCAGTTACTTAAAAATAATGATCATTTAGAAAAGTTAGAAATAACCAAATATTTCATTGTGGTATAATGTTAAGGGTTTAATCACATATAACTCCCCAAAAATTTTGACAAAATTACGGTGTAAATTTACAAAGGAGATACATATGATCAATAATCTACGAGTTTCATTAACCAAATATGGTGTAAGGGAAATTATTCCCCTTTTAAAAAATGATCAATTGGAGAACTTTTTGAATGGCTTGTATACTCCTAGCCGTTCTATAGATATGCCTCAAATTAGTGCTGCTTTAGGGACAAATATAGCAGAAGACTTACCCACCTATTGGACTGAAATTCGCCCTTATACTGAACAATTAGGAGCCTTTTGCTTAACAGCAGTTATATTTTCGCATATTGAGCTTATAAATGTTTTTGAAAATTCCGGTACAGAACTCAGAAAAGGTATAATTAAAAAGGTTTCTCTGAGTGAAAAGGTTTTTACAAATCTCAGAGGTTTAATGGTGGACTCTGGTGTTTCGCCTCAGTGGGCGCTAGAGTTTGATAAAGTTCCTTATGACTTTAGCGATTTACTCTCGTCCGGAGAAGTAGGGCTTCTAGTAATGCGACTTCTTAGAGATAGATTAGCTAAGATTGGTTGGAATGAGCCTACGTATACGAATCAAGAGTTCTATCGTAATTTTTTGGATCAATGTAAATTTTATGGATTCCACAAGGTTTTCAACATTCCTTTTGAAGAATTTAGTAATTGGATGAATGGGCAGAGTGTTAAAATGGAGGAAACCTCAAAAATTACTTTCCGGGCTGGTTGGGAAACAGAGACCAGGCAAATGGATTCTCACCTCGCAGTCTCACTCTCTACCAAGCCTTTTTTAATAATAACTGGCTCGAGTGGTACTGGTAAAACATATGGGGTCAGGAAACTTGCTGCTGCGCTAAATCCGACGGATGATCCTGAATTTAATTTAACATTTATTGCAGTAGAGGCTGGATGGAAGGATGGTCGCCATCTTGTAGGATATCGAAATCCTTTTGGAAGTAGTGGTGAAGTGTATCAACCAACACCGCTTATCAATATGTTGCTAAAGGCAAACTCGAAAAGACACCAAAACATTCCCTTTTTTGTATTATTTGACGAGATGAATCTATCACACGTAGAAATGTATTTTGCTAAGTTTCTATCATTGATGGAAACATCCAGACATAGAGGATTACATGCACATCCACTACTTTCGGTTGCTGATTTGGATTTAATGCTTAAATACTATGAAAATAATCACGAATTTACCTCCTACATTTTAGAAGCTAAAACTAACAATGGATTATTTGTTCCACCAAATATTTTTTTTGTAAGAACGGTTAATATCGATGAGACCACATATATGTTTTCCCTTAAAGTTTTGGATAGAGCATTTGTTATCGAAAAGAACACCTTATCTCCAATAACATTAAGATCTGGAGGAATAGATTTCAACTGTGAGTTAAGCCTCTCTCACATGCATGAATATCTAATTGGTTCAACATTTGAAGAATTTCGACAAGGATTTGTAGGTAAAGATGGTTATGAAACCGTAGAGTTAGGCGGACAATCAACATTAATTCCTAGTTGTGTTCTTGAGTTTTTAGAGGAGGTTTATTTCATAATGAGGAATTTTCCTTTTGGATATAGAGTCGTTATTGAATGCTCAGAATATTATTTAAAAGCCAAGGAATTGTATTATTGTTCAAACGAAACAATTTCTTGGTTAAATAATGACAATCGCATATTTGATGAAATACTACTCCAAAAAATACTACCCAAAATGCATGGAAATAGAAAACAGCTTTCCAAAACCTTGAAAGAAATTGAATCGCTTTGTAAGCTTGATGGAAATATTCGTTTTCCTAAGACACTTGCTAAAATAGAATCAATGGAGGTAAATTTAATGACGCTTGGATATAGTGGTTTTGTATGTTAAGACCTATTTCAAAATGGACAGTTCGGATGAGCTCCCTTATCCATAATAAACCTATAATATTTAGTGTTGGAGTTAATGGCCTGCTCGGTGAAGGAGATCCTTTTAAAATAACGGACTTACCAAATTTTGGATTTTACTCAATACCAGATATTGATATGCATATGTTTAGTAACCACTTTTCGCTTATGGCCGTTCAAGATGAAGGGTCAGATTTATTTCAACCTATAAGGATGCGGGAGGAATGTAACTATGACTTTATTATGCTTCTCCCATTAACTAAACAAGAGATAGTGAGAAGAAGAATTGAAACGAATAATCCATTATTCCCATTCAATAATTTGAAATTGAAACCACATTTGACTTTCAATAATAAGGATATCTGGGTCGAACAAGACGGAAGTACTTTAATTTCTGGTCGATTGCAAATTAAAAGTTTTGCTGGTGTTTTAAAGTTTATTTTTTCAGAGGAACTTACTGACCAACAAGTTGAAGTTGAGATCATCACTTATAAGTTGAATTACGAGGAGGATTTCCGGGCTCTGTTATCAGAACTGGCTGGGTTTCATTCGGAGTTGATTCTTAAATTAGATAATCCCACAGAAATTGAGTTAGGTCTAAGAGGAACTGAGGATGTGTCCAATCAGGTTCTTCTGTTGCATCTTCGAAGGCTTATGGAAAAGGAAAGATTACCTACAGCTCTACAAACAATATTTTCTTCTCCTCATAATAAAACTATTCATGATGTAGAATGGGATTTACCTTCCCATGTAACAAATGTAGATTTTGTTGAGTTGCAAAGTAATTTTATAAATAGTCCATTTAATTTTGGTGGATCTCTTAAGAATTATTTTAACGGGTTGTCCCCTGAATTAATACCTGAAGAAATAATAGTTTCAACAATAGATACTCCTGAGAATCGATATGTTAAGTTTTGTTTAAACGAATTGGAATTTTTAGTTTATACATTGAAAACTAGTCTAGACCAAGGTAAGTTTGAGCCTAGTTATATTTTTTTGGAATCTTGTGAGAGGGTTATTGAAGAATATTTGCAGTTACCCCTCTTCAAAGAGATAGGTCCCTTCACTTACTTGCCTAATTCTATGGTTATGCAGAAAAAAATGGGGTATAAGGATATGCTTCAATATATGCAACAGTTTGATATGGGCATTAAACTGGAGAGTGAAGTTGAAGAATTTGACACGATAAACGGAGATCTACGCCCAATACACCAGTTATACGAATATTGGTGTTTTTTTAAACTACTGGAGGTACTGGAGGAGTTATGCGACCATGATTCAAATGTAGAACAATACTTAATCGAAAACACAGATAAGGGCTTCTTGCTTACTTTAAAGCATCGAGTAGAGTGTAGAATACCGTTATCATACAATGGAATAGAAATCTATTTGTATTACAATCGGGACTTTAAGAAGGCTCTTGAAAATCAATGGGAAGGATCATATGACGGTGGAATCTACCACCCTGATTTCAGTATTAAAATTATTTGTAAAAATCAAGTTCATTGGCTTCATTTTGACTCAAAATATAAGGTCGATTATACAAAGTTGAACGCTATGCTTCGGGAGGAGCGAGAAAAAGGTGCATTTAAACAAAATGATATCCATACGGCGCATGCTTACAGAGATGCTATATTAGGATCTAGGGGAGTTTACATTCTTTATCCTGATGATATTGTCTTAACAGATAATTTCATTTTCGTTCGGCAACCTGAGGAAGATTATCCTTATAGAATCCCTTCAGTAGGTGCATTCCCCTTACGACCGGGTCCCAGTTGTGAGGGACAGCTTGCAGAGGTTAAATCTTACTTAAAAGAGGTACTTGATGCACTTGTAGCGAAAGATACTCAATATAACGAGGAGACTGGATTTAGTCTATAACTTATACTGGTTTCAACAATAGTGAGGGGTCTTCTATCAATTTCAATTGTATATGCAGTGTGAGAGGACGGCAGGTGCCGTCCTCTCTAATTCATTGGTCATATTCTCTTAGCAATGATTAATGCTTCCTGTACATTTCTACTTTTGTCTTCTCTTCTGCCCATTGTACTGTGAAGGTAATCAATGGTCCTTACTTCTAATGTATACTGTTTACCCAGTACTGTTTTAGCTAATCTAATGAGATCATCAAGATCAATCATACCAGTATTGCTGTAACTTAAAACAAGATTGGCTTGTTTTATTCTAATCTTTAAAAACATTTCATAAAATGCTTCCTCTACTTGTGTTTTAATACAAAAAGGTGACTGATGTCTATCTTCTCTATAACGCCCTTTATAACGAACTTTTGGATAATCGTATCGCACTAATGTTTCAATTGCATGGTAGAATCTTGAGTAATGTACAAAGGCGTAAGGAGGGTCAGCATAGACCACTGTATTTTCAGGTATTTGGTCAAGACAATTTCGGTAATCAAGAGAAAAAACATCGAAAGAATAACAGTTTTTACCCAACGTATGTTGCAACTCCTCCATTTTTCGAATGAAGTAAGGAGTAATTTCTTTTCTTCTATACGTCAGGATATCCTCCATTGAAGATTGGCTTGTAGCATCTCTGAACTGAGCATAATGTCCTGTACTTTGAGAATTATATGACATGGCGAACATTAAAGAAGCCAAGATAGAACTATAAAAAGGAGTTTCTCTGAACTCTTCAGCAGTAGCTCTGTAAGCATCTATCCATACACATTGATTGAAGGACCAATAGGTCCCGGAATAGTTCTTTGTGAAAAGATGATAATCAAAAGAACCGAAGTCTTTATGAATAAGCTGGCGTTGCTTATCCTCCAGATCTACAAATTCTTTTACTGTAAAGTCTCTTTCGTAATCAAACTTCAGCATCGAAAAAGCTTCTAGAAATTTATTGGCCCTCTTGCTTGCTGACTCAACTACTTCTTGTATTAAGAATGGATGAGAGTTCCAATCGTAATTGGTTAGATACGCTTTTGCAAGGACAGCAGAATAGGACTGAATATCATTGCTTATAATATTTGCTTGATTTCGTAGAATACCTGAAAGTACGCTTGAGCCAGCGAATAAGTCGCAAACAGGACCACCTGTATTGACTTCATTTAAAGCTTCTATAACAAAATTAATAATTTTTTTCTTTGAGCCCATATATTTAATAAAGTGAGGAACCTCTACATTGAGATCAAGCATAGTGATTTTATCCATAAGTGTTATTCGCCTCAAATCTAATCTTTATTTTTTCATGCTGGAGTGATATATTGTGTATAAAGTAAATCTAATTATAAAGTATTCGAGCAAAGCATGCCTACTTTTATTTTGGGCGTGCTTTTTTGCGTTTGGAGGAGAAGGCATGAAGAGTGTAGTTTCTTATCCAGAGAGAGGCAGATGGGGGGAATCAAGATATAGAGGAAATTGTTCGGGGTACATAATTCGTGATCTTTTAAAATTTTACAAACCAAAAACTTTTTTAGAGGTTTTTGCTGGTGGAGGAACAGGTTATGATGTAGCGAAAGAGTTGGGTTATACTGATTCCATTCACCTTGATTTGAACCCTCGATGGGGTGGGTGGAATGCTTTGAAGGATGAAGTTCCGACAAATGCAGATTTCATTTTTAGTCACCCACCGTACTACAATATGATTGAATATTCTGGATATATATGGGGTGCTATTCATGAAGATGACCTTTCAAGATCTAAGAGCTATCAAGATTACATTGATAAGTTGGACCTGGTGAATGCAAAACTTTTAAATAACTTGAACCCTGATGGTAGACTGGCTGTTTTGGTAGGAGATTATAGAAAGCAAGGAAATTATCACTCAATTATTAAAGATATGAGGTATCCTGGCCTGTTAGAATCCCATATAATAAAAATACAACATAATGTTGCTTCTAGCCGAAAGGAATATAATGGTAAATTCATACAAATTGTCCATGAACACTTACTGATATTTAAGAAGGGCTAGCTAGCTTTGGCTTTACAGTTTATAAAAGAACGAGAAAGAATACCTGTGGAGATAAGGTATTCTTTTTTTTATTTGCAAAGTAATAAGGGGAATATTAAATCTCTCGGTGTTTGGAAGAATAAATGATAAATGATAACCCTCCTAATTGCAAACCCTAACCTATTCCTAAAATTTTGAAGTATATAATTGTGTGCAAACGTGACAACAAGAATGGGACTCAAAAACAGTGGGGATTTCGCGGGTTCTGTTGTACGCTTGAATCAAGGGAGGCATCAAGATGAACCTGGACGAACGAAGCGCTGACGTGTTGCAGCTCCTGCAGCAGTCTTCCTCTCTCAAGATGGATGAGCTTCAGGAAAGGACGGAGCTCAGCAGAAGACAGCTGCAGTACAGCATCGGTAAAATCAACGATTGGCTGATATACCATGGATATCAACCCGTTGGTTATGAGCGGCAGGTGGGCTACTTTTTAACGGACCGCATTCGGGAGGAGGATCTGCCGGAGAAGCTGACCCGGCGTTCGTATACTTTTTCCGAGGTGGACCGGGAGAAAATGTTCGGCCTGATGATTCTGCTCGGGGAAGAGCCCTTATCGGTGTTTCATTTTCAGTCCATTGCCTCAGTCTCCCGCAATACGGTACTCAAAGATCTGCAGCGGCTCAAGCGGAACATGCAGGAGCGCAAGCTGCAGGTGCAATATTCGAAGATAGACGGCTATTCCTTCAAGGGAAGCAGCCGGGCGAAGAGACGGCTGGTCGAAGAGTGGGTGCCGGATATCCTGCACAGTGCCAGCCGGGAGCTAATGATCCGCAGCCTCTGGCCCGACCGGGAGGAGCAGATTCAGGCCATCCAACAGCAGCTGGAGCAGATCGAGCGCCAGCTCGGCATGACCTTCGCGGATGAGCGGCTGCAGGAGCTGACCTACCTGATGCTCTGTACGGATCAGCTTATCGGCAAAGGAGAAGTACTGGACGACAACAAGAGCTGGGAAGAGCTAACGGCATCCGGCGAATACAAGCTGGTGGAGCGGATGACCTCCAGCGGTGCCTTTCACGCCAAATGGAGCCGGACCGAGTGTCTGTATGCCACCTTGCATCTGCTCGGCATGAACCGGACCCGCGATATTTCGCCGCTGCAGGAAGACCATGAGATCCGGCGTCTGATGACGGAGATTACCGATGAGTTCGAGCGTTGGGCCTGCGTCAGTCTGCACGACCGCGAGACCTTTTACCGGCAGTTGTATATCCATTTCCGCCCGGCCTATTACCGGATGCTCTATGGCATTCATGTCGTGAACACGATGGCCGCACGCATCCGCAAGGTGTACCCGGATCTGTATCATCTGACCCGGAAGTCGCTGCAGCCGCTGGAGAGGGTGCTTGGCCATCCAGTGCCGGAGAGCGAGGCCGCCTATTTCACGATTCACTTCGGCGGCTGGCTGCGCAGGCAGGGCACGATGCTGGATGACCGCAAGCGCGCGATTGTCGTCTGTGCCAATGGCATCGGGATGAGCAATATTCTGATCTACACGCTGCGCGAGATGTTCCCGGATATTCTCTTTCTGGATGCGCTATCCGTCCGCGATGCTGCCGAAAGCAATCTGGAATATGACATGGTCTTCTCCACCGTGCATCTGAGAACAGACAAATCGCTGTTCGTAGTGCCGCCGATTCTCGAGCTGCAGGATAAGCAGAAGCTGCGCCAGCAGGTGATGAACGAGCTGTACGGTTATACGGTGGAGAACATGGATACGTCGTCTTTAATGAAAATCATAGCGCAGTATGCGGTCATCTCTGATGAGGAGGAGCTGGGAAAGGCGCTCCAACAGCATATTTATGCGCAGGCACACAAAACAAACAAGCATTCCTTGGAGGGGGCGGAGAAACCAGTGCTGGATGAATTAATCACAGAGCAGAATATCATATTTCAAACCCGGGCCTCCGACTGGAAAGAGGCGATCCGGCTGGCATCACGGCCTTTGCTGGAGATAGGGACCATTGAGCCCCGTTATGTCGAGGCCATGATTCGATCCATTGAAGAAAATGGTCCGTATGTGGTGATTACGCCAGGTGTGGCCATTCCCCATGCCAGGCCCGATCAGGGGGTACGCTCGCTGTCCATGAGCTTCATGCGGCTGGACGAGGCCGTGGAGTTCGGTCCAGGCAAGCCGGTCAGACTGGTCATCATTCTGGCGGCGGCAGACCGTTCCTCGCATTTGAAAGCGCTCGTACAGCTGACGCAGCTGCTTGGCGAGCCGTCCAATATCGAGGACATTTTGAACAGCAGCGACAAGTCGGTCGTTTTGAACTATATCCAACAATATTCCAAGGAGGAACAACAACAATGAAAATTATGGTCGTATGTGGTAACGGATTGGGAAGCAGCTTCATTATGGAGATGAATATCAAGAAGGCGCTCGGCGAGATGGGCAAAACGGCTGATGTGGACCATACCGATCTGTCTTCAGCCAAAACGGAACAGGCGGATCTCTTCATTGGCGCCGCAGATATTATGGCCCAACTCAACGATGGCAGCCGTACGGTGGTATCGCTGGAGAACATGATGAGCATTCCGGAGATCAAATCCAAGCTTGAACCTCATTTATCTTAATTATCACTGAAAGAAGGTCCAGCCGATATGATGAACTTAATTATGAATGACATACTGGGCACTCCGGCCATCCTGGTCGGACTGTTCGCCCTGGCGGGACTGCTGCTTCAGCGTAAGCCCGCCGCCACGGTGGTGTCCGGTACGCTGAAGACCATCATGGGCTTCGTGATTATCAGCGCCGGCGCTACGGTGCTGACAGGCTCGCTGGATATATTCAGTCAAATGTTCAACCATGCGTTCCAGGTAGAAGGTGTTGTGCCTACGAACGAGGCGATTGTCGCAGCCGCCCAAAGTGATTTCGGTGCCATGACGGCCCTGATTATGGTATTCGGCATGATCGTCAACATTATTCTGGCACGCTTCACGCCGCTGAAATATATTTTCCTGACAGGCCATCATACCTTGTTCATGGCGTGTCTGATCGCGGTATCGCTGACCATCGGCGGATTGAGCGGATTCCCGCTCGTTGTGGTCGGCTCCATCATTCTCGGTCTTTGTATGGTGATTTTCCCGGCGCTGCTGCAGCCGTATGTGCGCCAGATCACCGGCAGCGATGACTTTGCGGTCGGTCACTTCGGTTCCGTCGGCTACTTTACTGCCGCTACCATCGGCAAATGGTTCGGCAATAAGGAAAAGACAACCGAGCAGATCAAAGTGCCGCAGCAGCTTGGTTTCTTGCGCGATACTTCGGTAGCGGTTTCCTTGACGATGACGCTGTTCTTCATTGTGGTCGCTCTGTTCGCCGGACGTGAATATATCGAAACCGAACTGTCCAACGGCTCGAACTTTATCGTATTCTCATTGATGCAGGCGATTACGTTTGCTGCCGGGGTCTACATCATTCTGGCAGGCGTGCGCATGCTGATCGCCGAGATCGTGCCAGCGTTCAAAGGCATTGCCGAAAAGCTGGTGCCCAACACCAAGCCGGCGCTGGACTGCCCAACGGTATTCCCGTTCGCGCCTAACGCCGTTATCATTGGCTTTATCTTCAGCTTCATTGCCGGTCTGCTGTCCATGTTCATCCTGCCGCTCGTCGGCCTGAAGGTTATCATTCCGGGCCTTGTGCCGCACTTCTTCACCGGCGCGACCGCCGGCGTATTCGGCAACGCCACCGGAGGACGGCGCGGAGCGATGCTGGGCGCGTTCGCCAACGGTCTGCTGATCAGCTTCTTGCCTGCAATCATGCTCGTTTTCATGTCCAGCGTAGGCTTCAGCGGCACGACGTTCGGCGATACGGATTTCGGTGTAGTCGGCATTATCATTATGGGCTTTATGAAGCTGTTCGGCGCGGCTTGATAAGACCGCTTTCACATCGGCAGCTATTGTGGAATTTCAAGCAGAACACCAGGGGAATAACCTCTGGTGTTTTTTTGCGCTGTCTGGCAGTCGGAGCCCCTTTTTGCACTGTGGATTATATATATTTCAAATCATTATGTTGACATAGTCCACTAAAATTAAATATTATTATGTTGACTTAGTCCACTAAATAGGAGGGGTTCCCATCCATATCGATGCTGACGTGATCGCGGATATCCGGCGGTTTAACAGGCGGTATACGAATATTCTTGGTGTGTTGAACAGACACGTGCTGGACACAGGATATACCTTTACAGAAGCACGCGTAATTATCGAGATTGGCTTGAACGGGGCCTGCATTGCCAACACGCTGGTGGATGCGCTCAATATCGACCGCAGCTATATGAGCCGAATCGTGAACAAGCTTTGCAAAGAAGGGCTGCTGGTCAAGGAAAGCTCCAACACGGATCAGAGAATCAGCCTGCTGCGTTTAACACCTAAGGGAACGGAATTTTATAACCAGCTCAACGAAAGATCTGACGAACAGATTATAAGATTATTTCGTGAATTATCCGCCAAAGAAATGAAAGAGCTGCATGCTTCAATCATGTCAATACAGAAAAAGCTGGACAAGCTGGAGAGAATGGAGAGAAAACCGGATGATCAGATTTGAATGCGATTATACAGAGGGCGCCCACGAGCGCATCTTAAAGCGGCTGCTGGAAACGAATGACGAACAGACCAGCGGATATGGCACGGACCCGCACTGTGAGTTGGCGAGGACTTATATTAAAAAAGCATGTGACACAGAGCATGCGGATGTGCACTTTCTCGTTGGAGGCACGCAGACCAATACGACTGTTATTGCATCCATTTTGCGTCCGCATCAAGGCGTGATTGCCGCAACCTCGGGGCATATCGCCGTACATGAGACCGGAGCCATCGAAGCCACCGGACATAAGGTGTTAACCCTGCCGAGCGCTGACGGGAAAATCCGGGCAGAGCAGGTAAAAGATTTGGTGGAGGCACATTGGAACGACGCTACCCATGAGCATATGGTGCAGCCTGGCATGGTGTATATCTCCCAGCCTACCGAGAACGGAACAATCTACAGCAAATCCGAACTGGAGGCGCTGAGCCGGCTTTGCCGGGAGAGCGGATTGCCTTTGTTCATAGACGGGGCGCGACTGGGGTATGCTTTGGCTGCGGAGGACAATGATCTGTCTCTGGCCGATATCGCCAGACTGTGCGATGTGTTCTATATTGGCGGGACCAAGATTGGGGCAATGATGGGTGAGGCCGTGATCATCGTTAACGAAGCGTTGAAGAAAGACTTCCGCTACCATATCAAGCAAAAGGGTGGACTGCTGGCCAAAGGCAGAATGCTTGGCATTCAGTTTGAAACCTTGTTTGAGGACGGCTTATACTTTGAAATTTCCAAACACGCGGTGGATATGGCCGTACTGCTCCGGGATGCACTGACTGAGCAGGGAATTTCTTTTCAATATCATTCCACCACGAATCAGCAGTTCCCGGTTTTGCCGGACAAGTTGCTTGAAGAGCTAAAGGAGAACTATTCTTTTTCTTTTTGGGAAAAAGCAGACGAGATGCATAGCGCGGTCCGCTTCTGCACCAGCTGGGCGACGAAGAGGGAGAATATTGAAATGCTGATTGAGGATATTAAGCGGCTGTACTAGCAAATAAACAAACGGCACCTTGGTAATACCATCAAAGTGCCGTTGTATCTTCCCATATTAACAAGAAAGCTTTGATAGGGTCGCGAAATGCGAGGCGTAACCTTTCCCTATTTTAGGGAACAGAGTTCCTCCAACCTTTGCAGATAATCCGCTTTGATCTTGGCCTTTTCCTTGTACATCATTTCTTCAGCCGCCCCAAGGGCAGCCTGCAAATCGGATCCGTCTCCCTTGACTGCTGCATAGCCGTATGAATTGCTTATTGGCAAACCGAATACTTTAGTTTCCTTTTCCAGCTTCCGCATTTCTTCAATCCATGCTTTGCACTCATCTTCGGAGTAATCCGGACAAAAGATCACAAACTCGTCTCCGCCAATTCGCATGATTTCGCAGGTATCGCCCACTGTATCCCTCATCATGGACACAGTTTCGAGCAGCAGTGCATCTCCTTTTTGATGCCCGAAGTTATCGTTGAAAAACTTTAAACCATTGGCGTCACACATGATAATGGACAAAGAGGTGCACCCGTTTGCTGAAAGCTCGGCCAGTTTCTGCTCGTAATAGGTGCGGTTATATACTCCAGTGAGTGTATCGGTAACGCTCATCAGGCGTAATTCTTCCTGAAGTCTCTTTAACTCGGTAATGTCATTGACCAGGCCAACCACCCCAATGACGTTTCCCCCGGCATCGATAACGGGCTCTTTGGTGATCTCGTAATAGTATTTCTCTCCATCAAAAATCATCTCGCTGATATAATGACTTCCTTCGCGGGACTCGATAATCTTTTTGTCGTCTTCATAATAAAACTTCGCCAGTTCAGGATCGTTTTGGACTTCGAGATCCGTTTTGCCAACAATGCTCCAGTCTTCATCGCCGCCATTCAGCTGTTCGCATACCCGGCTGGCCATTTGATATCTGCAATCTGTATCCTTAAAAAAGACGTTTGCCGGTATCGAGTCAATAATCAGTTTTAGTTTTTCCGCATCAAAAGGGTTGCAAGCCAGTTTGGCAGCGAGATCATCATTATTCACATATACCCCTCGCCTTATTTTGTCTTTGCCATCCAATCTTTTAAGCCGTACAGCCGGTCCCAAATTCGTGCGTGTGAAATGGCGTAGGTGACAGCTTCCTCCGTACTGCCCATAGAATAAGCATACGGCATGTCCGCAGGAAGCCTTTTTTGGCTGAGAAGGTAGGCGGGAACATGCTTGTTTTCTTTCCGTGCCAATCGATATAAGAAAGTAAGATGTTCAGTCACACCGTTTCTCAGGTATTCCAATATCAGCTTATCATACAAAATAAAACAGGCAACCTCATCCCCGTAAGATTTAAGCAGCCGATCCGCGTCATCCAATCGCTCCAATTCCAAGTAGTGCATAAGCAGGTCGTAGCGGTTCCCCTGATTATCATTCGGATTCAATTCCATGAGCTGCTCGTAATGCTCGCAAGCCGCGCTCAGCCTGCCGGACAATGCTAATAAATGGGCATAAGCGGCTTTGGCGCGCATGAACGGCCGGGTTTCGATAAGACCCCAGAAATATCCGCGATTTTCTTCAAAGAAAGCCTCGCCCAATTTTTTGGCTGCAGATTCTATGGCAGAGTGGGCCAATTTCATGGACTCTCCCATGGTTGGCGCATCCTCTGATAACATGAGGAGCGTGTCGGGATGCTCAGGGTCCATGTGAATCGCTTGATCCAGCAGCTTCTTGCGTTTGGCAGGAGATGACGCTTTATCGGCGGCAACCAGCAGTTCAAGGACTTTATCCGTACTTGTCGCAGGTGAGAAGGCCTGCTGAGCTGTTGGATTGTTAAGCTGAGCGGATAAAAAGGCTTGAGCGTCCTCTATGCTTTCAAAATTTTGGGCTTCCAGCAGACGGGTTATTTCGCCTATCTTTGCTTCATGCTCCATCGTTGAAAAAGCGGGGGATTGCTGAATTGGGTCATTCTCGAGTTCATTCAATATCAGTCCTTTTTCTTCGAAATAATCCTTCATCCTGTTCAGGCAATTGGTCAGTGTGGAGACAGAAACATTGTGCTTGGCAGCCAGCTTGCTTTGGTTTGCCAACTCATCTGTGGAATCGATCAGAAAAAAGAACTCTAAAGCTCCTTTATAACCGCCTGGTTTACGGAAGCCGGGGTTTATATCCTTGCAAAAGCTGTTCCACAGCACAATCGTTCCGGCGAGGGTCTCCTGCATTTCTTCAGAGCTGGGCTTATATTCTGCATACAGCTCCAGTGCCAGTTCTTCCGCCAATTGCCGTTGCGCCTGATTTGGCCAATCAAACTGGCCTACGAATTCACGCAGCTTGGCGGGGGATTTGGCAAACGAAGCGAGCTCTCTGTTGATTTCTTCTTCCTTCATGCTGGCAGGAGGGGCAGCCTGTTTCGTTTGCGCCAAAGCACGGTCCTGCTCCAAACAGCATTTTTTGTATTTTTTTCCGCTTCCACAAGGGCAGGGTTCATTCCTTCCGATACTGCTCATTTTAAATTCACTCCAATGTTTTATTCTGGCCGGTTAGACAAGCTTTGTAATCAGAATAACAGTATAATCGAATAAATAAAAGCGAATGAGGCACGGCCTGTCCCAATCCGGCATAAGCCATAACATTCCCGCGCTTGCCTCAATCCACTCAAAATGGTAGTCTTGGGGCATCCATTAACGTGTGTTCGGAACAAATCATGAAAGTTGAGGTTGCTTATGAGCAAGGAACAGAAACACGAAGCCGATGCCGAAAAAGAAGTTTACCCTGAATTAAGCGCAAAGGAGCGTTTTCCAGTCAGTTTTTCGATATTTGCGCTGGCCCGTTCGCACCGGGCATTAGCGGCTCAGCTGCTGCGGGAAATAGGCCTGTTCGTCGGGCAGGAGCTGATGCTTATGCAGCTGTGGGATCAGGATCACCAATCCCAGCAGAGCCTTGGCCGTACGCTGCGGCTCGATCATTCCACGGTAGCCAAATCGGTACGGCGGCTGGAGGAGGCCGGTCTCGTGTCCCGCAGCCGCTCGGCCGAGGACGGCCGTGTCACGATTGTATCTCTTACCCAGGCAGGCCGCGATCTGGAGAGCAAAGTGATAGAGGTATGGAGCAAGGTGGAGAGCGCGACGACCGCTGATCTCACGGAGCAGGAAAAGGAGCTGCTGGTGAAGCTGTCCCACAAAATTTCATCCAGCATCGAAAAGGATGATTAGTCATGATCCAGGGCAGCTCTGTGCCAGCGGAGCCGAGGGAGCGGGTATAACATAAAAGCCGCAGCATGGGTATGAATGCCATGCTGCGGCTTTTGCCGTTCAACGCGGATTGACCTTCACCTGTGAGCCCTTGCCGCTTGTCTGGATACCCGTTTCCTTCACTCCGGCCTCTTTCAGATCAGCCAGCAGCCGCTCCAGCACTGCCTTGGCGGCAGCGGCTTCTTTGGCGCCCGTCGCTCTGACGACCAGCTGCACCGGCTTGCCTGAGCGCAGATGCTTGTCCGCCTGCCGCAGCTTGGTATCATAGTCATGCTCCTCAATATGAGCGGTGAAGCGCAGCTCCTTGACCTTCTCCGTGGCGCTCTTCCCTTTTGCGTTCTTCCCCGCAGGCTTGCCGCTGTCTGCTTTTCCCGCTTTCTTCTGAGCGAGGGCCTTTCCTTTGCCCTTGACGACCAGGCTGCAGGGCGGCGGGCTGCTCATGAGCGAGGTGCAGACTAGGTCCAGCCCTTGAGAGCGGGCCATGGCAAGCGCCTCTTCTCTGGAGACGACACCGAGATTTTCCCCGTTAACTCCGGTGAGCACCACCTCGGAAGCTCTAATTTGCTCGTTGATTAAGACTGCCACGTAACGAAGCCTCCCCAAAACAATGATAAAGCTATCATATCCATTGGCAGTTTAATATTCAAACTCCAGGTCACTTTAATTCCAAACAGCAGGTATAATCAGAAGATAATGCCTTGAAACATGAATAGAAGGAGGCGGGTACGGATGGTGCACGCGAAGGATGTTCTTGCAAATCAGTTGTTGGCTAATGCGGATGACCCGAGCTGGCATCTGCCTTTTAAACAGGCGGTTGAAAGGATTACCGAGGAAGAAGCTTTTTGGAAGCCTGCTCCGCAATGTTACAGCATAGCCGAGATCACGCAGCACCTGCTGTATTGGAATGAGATATGGCTGACCAGATTTGAGCAAGGCCGCACGGATGCAGCGGTAGCGGTAAAAGACAACAACGATAGCTTTATCCTGCCGGAGCATACTTCATTCAGTAATTTGAGAGAGCGTCTTCTTCAAGCGCTGCTGCGATGGCAAGATCTGCTGAGTAAAGAAAGCCTTGAGGCACCGGCGCTTGGGTTCCCGATGTCTGCAGCCTGGTGGGAAGTAATTAGTAATGCTGCAATCCATAATTCATATCATATTGGGCAAATCGTTCTGATCCGAAAGCTGCAACTAGAGAACAACATAATAGAATAAGAAAAATAACCAGCAGCCGGCATGGGTCATCTTTCAATCGGCATCGCCGAAAGTCAGGCATCTATTTTTATCGGGATTATCTATTGTCCGGTCCAGTGTAATATAATGAACAGGAAACCCGTGGTAGATTGATAGAACCTGCACCGACACATATCGCCTCCAATCTGCTGAATCGTTGTTGAAACCTATGGAAATGAGGTATGAAAAATGATTAGAGCTTCGGAAGATCAAGAGTATTATGAGCTGTCTAGCCCTACCGCCCTCCCCAAGGCTTCAGGGTTCCTCTGGAATGAGAAGATGATGATCCATATGAACTGCCGCGGTTATGCCGTGGCCCAATTTATGCAGCCGGAGCCTGCCAAGTACTCTCACGCGCCAAATCTGGAGGCGAAGACGTTCATGCAGCCCGAGCAGCCGTATTATGCGCATCATCCCGGACGTTTTCTGTACATAAAGGATGAGGAAAGCGGCGAAGTGTTCTCTGCTCCGTATGAGCCTGTGCGCGTACCGGCGGATCAATACACTTTTGCAATCGGGAAGAGCAGAATTGTATGGAGGGTGGAATGTAAGGGGATTCATGTCGAGATGAGCTTGAGTCTGCCGCGGGAAGACGCTATGGAGCTGTGGCGTGTGAAGGTGAAGAACCTGTCGGGAGCGCCAAGGAAGTTAAGCATTTACCCATATTTCACCGTAGGTTATATGTCATGGATGAACCAGTCCGGTCAGTACCACGAGGATTTGCAAGCCATTGTGTGTACTTCGATCACCCCATATCAGAAATATCAGGATTATTCTAAAATCAAGGAATTCAGCGACAAAACCTTCCTGATCGCGGAGCGGAAGCCTGCGGCCTGGGAAGTGAACCAGGAGGCCTTCGAAGGAGAGGGCGGCATTGCCATGCCAACAGCGGTCCGGGATCAGGAGCTTCTGTCCAAAGGGGATGCAAGATACGAAACGCCCGCAGCTGTCCTGCAGTATCGGATAGAGCTGGCGCCAGGCGAAGAGGAGGCCTACAGATTCATTTTCGGACCGGCCAAGGATGAAGAACAGGTTGCCCATATCCGCAGCAGCTACCTGCTGAATACCAATGCTGATGGCGAAGACGGCTTCACGGCGGCTGAACGGGAATATGACCGCTACATACGGGAAGGCAGAGGCCGCATCGAGATTGCAACGCCGGACCCGGATCTGGACAACTTCGTCAATCACTGGCTGCCGCGGCAGATGTATTATCATGGACAAACGAACCGCCTCACAACCGATCCGCAGACGCGCAATTTTCTGCAGGACCATATGGGCATGAGCTATATCAAACCGCAGACGGCCAGGGAGGCCTTTCTCATAGCCCTAAGCCAGCAAAATGCAAGCGGTGCCATGCCGGACGGCATCATTCTGCACAAGGATGCGGAGCTGAAGTACATTAATCAGGTTCCGCATACGGACCATTGCGTCTGGCTGCCCATTTGCTTGAGCACCTATCTGGATGAGACGAACGATTACTCCATATTGGAGGAAAAGCTTCCTTATGCCGACAGCTCGGAAACGGAACCCGTATTCGAGCATATCAACAAGGCCATGTACTGGCTGATGAACGACCGGGATGAACGGGGATTGAATTATATTAACCAGGGCGACTGGTGCGACCCGATGAATATGGTCGGTTACAAGGGCAAAGGGGTTTCCGGCTGGCTGACCATCGCGACGGCCTATGCCTTCAACGTATGGGCAGGGATTTGCGAGAGCAGCGGCCATTCGGATAAGGCCCAGGAATTTCGGGCAGACGCGAAGAGGACCAATGAGGTCGTTAACCAGTATCTGTGGGACGGCGAATGGTACGCGCGCGGCATCACTGATGACAACGTCAAATTCGGGATCAGCACAGACCGCGAGGGACGCATTTTCATCAATCCGCAGGGATGGTCCATGCTGAGCGGCGCTGCCGACCAGGAGAAGCAGGGCAAGCTGATGCGAGCAGTCGCGGAGCAGCTGGAGACGCCATATGGTGTGGAGAAGCTGGCCCCATCCTTCACCTCAATGCGTGAGGATGTAGGCAGGGTCACGCAGAAGCATCCGGGCTCTGCTGAGAACGGCGCGGTTTACAATCATGCTGCGGCCTTCTACATTTACGCCCTTTATGCTGTCGGAGAGAAGGAGGATGCCTACCGGCTGCTTCGCAAAATGCTTCCCGGTCCGGATCTGGAGGATATTGTGCAGCGCGGACAGCTGCCTGTATTTATCCCGAACTATTATCGCGGAGCCTACCGCCAGTTCCCGCGCACTGCGGGTCGTTCCAGCCATCTCTTTAATACGGGGACGGTTCCTTGGGTGTACCGCTGCCTGATCGACGGGCTGTTCGGGCTGCAGGGCTGTGCGGAGGGGCTGCAGATCAAGCCGCAGCTTCCTGCCGGGTGGAAAGAGGTTACGGTCAAACGGGATTTCAGGGGTGCCAATCTTCATATCGTCATGAAGAAGGAACCGGGACTTAACGCCATAGAGGTGTATGCCGATGGTGCTCCCGTTGCCGACGGCATTCTGAAAGACCTGCAGCCGGATACCGAATATAATGTGCTGGTTAAAATACCGGACGAGGTGTAAAAGGAATAAAAGAAAGGTGTTCCCTGGTGATAAAACCGGAGAACACCTTTTTTCCTTGGTAACCTGTATCACATGAAATCAACGAAATAACGGAGAGCATGAAAAAAGATCGGCGAGGTGTAGGTCAGGCTGTCGACTCGGCTTAAGTAGCTTTGCTTCAGCGCATCAAACTTGTCATCATCGGCGATCAACAGGTCCCGCTTCAGCACGGACACCGTCAGGCTGCCGAAGAATCCGCTCAGGCTGATCAGCATGCCGAAAATGAGCGCAAAGGTCGAGTCAAGCGGCGTCAGATAAGGATAGACCAAATAAGAAGCCGCGGTTGTAATCACAAATGCGCTCGCAAAGCCTTCCCAGGTTAAATGCGGGTTGGCCGTCGGCACCACCTTGCGCTTGCCGAAGTAGATCGAGGCCAGGTAGTGCGCCACATCGTTCAGCTGTGTGAGCACGACCAGATAAAGCACAAGCCCTGCGCCGTACTCCGGCGTCGCGAATTGGAAGTAGGCCAGATGGCTGAGCCCGAATACCATCAGCATGAGCCCCCACTGGGTCGAGCTGACGCTGCGCAGAAATCCGACCGTGCCTTTGTTAATCAGGCGAGGGAGCGGAAGGAACAAAAACACATAGATTGGAATAAAGACGATAAACATGCCGTACCAGCCGATATAAATCCAATAAAACTGCACGGGAATCGACAGGTAGGCCCACAGGAACAGCCGCCGGTCGGCCTTTCTCGTCTTGATCATGGAGAAATACTCCTTCAGTGCGAAGAAGGTAAGCACCATGAGCGAGAGCAGCGACACCACCGAGTTGAACAGGGTAGCCAGGCAGAAGATGAAGAACATGCCCCACCAGGTTTTGATCCGGTAGCCGATGGCGGTGTAATCCTTGCCAGACTGTAATTTGCTCACAATATAATAAATCAACTGGATAGCGAGCAGGGCGGCAAATATAAGAGCTAACGTATAATACGAACCTTTCAAAGGCAAATCACCAACTTGTCGCAAAATGAGATTAATTTACAGAATCTTATGTTATTATGAAGGAACAGTTCAAAGTTGGTAAGGGGAAATTTTGTAAAATGGAAGCGGAGAGATCGGTTTTTATACTGCTTACGAATACCGGAACGTTATTCACGAGGGTCATTCAAACCTATACAAGAGCGCCTTATAACCATGCTTCGATTTCCTTCGACCGCGAGCTGTCGGAGCTGTACAGCTTCGGCAGAAAGCATCCCAGCAATCCTCTGAACGGGGGGTTCGTGAAGGAGGATATCAAGACAGGCACGTTCAGCAAGTACCCGAACACAACCTGTGTCATTTATGAACTGCGTGTCACCGAGCGCGAGGTCGAGAAAATGAGACGAGTCCTGCACATCTTTATCCGCAGCCGTCAGAGATATATGTACAACTTGTTGGGCGTGATCGGTGTTGCCCTGAAGGAGCCGGTCGAGTTCAGCAATTCCTATTTTTGCTCACAGTTTGTCGCGGAAATTTTGCAGCGGTCCGGTATCCATATCTGGAACAAGCTGCCCGCGCTCGTGACGCCGGACGATTTCCGGCAAAGCGAGCGGCTGCGGCTGATTTACGAGGGCAGGCTGAGCGAGTATGATCCATCGGCTTGAACGAAAGTATAAGGACTATCCATAGGTGATTACCTTCGGATAGTCCCATCGAATGATATGATCAAGTATAACTCAAAATAATCATCCAGTGAGGATGGCTATTTTGGTAATCTCTTAAAATCCCTTTAATTTGTAATTTTTTTCGTTTATAATAACTGAATTGATTTGGCATAATCATAGGAAATAATCTGATCCTCTTTTGTTTGTTTCCAAGCATCTGTCTCATGTGCAAAATTGCTTATTTTAGTGGAATTATAATCTTCAAAAAAAGTTAAAATATCTTTGATAACTGATATTTCTTTGTCTGTAAAATAGCTCTCGTTAGGTTGCTTATTAGACTTTATTGTTATACGAGTATACCCATTATTGCTTTCCTCCGTGCTTATTCTTATTTCACCGAGTGTTTCAAGGCAGCTCAGTAAAAAATCATGATCTTTAGGAACAGGACCGTATGGTTTATGGACGTAAACCATACCAGTTATTGAAGTAAAGTTTCTTTTGTACATCAGAAAATCGGCATACCACATTAATTTCATAAGTTTCGTTTTTAAAACTCCATTCTTTGATAAGTACTGAATTAATGAAATCAATTTTTTAAGGTAAAAGCCAGTTTCTCCATTATCTTTAGATTGTTTAAAATGGTTGTAATTCATTATTAGTAGATTGTGCAATGTAGCTTGAACTTTATTCTTTTTTTCGAATAACTTGTTGAGTCTTTCTTCAACAATTTTTTGTTCATGTGTAGTTAATTTGTGTTTGTTTTCTTCATAGTACTGAGTTATATTTTCTGGATCCTTTTTTAAAATATTAAAAATTCCGGCTTGTGTTTTATTGGGAATTGACTGCCCAGTTTCGTATCTTTTTATAGTTGCCACACCCATATTTAATATCTTGGCAAAAATCGGCTGGGTCATTCCAAAAAAGGAACGAATGTCCTTGATAAAAGTGGCATTTATAGAATGCTTTTTTTCATAAGCTTTACTCAATGTTTGTAATGTTTCGGTATCCAGTTCTTCGTCGTAAACTTCATGCCCGCAAACTTCACAAATTGCGACACGGCGAATGATATCAAAATACTCTCCACCGAAAGGCATTGATTCCCTCCGCTCAAGAACACGAACTGTCCGCTCACAATCACATTCGTCGCAGAATCTCGTTCTTGTCTCCTTCATAGTGTTATTTCCTCCATTTTCCATGGGCACTCTTTAATTTATTAACCCAAATTTAATCAATCAGATCTGAATAATCATTAAACTTTTTTACCAAGAGTAAACGGGTGAGAGAAGCACCCGTCTTATCTCGGCATGTCCTTATGAAAAGACAGACATACACAACCTCTGCCGAAACTTTCATCTTTTAGTTTGATATAAGTAATAATTTCGTTAATTTCCATTTTGAAAATCCAAATAATCTTACCCTGTTTTCTTTCAATATCCAGATGGTCAAAGTCAGGCCCATCTACATAGTGATGAAAGTTAAATCCATTATGCAATTCCAAGCCGCTTCCACACTTGTAAGACGTAATTCCCCAAGTTGCTCGAGGTAGCTTTTTCCTTCGATGGTCCTTCGAACAAAGTGGCGTTTTTTAGCGACGATTTTATCACGCATGTCACTTAGAAAGCTTTCACAATCCTCTTTTACCCCATTTTGATCACGCCTCTCATACAATATACACCTGAAGGTATCATTTGATACCTAAAAAGATTATAAACGATAATCCAGAAGGTATCAATTGATACTTTATGAATGGAGATTAATCCAAAAACAATTTTTACAGTGGGAAAAAAGACTGTCACACAGATCCATGATCTGTTTCGGACAGCCTCTTTTATTCCCTCAAGAAAGCTGGACATAGAAGGTGGTGGATTCACCCGCCACGCTTTTGGTGTAGATTTTTCCTTTATGCTGATCGATAATCGATTTGGCAATCGCGAGGCCGAGACCGTAGCCGCCTTGCTTGCGCGCCCTGGAGGTATCCGTGCGGTAGAAGCGGTCGAAAATCCGGTGCAGATGCTCAGGAGCTATGCCCTCTCCGGTATTGGAAACCGCTAAAACGACATCGTTATGCTGCTTCTTGAGCGCGACGGTTACCTTCCCGGAGGGAGGGGTGTATTTTACAGCGTTGTCCAGCAGGATCATCACCACTTGCTTGATTTGTTCGCTGCTGCCGAGCACCGTCAGCCCGGGCTCAATGTCATAGTCGAGCTTGATTTGTTTTTCAAAAATGACGGCCTCCATCGTTAAAATAATGGTTTCAACCGCCTCGCTCATATCGAATCTGGAAAAGAGCAGACCTGTACGTGAATCGTCCATTTCCGTCAGGTATAACAGGTCATTGGTCAGCTTGGTCATTCTTTCCGTTTCCGACTTGATATACTGCAGCCACTTCGTCTGATTTTGGATCGTATCCGTGCCGTTGGACAGCAGAACATCCGTATTCGTGTTGATGATGGTTAACGGTGTCTTCAGCTCGTGTGAGGCGTCGGCAATAAACTGCTTCTGCTTCGCAAAGGCTTCCTTGATCGGCTCAATCGACCGGTTGGCGAAGAAACGGCTGGTGAAATAGAGGACAATCAGCATGCCCAGCCCGACGGCTGTGAAGGTATAAATTAAGTTCGCCAGAATCTCCTGCTGCGCACTGGTATCCATAAACACAATCATATACCCTTGATCATCCGGCTGTACGCTGAAGGTCCAGTCGCTCCCGTCCAATGTGAATTTGCCGCGCGTGCTATCCTTGGAAATAACCTGCTCCAGCGCTTGATCGTAAAAATCGCTGTCCATATTGTCTGTGCCGAAGTGAGATTTGGCCGAGGTGCGGTTCCAATCCTGGTCGGTTTGCACCATGAAGGATATCGACCGTTCCGGCGGCGGGCCGTTGTCGTCCATCTTCTTTCCGTTCGCTGGACTCTGGGGGCCGGTCGTGCCACCATGAGGCGGAGGTGATTCACCGAACTTCGTTTGATAGGAATCCGATATTTTCCGCAGCTCCATATTGATGTCGCTCTGCACATCCCGGTAGGTGATGGTGTAGATGGCTGCAAAGGCGACAAGCATAATGACCGTGATGGTGACCAGATTGACAATCAGGAATCGGTTTCTCAGCTTCGTAAACATCAGGAGCTCACCTCTAATACATACCCGACACCCCGGATGGTGCTGATACGGACTGCCGAATCCAGGAAGACAAGCTTTTTGCGGAGAAAGGAAATATAGACCTCCACATTGTTATGCTCCACGTCTGAATCGAAGCCCCACAGCTTTTCAATGATTTGCTCCTTGGAGGTGACGGCCTGCTTCCTGGATACCAGGAGCTCCAGCAGCTCACTTTCCTTTAAATTGAGTTTGATTTCTTTACCTTTCACGGAAAGTCTCAAAGCATTCGTGTTTAGCTCGATATCCCCGAACTTCAGCCCCTCCTCAGGGATTACCGCTTCTCCCTTTCGCCGCAGAGCGGCGCGTATTCTCGCCAGCAGCTCGCCGGAGGCAAACGGCTTGGCGATATAGTCGTCTGCTCCATAATCGAGTCCCGTGATTTTATCCGACACCTCGCCCTTGGCCGTAAGCAGGATGACTGGGGTGGAGAGCCCTTCCTTGCGCACAGCCTTCAGCACGCTGATTCCGTCCATTTCCGGCATCATAATATCGAGCAGCAGCAGGTCGTATATGCCGCTCAGCGCGTAATCAAGCCCCGTTAGGCCGTCATGGACGGCGTCTACCGAGTAATTTTCCTTTTTTAAAATTTGGGTCAATGCCTCTGCCAGATGAAGCTCGTCCTCTACAATTAATATTCTCATCGTTTGTCATCCTCTATATGATCTGTCATTGCTTGCAGTGAGAGTATATCAAGCTTACCTTTAATCAACCTTAACCGGACCGCCAGTACGAGAGCCATATAATGAAGGAAAATTTGGTCAGGATCGGAAACGTCAACGGAATGCAAAAAAAGTTAAGAGAATGTAAAACCATTTAAGATTCATTAAAGGTTTGCCCGTTACGATACCAACATAGCACATGAGGCACACGAACAACAGAAAGGAATGGGGCATATGGCTATCGAGGTATTCAACCGCTATGAGAGCAAATACCTGCTGAACGGCAGAGCGTACCGCAGGTTATACCAGGATCTGCTGGAATATATGGAGCCTGACGAATATAACAAGCAGCATGAGTTTTATTCCATAAGCAATTTATATTTTGATACGGTCCATGACTCCTTGATCCGGGCCAGTCTGGCCAAGCCGAAGTACAAGGAGAAGCTCCGCTTGAGAGCTTATGGTGTTCCTGAAAAGGACGCGAAGGTATATCTGGAGATTAAGAAAAAGGTGTTTGGTCTTGTCAATAAGAGACGCACCGCCTTGAAGCTGGACGAAGCCTACGAGTTTGTCCGCACCGGACAGGCACCGGAGCTCAGGGATTACATGAACCGTCAGGTTGTAAATGAAATCAGCTATTTCCTGCGGCTGTACGATCTGCAGCCCAAGGTGTATCTCGCTTATGAGCGGAAGGCGTTGTTTTGCAAAAATAACCGCGATCTGAGAATCACGTTTGACACCAACATTCGCAGCAGGCGGTATGACCTCAGCTTAGAGCAAGGCGACTATGGAGAGCAGCTGCTGGAAGAAGACCAATGGCTGATGGAAGTGAAGGCGGAAAAGACGGTTCCGGTGTGGCTGTCGGTCATGCTGTCCGAGCACAAGCTGTACCGCACCAGCTTCTCCAAATACGGCAATGAATACAAGAAAATGTTGAAGAACAGCAGCACGGAACAGGAGCGAATTCTATATGCTTGAATCCCTTTTTACCACTACTTTAACGAGTACGGAGATGACGCTGACAAGTACGATACTTACCATTTTACTGGCGATTGTGCTGGGCGGCATCATCAGCATGACCTATATGAAAACCAATCCAAACGGCTACGCCCAGAGTTTCACGTTAACGATGGTCATCCTGCCCGTCATTGTAGCCATTATCATCCTGATGATCGGCAGCAATATCGCAAGAGCATTCAGCCTTGCCGGCGCATTCTCGATCATCCGGTTCAGAAGCGCGCCGGGCGACCCGAAGGATATTGCTTATGTCCTGTTTACGATGGCTGCTGGCCTGGCGTGCGGCGTCGGCGCTTACGGTTATGCCGTATTGTTCACCATCATTCTCTGTGTGCTCATGTTTACGCTGAGTCGCTTTAACTATGGCGCCAGAAAAACGATGCAAAAAACGCTTAAGGTAACCATTCCCGAGAATTTGGGATATGAAGAAGCTTTTGACGAAGTGTTCAAAAAGTTTAATGTCCCATACGAACTGAAGAAGATCAAAACGACCGAGCTCGGCAGCCTGTATGAGCTGGTTTACGCGGTTACGTTGAGTCCGCAGACCAATCAGAAGGAATTTCTGGATGAGATCCGGTGCAGAAACGGCAATCTGGATCTTTCTCTGACCATGAGCCCCACCACTGCGGAATATTAAAATACGGAAGGATGGATTGATATGAAGAAATTAAACGGTAAAACAAAAGCAACGGCCATAGTACTGCTGTGCGCTGCCCTAGTGACGGCATGCAGTACGACCACGGAAGCGCAGACCGGTGGGGCTACTGCAGCTTCGACAGCCGCGACGGCATCGTCCGCCGAGGCGGTTAATTTGAAGATGGCGGATCTGGTGACATTTGATGATGAAGACCATGCCACGGATTGGAGCGCAGATACCTCAACCGCTATAAAGCTGAGCGGAACGACAGCGGACATCAGCGGCTCCGGGGCCAAATGGGCAGACGGAACGGTGAAGATCACGGAAGCCGGAACCTATGTCCTCAGCGGAACGCTTTCCGACGGCCAAGTCGTAGTGGATGCGGGGGATGAAGGGACCGTTCATCTGGTGTTGAACGGGGTGGATATTACGGACAGCGACAGTGCCCCGGTCTACATAAAAGATGCGGGCAAAGTCGTCATGACACTTCAGGAAGGCACCGAGAACTCGATTGTGGATGGGAAAACCTATGTGTTTGAGAATGACAGCACCGACGAGCCCAGTGCGGCCATTTTCAGCAAGGCTGATCTGACGATGAACGGCACGGGCAGCCTGTCCGTAACCGCAAATTACAATGATGGAATCACCGGCAAAGACGATCTGAAAATCATGAGCGGTACGATTAGCATTCAGGCTGTCGATGACGGTATTGTCGGAAAAGACATGCTTGCTGTCAATGACGGTACAATCACCATTGACGCGGACGGAGACGGCATGAAATCCTCGAATGACAAAGACGAGACCAAAGGATTTGTCGCGATTGCGGCAGGAACGTTCGATATCCAAGCCGGAAACGACGGTATTCAGGCAGAGACCTCTCTCCTGGCGGAAGGAGGCACTTATCATATCGTAACAGGCGGCGGAAGCGCGAATGCCAAAGTCAAGACGGAAAGCGGCCCTGGGCCCATGGGTCAAGGCGGAATGCCAGGAGACGGCGCTCCGATGGGCGCACCGGGTATGACAGATGCTGCGAACAGCACGAATACTTCGGGGGCTTCCAGCACATCAGATGCTTCCGACACAACTGGAGCAGTAGAGTCGGAGGCATCCGATACGACGGCTGCGGCAGCAGGAACAACGGATAAAGCCGCGGCATCTGGTGCGAGTGAGTCTGGTGCAAGTGATTCGACAGATTCGGAGATGACTGCAGACACCGAAGAGTCGCCAAGCATGAAAGGCATCAAGGCCGGAACGGATCTGGCCATCAACGGCGGATCTTTTACCATCGACACCGAGGATGATGCTGTGCACAGCAACAGCAATGTAACGATTACAGGCGGGGACCTCGGGATTGCCACTGGTGATGATGGGGTACATGCCGACGCGGCGTTGGTGATTACCGATGGAACCATTGACATTACCAAGAGCTATGAAGGACTCGAAGGAGCGGACATTACAGTTGCCGGCGGCGATATCCATGTTGTCGCTTCCGACGACGGTGTCAACGCGGCGGAGGGTGACGTGGCCACCGACGCAACTGCAGCTGAAGGCAATACAACTACAGGGGCAGATGTCGCCGAAGGAAATGCAACCACAGATGCAGCAGCTGCTAAAGGTGACACAACCACAGGAACAGCTGCCGATGAGGGCAACACTACCACCGGAGAAGCAGGTGTTGAAGGCGGTACAGCCTCGACAGGCACTGCAAACGGGAACGCTCCGGCAGGCCGCGGACAGGGAGGACCAGGTGAACCAGGCGGATTCGGCGCTGCCCAGAACGCACGGTTGACGATTTCCGGCGGGACTCTGACCGTCAATGCGGATGGCGATGGACTCGACTCGAACGGAACAATTACCATGACTGACGGTACAGTAATCGTCAACGGCCCGGTGAACGACGGCAATGGCGCGCTGGATTATGACGGCACCTTCGAGATCAGCGGCGGAACCCTGATTGCTGCAGGCAGCGCAGGCATGGCGCAGGCTCCTTCGGACGACTCAAGCCAGCTTTCCGAGGCTATGACCTTTACGGAGACCCAGACGGCGGGAACGCTGGTTCATCTGGAAGACAGTGACGGCAATGAGATAGCAACCTTCGCGCCGGCCAAAGACTTCCGGAGTGTGATCATCAGCTCACCGGACCTGAAGGACGGAACCTCCTACACGCTGTATATCGGCGGCACATCGACAGGCGGTGTGCAGGATGGACTGTACACAGAAGGGGAGTATGAAGGGGGAACACAGGTTGTTCAGTTCGCCATCTCCGGCAGTGTGACCACATGGCTGAATGAATCCGGCGTAACGACCGGAGGCGGCACCCGCAGACCTGGCGGTGGCATGGGTGGCAGCAGGCCTTCCGGCCGCGGGCCGGGAGCGCCACAATCAACGGACACCAACGGGACAACAGAAGCTGAATAAGGAAATATAGTAAATAGCAACCACTCCAGGACGGGGTGGTTGTTATCTATGTTTGGTACTATTGTGGAGCAGCCATACATATGCTGATTTCACAGCACGGTCTGGACAACGTTTGCGAAATTGTGATTGCCGGGTGTACATGGTATCGTAAAGATGGTAAAACTGCATAACGCTATAGCTGCAAGTTTATTTATTACTCATTTCATTCGATTCCGGGAGGTGCAGTTTATGAAAGCGTTGTTTATCGGAGGAACGGGAACGATCAGCTCGGCGATCACCAGGAAGCTGTTGAAGCAGGGCTGCGAGCTTTACTTGCTGAATAGAGGCAATCGGAATGAGTTTTTGCTGGAGGGGGCGCAAATCCTTCAGGCGGATATTAATGATGAATACTATGTCGCCCAACTGATTGAAGGTCAGGAATTTGATGTCGTGGCTGATTTTATCGCCTTTGAACCTGCTCATGTCGAGCGTGATTACCGCCTGTTCCAGGGAAAAACAAAGCAGTTTATGTTCATTAGCTCGGCTTCCGCTTATCAGACCCCTTTGTCCGATTACCGAATTACGGAAGGGACACCTTTATCCAATCCGTACTGGCAGTATTCCAGAAACAAGATTGCCTGCGAAGAGTATTTGATGAAGCAGTATCGAGATAACGGCTTCCCGGTAACGATTGTAAGACCCAGCCACACCTATGATGAGCGTTCCATCCCACTTGGGGTTCATGGAAGCAATGGCTCTTGGCAGGTAGCCAAACGCATGCTGGAGAATAAGCCCGTTATTATCCACGGGGACGGAACTTCCCTCTGGACCATGACGCACAACAGCGATTTTGCCAAAGGTTTTATTGGACTGATGGGCAATATTCATGCGATTGGGGAATCCGTTCATATCACTTCGGATGAGACAGTGACCTGGAATCAGATCTATGAAATCATAGCCGATGCGCTTGGCGTCAAGCTGAACGCAGTGCATGTTCCATCCGTATTCCTGGCTGCTTGCAGCAAGCAGGATCTCAGGGGCTCCCTGCTGGGGGACAAGGCGAATTCCGTAGTCTTTGATAATTCAAAGCTGAAAAGGCTCGTTCCCGGCTTCACGGCCACAACCCGGCTTGACCAGGGGATCAAGCGGACAGTTCAGTACATCCTGGCTCATCCCGAATTCCAAAGGGAAGACCCGGAGTTTGACCAGTGGTGTGATGATGTCATCTCCACAATGCAACAGGGATTCGAAAAATTGAATAGTTAAAAATCCTAAGCGCTAAGAATGTATACCTTCGTGGCAAATGTGCGGCATAAGGAGCCATGCTTGGGTACGCAAAAGGTATATGTTCACAAACGGTTCGTTAATAAATTTCGCGGCAAGCGTGCGGCGTAAAGCCCCCTAACCTGGTACGCAAAAGTTTATTATACGAACCGTTTTTTTATTTTTTAGTAGAATGAATTTCATAATTCAATGCTGTCTTGCTTGAGTTTTGAGGCGTCCAAATTTTGTGTAAATTAATGTAAATTATGATATGATCTTGTTGGTATATGAAAATAAGAATGAAAAATGGGGGGGGGATTAAAACGGTGATAATTAACAGGTTGAATCAGGTCAGAGCTACCATTAAATCAAACACAAAACATAAAACTCTTTCAATAGTATATGCAATTATTATTGGAGCAGTTTTGGGTATAGTTGCCAAACTTGTGGATAGTCCAAATATCAACCCAATATTCGATAATATTGGCGGGCGCCTTGGTATATGGATATTTGTTGCAACACTTTTATCTGTTTTCAGCTATTCGCCCAAATTAGCAGCTATAAGAGTATTCGCCTTTTTTGCAGCAATGCTTGCCGTGTATTATGCTTACACAACGCTTTTTCTACATTTTTTTCCACAAAGAGCTATTATTTTTTGGAGTATATGTGCGGCAGTATCGCCTTTTTGTGCTTATATAATGTGGTATGCCCGTGGAAACGGATTATTTTCTAATATTGTTTTGGCACTTCCAATCACATTATTGCTGTCAGAAGGGTTTGAATTACGTAATGCTTATTTACCCATTCACCATCATTATTACTTAATACCTTGGCTTATGGGAATATATATAATCATGATCATTGTTTTACTACTTTTAATTCCGAAAAAAAGAAGTGAATATTTAGTTATATTCCTGATATCTATTTTTTTATCGTTTATAGTTATAAATTTTAGAATTATCGGAAGCATCTTTGGTGGAATGAACGGTGTATTATAATGATGGAGTCATGTACCAAATATAAGACAATCTACATTAGCACTTGTTAAAGAAAGTAAGTACATAGATATTCGGCCAAAGACTAAATTGACTTCACTGAAAAATGCCAAGGGTGTGTTGCATTCTTTAAAAATCGACTTTTTCAGGAGTAACTAGCTAAATTTTTCAGGGGCCTCCCATGTCAGAGGCCCTTTTTTTTCATAAATTCGTTAATGCATATGCATATGCCTCTTCTCCAGCGACCTTTACGGCCAGCATCCTGCAAAGTACAATAAGAACAACTCATCGGTCTGGTGGATGCAATATTTCAAAGCATTCATCAAATTGATGATTAGGTCACAGGCAGGTATACAACTACAAATATAAGACGATTTGAATATAATCCAACGATAAAGGTGGGAGAAAAATGAATCTGCACGCATTGCGTGTTTTCGCGGAGGTGGCCAGTAAGGGGAGTGTGACCCGGGCCGCCGGCAATCTGCAGCTCAGCCAGCCCGCAGCTACCGCCCAGCTGCGGAATCTGGAGCAGGAGCTCGGGATGAAGCTGGTTGCCTCCAAGGGGCGCTCCATCCAATTGACGCCAGCTGGCGCGCGGCTGGCCGCCCGGGCACGGCAGCTATTTTCGCTGGAATATGAGATGGAGCGGGAAATGAACGCACTCAAAATCGGGCTGGAAGGCAGTCTCCGGATCTGCGCCACGGATCTTCCCGGCCGGACGGTGATTCCCGCCTGGATCGTCCGCTTCAAGCAGCAGTATCCGAAGGTGCATGTTCAGTTGACTCGAGGCAGTTCCCGCACCGCGATGGAGCGGCTGCTTGACCACACGGTAGACATTGCGCTCATCTGCGGCGAAGGCCCGAAGGATTCCGGCTTGGAATACGTCACGCTGCTGGAGGATGAGCTAATCTTCATCGCCCACCGGGACCACCCCTTGGCGGGCGCCGCCACTACGCTCCAGGAGCTGATGAAAACCACCTTTATTCTCCGGGAAGAAGGCAGCTATTCCCGCAGAAAGCTTCTATCCCTCTGCGACGCCTACGAAGTGCCGAAGCCGCGAACGGGGATCTGCATTGAAGGGATGCATGAAACAATTGAAGCTGTCAAAGCGGGATATGGCGTTTCTTTGGTGCCCTCGCTTGCGGTAGCCCGGGAGCTCAAATCCGGCGAGCTTGCGGAAGTGCGCGTTCCCGGGATGCGCGTCAAGGACCCGATCCGGCTGTACACCCGGATTGGCGAAGAGCCTTTGGCACCAGCGGCTAACTTTATGGCCATGATTGCTCCTCCGCTATCCCAGGTCGGATCATCAATCATCAATTAAATTGATGTTACTGCTTGATATATATATTGGATTTATACACTGAATCTCATTATGCTGAAAGTACAGCACGGTCTTGAAACCGCTGCAGAGGAGGCATAGATGAGATTTTTTGTGTTTCAGACCGATATCCCAAAGGAGGCACAACTTATGACATCAACACTGTTCACAGCATACCAAAGCACGGTAAAAGTCCGCCTGGAAGACATGAAACGCACCGCTGAAGCTGCCATCGGGCAGCTCGAGGATGCCGCCCTTTCTTGGACGCCTGAACCCGGTTCCAACAGCATCACCGTGATCGTCAAGCACATGAGCGGGAATATGATTTCCCGATGGACCGATATGTTTACCACCGACGGAGAGAAGCCGGACCGAAACCGCGATGCGGAGTTCATTCATGAAGAGCTTGACCGCGCAGCCCTGCTGGATCGCTGGGAATATGCCTGGAGCCTGTTCCTGGGACAACTCGCCGCGCTCCGGGAAGAGCAGCTGTTGACGGAAATCAAGATCAAGGGACAGTCCGTAACCGTCATCGAGGCCATTGAAAAAAGCCTGTACCATAACGCATACCATACCGGTCAAATCGTTTATATCGCCAAGCAGTACCGTAAGGATCGCTGGGTCAGCTTGTCTTAACGTCGACTGCTGCTCTCCAACATAGTAAAAACGAGGGATTCAGAAAACAATCTGAGTCCCTTTTTTATTTTGCGTAGGACTTGAAATGATTGCGAAAATAGTTCAATATAAAGATATTCGATTTAACGCAATCTATAGGCCTACCTTTTGTGATAAAACAGGATATGAACCAGGAGGGATCATTCAATGGAAATAGGAATCAGTACATTTGTCGAAACAACGCCGGATGTTGTAACCGGTGAGTTGATAAGCCATGCGCAGCGTATACGTGAAGTCGTTGAGGAAATAGTGCTTGCCGATAAAGTGGGGCTGGATATATATGGGGTGGGTGAGCACCATCGTCAGGACTATGCGGCCTCCTCCCCCGCCGTGGTGCTGGCTGCGGCTGCGTCACAGACGACACGCATCAGGCTCACAAGCGCGGTTACAGTGCTGTCCTCCGCCGATCCGGTGCGGGTGTTTCAGGATTTTGCCACACTGGACGGCATCTCCAACGGGCGGGCGGAGATTATGGCGGGCCGCGGCTCGTTTATCGAATCATTTCCGCTTTTCGGCTATGATCTGAATGATTACGACGAGCTGTTCGATGAGAAGCTGGAGCTGCTCCTGAAATTGCGGGAGTCCGAAAAAGTCACCTGGAAAGGCGGTCATCGCCCGGCGATCAACAATTTGGGTGTGTATCCGCGACCCGTACAGAATCCACTGCCGGTGTGGATTGGCAGCGGGGGCAATACAGAATCCGTTATCCGGGCAGGCCTGCTCGGCTTGCCGCTCGTGCTGGCGATCATCGGCGGCAGACCGGTTCAGTTTGCGCCGCTCGTGGAGCTGTATAAAAAAGCGGCTGCCCATGCCGGACATGATGCTTCCCTGCTGTCGGTGGCGTCCCACTCGCACGGATTTATTGCGGATGATCTGGAGACGGCTGTGGAGAAATTTTTCCCGCCCACCCAAGCGGTCATGAGCCAGCTTGGAAAGGAGCGGGGATGGGGCCCATATACCAGAGCTACCTATGATGCCGCACGCAGCCCCGAAGGAGCGCTGTATGTAGGAGACCCGGACACGGTGGCCCGCAAGATCATTGATCTGCGCAAGAACGTGGGCATTACTCGCTTTATGCTGCATGTTCCGCTCGGCACGATGCCCCATGAAGACGTAATGCGCGCAATTGAGCTGCTCGGAACCGAGGTAGCGCCGCGGGTACGGGAAGAAGTAGCTCAATGGGAAGCAGAGAATGGGATAAAATAACCCATGATGAAGCTGAATATAAGTTGAATATAAGGAACAAGAAAGCCTAAAAAAGCTATGCTCCCCTCATTAAGATTTGAGGGCATAGCTTTTTTTCGTGCTCCATAACATTCAGTGAAGACTTGAGCAGACTTATCTTCTCAATAGAACACCTTATGATGAAGAAGCTCGAGCGCACGTTCAATCTCTTTCAGTTCTTCCTCCGATACCTCTTTTATCCGCTCCGCAAATCGAGACTCGATACGTTCGAAGCTCTTGTGCATCATCGCTTCTCCTTTTTCAGAAAGACGGATCACCTGCTTGCGGCGGTCCTCCGTGTCGGTATGCTTCTCGCACAGCTGCTTTTCGCTTAACTTCCGCAGCTCACGGCTTGTATTTGGCATGGACATCTGTGTACATTCACTGATTTCACTGAGCGTCACGGGCTGGCTTACGACAAGGTATTCCAGAATTTTATATTGAACAGGCGTAATGGCCTCGGATTTCACATCTTTGGTCAGTTCCAGCTTTACTTCATGAACGGCGGTCGTGAAGGCCACAATTTTTTGAAAAAAAGAGCTTGTATCCATAGAATCACCTCTAGGTGACGATAGCAAAAAAATTATCAAAAAACAATTATCAATTGACAACTAAATGTGGAGATGATATCTTTCTGTTATCAAATGATAAGTAATTGGAGGATAAAAAATGAAGCTGTTGGTTATTTATACGCATCCCAATCATCAGAGCTTGAGTTATGCTTTTTTGCAGGAAGTCCTGCGTGGCTGTCGTGAGAATCCTCATATTGAAGAGGTCCAGGTGCTGGATTTATATGAGGAGCAGTTTGACCCTGCGCTGGTGTTCAATGAAACCAAACGCAGAAGGGATATGCACACTGACCCGGAATTGGCCAAGTACAGGGAACAGCTTACATGGGCCGATAAAATCGTGATGGTGTATCCGATCTGGTGGGGGCGGCCGCCGGCCATGCTGCTCGGATATATAGACCGGATGTTTGCGTCAGGCTTTGCATACAGGGATACAGGCGGACTTTTTCCGGAAGGGCTGTTAAAAGGGAAGTCGGCGGTTTGTATATCGGTGATGAAAGGTCCGGCAGGCTACCCCCTGTTATGGCTGAACAACGCCCACAAAATACTTATGAAACGGGCCTTGCTCAGCTATGTTGGTGTAAAAAAGGTGAAATTCTTTGAGTTTGGCAGCATGGAGAACCCAAAAGGCAGGCACAAAGAAAAGCTGGAAAAGGTCTATCGCTATTTTAAAGCCATAGACCATTAAGAACGACTAACTGAAGTATTTTAAACCAACAACAGATATAATGATGCCAAGTATGCACATGAGCCGGAGCCAGCTTTTCGATTCCTTGAAAAAGCACATGCCGACAATCGCGGCTCCGACGGTCCCGATACCGGTCCACACGGCATAGGCCGTAGCCAAAGGTATCGTTGTCATGGCATTGGAGAGCAGCATGAAGCTGAGTATAAAACCGGCGATCATGATGAGATTGTTGGTCCAGTTATTTTTTTTGGCAACCCGCTGTATCCCGATAACCCCTACGATTTCCAGCAGTCCCGCACCGATAAGCATCAGCCAATCCATCAGGCTTTCCCTCCTTTAGCCGTTAGCTTTAAGCCGATAATACAGACGAGCAGCAGCAGAATGAATCCAATCTTCAGCGGGCTGACGGCTTTGCCGGAAAGGGTGATCTCAACCACTGTCGTGCCAAGTGTCCCCATGCCTGCGAAAACAGCGTAAACCGTTCCTACCGGCAGAACCTTTGCCGCCATAATGATCAGCTCGAAGCTGGCAATCAGGGATGCAAGAACAATGATGCCGGGGATGCTCTCGTATTTAAAGCCGCTTGCCCAGACAATTTCAAGCAAGCCGCCAGTAATGACATAAATCCATGCTCTTGTTGAGCTAATCTGTTTTTCCTTTGCCATCAACGTTTTCCTCCTGTTCGTTTTCAAGGTACCAGTCCACAATGCTGTCTATATAATCCATGGTCTCCCGATCCATGCCGAACAATTTTGCCTCTTCATCCCTTTCGGGACGAATGAGTGCCCAGTATTTTTCAATCAACTGCTCGTCCTGCCCGAACCAATCCATTGAAATCTGAACGAACTGCCTGGCAAGCTCCCGAGAAATTGCAGATGATGGCGGTTCGTGAAGATGCTCTTTGGCTGCGCGGACCATTTTGGCCCATTGCATGGAGCGCGGGTCGTCAGAGCTTAAATCCGGAAGGCTGCGAATAATTTCAATTTCCCTAGTAGTAAAATGCCGGGTAAGGAAAGAGTCCCGAAAGTCCGGGGGTGTTTGAAGAGCCTGAATGAACAAAAAAATATCCTCCGGCTCGATTTCCCCCTTCATCTCCAGCGCGTATTTGGTCGTCTGCAGCAGCTTTTCCAATTCTTCAAGATGTGCCTTCTGTTTGGCAACCGCTTCGAGCTCAAAGTCGAGATAAGATTTCCACCTGAACTCCTGCTCGCTCTTTTCGGCAGCCAGAAGCTCCTTGATGGCGGAGAGAGTGAAGCCCAGCTCTTTCAAGGCAGTGATATGATGCAGTACCCTTAGTTCTTCATTTGAATAATACCGATAACCCGAATCGGCTACTTGGGCAGGCTTAAGCACTCCAACCTCATCGTAATAGCGCAGTGTGCTAATGGGGATTTTTGTTTTTTTGGACAGCTGGCCAATGGTGTACATGAGCAAATCTCCTTTCGGTTTCGATTATAGAGTCTCAAGTATACATGAGAGTCAAGGGGGCAAAAAAATAGCCGTGAAGCGTCAGCATCATGGCTATTCCGGATCATGCAGGTGACATAAGTCTGGCCTGTTATTTTACCCACAGTGACGGATTATTATATTTCTCGTCCAGCCTCTGGCTGAACCATCTTCCGTTAAGCACCTGAGAGACCAGGGCCTGTTTGCTTTCTGCAGAAATGGTATGGTCGTTATCCATAGCCTGCAGCACATCTTCATAGGTGAATTCCTTATTGGACATGTAGACAATGGCTCTGGCCTTGTTGGCGTCCAGCCTGAGAATGGATTGGCCCGCGGCGGCGTTCTCCTTCGTCCATGCTTTCCAGGTCACCAGGCCATCCCCGTTCGGGTTGCCGGTTTTCAGGAAATTTCCGATATATTTTTGAAAAATAACACTCAGTTGTTTGGCCCCTGCGGATCTATAGCCATCTCCGGCAAGATCCTTGTAGTTCTGATTCGCAGTATCCAGCAGTGGCATAAAAACACCATGGAATGAGCCGTATGCCGCCATGGCTTCACCGGCCACATATGGATCGCTGCCAAATTCAATTTCTACGCCATAAATATCGGCAGGATAGTGGGGCTTCATGGTCCGGGCGGATTCCTCTACATTGAACAGGCTGTACAGCTGGCCGCCGTACCGATTCACAAAATTGTATTCGGCCACTTTATCTGGATCGGTGTTAATCTCTCCGCTGGAGACGCTGTCTGCGAAATATCGGTCAGATCTGGCGAATAAGGAAAATTCCTGCTCACCCGTAAGCATAAGCAGAGGTACAGAGTTGTACACGGTGGTGTCAAAGCCCTCCTTGGGCAATACGACGCCGTCATTGTACAAATGGGGGAATACGCTCATCCGGATCGATGCATTGCCCATCAGTCCCGCCAGCTTCTCCGCCGGGATGCTGTATAAATAATTTTTCACATCAGAGCCCGGGGCCAGCAGCCAGCGATAAGCTTCCTCCTCCGTCTTCTTCTTCCCGTCCTGCACGGCCAGCGGGGCAATAGCCTTGGCAAATACCTTCGCGCTGTCCGTTTTATCCGCGATGGTCATACCTCCGCTGAAAGAGATGGCTTTATCGAACTTGTCTTTGAAAATAGGTGAAGCCAGCATGGCCATGACATCTCGTCCGCCAGCTGAGAACCCTGTGACCGTCACATTGCCGGTATCTCCGCCGAAATACCCGATATTTTCCTTGACCCAATCCAGCGACTTGGCGATATCCAGCAAAGCATAGTTTCCGGAATCCTCCAATGGGTCCCCGGTATTCAAAGCAGGCAGCGGGTTAAATCCCAATGGGCCAAGCCGGTAATTGACGGATACAAAAATCGCATCGATATCGTTAACCAGCGAATGACCCGCGATTTCGCCGGACCCGCCGCCCTGGTTATTTCCCCCGTGAATAAAGACCATGACGGGCAGGTTTTGCTTATGGTTGGCGGGGCGGTAAATATCCAGATTCAATGCGTTCTCCGACCCAATTGCGCCGCTCGGGCCTGCTTGAATGGCAACATTGCCATCCTTGGTGGCATCCAACACGTTTTTCCATGGTTTGGGATCTATTGGCTTTTTCCAGCGCTGCGCTCCAGATGTCGGGCCGCCATACGGTACGCCCTTCCAGATCAATGTGTTATTGGCCTCATCCTTGTAGCCTTTGACTTTGCCGAATTCGGTCTGCTGTATGATCTTCGGAGAAAAGGAGGCAGTGGCTTCCCCTTCACTGTTTTTATTGGCTGCTTGCGCCGTCTTGTAAACGCTTGCCAAAACCAGCACGATTAGCAAGCTTGCAATGAGAAAAGTAGACAACAAGGATCTTCCTTTCATCTTTATGCCTCCTTTTGTGACCGGCCAATCCGGATTCCGGATAGGAATCACGGATAAGCCAGAAACTTACATCAATGCACATGCATCAATATAGGTTATGACCAAAAGGTTACATACTATGTCTGATGGAGATGGGCGTTTCCCCAATGCTCGTGATAAATCAGGTCCTGCAAGCCTCTCCTTTTTTCCCAATTGGAGGTCTCCAATATCGGTTTCTCAGGATAATGGTCTGTATAACCGACAGATAACAAAGCGACCGGATCAATATGGGGAGGAATGTTCAAGATGTCCCGGATGTCGTTCTTTTTATAAAAACTGACCCATCCGAGCGCCAGACCTTCCACGCAGGCCGCAAGCCACATATTCTGGATGGCGCATGCCGTGGACATCACGTCGGTTTCCGGGATGGAGTTCCGGCCGAGCACATGGGAGCCGCCGCGTGTGGGATCACATGTTACACAGATCGTCAGCGGAGCCTGCATAATTCCTTCCACCTTCAGGCTGAGGAACTGCTCCTGCTTCTGGTCCTCATAATGAATGGCCAGCGCTCTTCTTTCTTTATCAGCCGCCCAGGCCAGGCGCGCCTTGGTCTCTTCGCCGGTCACCAGAATGAAATTCCACGGCTGCATGAAACCGACGGACGGGCCATGGTGGGCGGCATGCAGTATTTTAGGGATCAAGTCCTCCGGAACAGGCTTGTCCAAGAATGTCCGGATATCTCTGCGCGTGTAAATGACTTTGTACAATGCCTCTTTTTCCTGTTCACTAAACATATGGATTAGCTCCTTTGCAGATCAAGTTGCCATGGATACACCTTCATTAATTTGGAAATCATAGTCCGTGGAGGTGCTCACGAATGAATGTGTATATGGAAATTTTGATAAGAACCGTCGCTGCCCTTGTACTGCTTTTGTTCATCGCGAAGATTTTGGGCAAACAGACGATTTCAAATATGACCTTTCTCGATTTTGTAACAAGTATAACCGTGGGTTCCATTGCCGCCAACTTGTCTTTTAATGAGTCCATCAACTGGAGGCATTTTATACTGGCATTTACTGTGTTTACCCTGGCATCATTGCTGTTATCCGTGCTGGCACTGAAGAGCAGGAAATGGAGAAACCGGATTTCGGGGGCGCCTACAGTCATGATTGAGGATGGGAAGATTCTTGAAGATAATATGAGGAAAATGCGGTATACTCTCGATTCGCTCAACCAGGCCCTAAGGGAAAAGGATATCTTCAACGTCGATGAAGTCAAGTATGCAGTTCTAGAGGATAATGGGAAACTGTCTGTACTAAGAAAAGAAAAATACCAGCATGCGACCAAGCAAGACGTTATGCATGCACCGGCTGATGAGCATTTTCCCGTTGAGCTCATTATGGACGGACAGGTGATCGACAAAAATTTGCAAAAAAGCAACCTGACGAGAGAATGGCTTGAGCAGGAGCTGCAAAAGAAAGGAAAAAGCATATCCGATGTCTTTTATGCCGTGAGGGGCACGCGCCAGCAGCTTTTTTTTGATTACTATAAGGATCAAGTGAACAAGCCGATTGATAAGGAATAGATCAATCGGCTTTTTTTTGCCGGCAATATAACATTTCCGGGTGCTTATCCATCTAATCCTATAGAGGGCCCTCAAAAGGAGTTGAAACCCGTGCAGGATATGGAACTGGAAGTCAAGAAAGCACAGCGGGGAGATCGTGAAGCATTTATCCGGCTCTTCCGGAGGCTGGAGCCCGAGCTGTACGGCTTGGCGAAGTCCATTTTGAGACACGATGAAGATTGTGCGGATGCTTTTCAGGAAACGACACTTAAAGCTTATAAATCATTGGCTTCGCTGCGCCAGCCCAAGTATTTCAAAACCTGGGTGATCCGGATTTTAATAAATGAGTGCAACCAACTGCTCCGCAGCCGGGGCAGAACCATTGCCATGGCCGAGCCGCCTGAAGCACATCGGTCTCCTGTTTATTATGATGACAGCCACAAAATCGATTTGCATGAAGCGGTGAGCCAATTGGATGAGTCGCTTCGCATCGTCATTCATCTGTTTTATTTTCAGGATCTGCCTGTTAAACAGATCTCAAGTGCGCTGGATATCTCGGAAGGTGCAGTAAGGGCACGCCTGCATAGAGCCCGCTCGATTCTGATGGAACGGATACAGCGCACACGAAAGGAGGGATGGGCTTATGAAACCCGCTGATCTGGATGAAGAGCTCCGAAAGACAGGACAAGAGCTGCTGACCGAGGTACCGGATATGATCCGCAGACGCCAGGATGAGGTCTATGCTTCCTTGGCCGATCTCCCCATGCACACCCGGAGCGGTCGCAGCCCCCGTGCCAAAAAGATTCGCCGGGTTCTTGGGGCGGCTGCAGCAGCAGCCGTCATCGGAGTGGTAAGCAGCGCTTATATATCGCCTGTTATGGCAGAGACGCTTAAGAAAATCCCGGTCGTCGGCAGCATTTTCAAGCTGGCCAAAGACCTGGGGCTGCAGACGGCGGAGGAGCGCGGGCTGGTGGATCAGCCGAATGCCAGCGTCACACATGAAGGAGTAACGCTCAGCATCCCTCAGGTCGTCTATGACGGAATCCGTTTGTCCGTGGCCGTTAAGCGTGAGGGTGAAGGATTGGTCGGAGGGATCATGGATCATGAAACGGTAAGGGAAGGGAAAACCTCTAAAGATATTTATCCTCGGGGAACCATAACCGAGATGGAGACGTTTATAAACGGCACTTCGACCCGCGACTTCTCCACTGCAGGCCAGAGGATGAATTGGGTCGGCAAACCGACTTCCGATCCCAACGCGATGCTGTTTGAATGGAGTGATTTCTCCCACCTGGAGCAGCGGAAGGCCGTCTTGACCGACCAATTTCAATTAAAGGTCAAAGTTATGCTTGAAGGGATAGCTGAGCCGTTTGTCATGGAAATCCCTGTTCATAAAAATACGGAGCAAATCGTTGTGCCAACCAAGGAAACCAGACAGTGGGGCAGCCTCAAATTAACGCTGAAACAGCTTAAATTCACGCCAATCACCACGGCGCTCCAAATGGATATCGAGCAGACCGATCCATCAGAAATTGTTAATGATGAAAATGTGCTTTTCGAGATATGGGATGATCAGGGCCGGGAGTTGGGCTTGGTATTCGGAATGGGGATCTACACGGATAACAGTCAAAAACATCAGCGTGGAGAGCTGCTGTTTGACCGGTTTGAAGAGGCCCCTGGGTCCATTACACTCAAAGCGTTCCAGCCCGAGTTTAAGGTTCCTGGCGCGAAAGGCGGCCAATATAAACTCGACAGCAACGGGGAGATTGTCAAGACATACCTGAAGGACCTGGAAATCACGATTCCGGTCAATAAGGCCGACTTGGCAAAGCTCTATGACAGCCAGAAATAAACTATGTATCAAAACAAGGGGCCTTCCCGAAAGTCATCCAAAGATGGCTCAGGGAGGGCCCACTGTCTAGGGTTTAAGCTTTAGGAAGATCGCATTTGCGTCTCTTTTAGAACTTCAGATTTGGATTAGATCCATGTTTTGGGTTAGGTCCGTATTGATTGTCCCCGAATCGGCTGTCCTGCACCCAGAACACGATCAGAATAATGATGCCGACGATAGGAATCAGAAAGAGCAGCTGCCACCAGCCGCTTCTTCCGGTGTCATGTAGTCTGCGGGCGCCTACGGCCAAGTATGGCAGCAGAATGGCCAGGCCATAAATCGTGGTTAAGAACTGACCAATACCGAGCAAGGCTTGCAGCAGGCCAAGTACAATGGTAATGCCAAAGTTAACAAGATAGAACATCCAGAACTCTTCTCTTCTCGCTCTTCCCTGAAAGCCTACGTAATTTTTTAAAACCGATACATACCAGTTCATGATTTTCCTCCTGTAAAGTGTATATGTATGGTGGAAGGAGTATAAACCGCATCCACACCTTTAGTTATTATCGGAGAACCGCTTGCAAGTTTGAATCATACCGACGGCTTAAAAATTCCGGCTGGCGTTTACGCGTTCAAGCAAATTTGCTCGAAAAAGAGCAACTTAAGTCATATTACGCACGTGATCCCCTTGGATATAATTGCAGGATGTGCAAGAAACCATATTTAAGATGGGGAGGAACCTGAAAGTGACTTGGGAGACGAAGTATAAGTCCCTTGAACTGCAAAAGCCGCAAGTTTATGAATTGGAGGGGCTTGAGGTCGGAGTGACCTCAAATTGCAATTTCAAATGCGATTATTGTTGTGCTTACCAACGGAACGACGGACAGATCATCAGCGGCAGCGAGGTGATCCGGATTATCGATGATATCCCTACTTTGAAGCGTGTGCGATTGTCAGGCGGCGAAGTGACCCTCAAGTATGAGGATTGTCTTGAAATTGTAGCCCATTGTACATCAAGGGGGATTGCCACCCAGTTGAACACCAATGCAAGCCTGCTGAACGCCGAGCGGATTGAGCGGCTGCGCGATGCCGGACTCACGAACATCCATATCTCATTTAATTTTACAAATGCTGAGCAATTCGCTGCTTATTACCGCATTCACCCTCGCATCTACGAGAAAATCACGGAGAATATCCGCTTATGCACGGAAGCCAAGCTGGAAACGGTGCTGGAAACTCTGCTTTTTGCGGAAACCCAGAACAATATGAGGGAGATTAGTGATAAAGTATATGAGCTTGGTGTGCGTATTCATGAAATTCAGAACAGCATTGTCATGAATCACAGCAGCTGGAACGCCATTGCCTCCAGAGAAGCGTTAATCCGGTCGGTTCAGGAGCTAATTGCATGTAAAAGGGATGACACGGTGCTTTACTTTACCTGTATGGACCGGTTTGCGGAAGCGCTGGGGTTCAGGGAGCAGTCTGGTGTTTATTTTTCACACTGTGTGGATGGCAAAAAGCAGCTTCACCTGCACGGGAATGGCAACATTCTGATTTGCGAGCTGTGCCACCCGGTCGTCATCGGCAACATTTACGAAGGGACCGTATTAAAAGATATTTACACTCACAAGCCCGAGCTGCTACAACAGTTTCTGGCGAAGCTTCCCTGCCCTGCGTACGATGCGCTTTTTCCCTCAGATTTAAGGCAAGAACGGTAAGGGGTACACAAAAAAGGGCTGCCGGATGCTGTGAGCCGTACTAATTTGGATAATTATTGCCTATATATCTTAGAGGACGGGTGTACATGCATGGGATTACCAGGTTTTTACTTTGGTGATGGTTTAGTCTATGATAAAGTTGAAAAAAAATGACTTTGTAGGGGGATTATCTTGATAGGACGCAGTGGCAATCCGACATTGAGCGATAACACTTTTGACCGCTTTGATTCTGCACATGACCCGATGACGATTGGCGGTACGGTAAACAAGGCGTTTATGACCCTTGCCTTGCTTATAGCGGCAGCCATCGTATCCTGGACGATGTATTTCAACGGCTACAACGTAGGAGGCTTGGCTATTGGCGGCGCTGTAGCGGGTTTTATTCTGGCGCTCATCATCAGTTTTAAACCTACAGCCGCCCCGTACCTGGTTCCGGTCTATGCAGTGGCTGAAGGACTATTCCTGGGTGCGCTCTCTGCAACCTACGAAACGCTCTATTATGGCATTACCATGCAGGCGGCCTTGATTACCATCAGTGTATTCATCGCTCTGCTGATCGCGTACAAAACACGTGTGATCCGGGCAACGGAGAATTTCAAGCTCGGCATATTTGCCGCTACGGCGGGCATAGCCATCGTGTATCTGTTGAGCTTTATCCTTGGTTTGTTCGGGATCACGGTCCCTTACCTGCATGATAACAGCCTGATCGGGATTGGAATTTCTGTGGTCATCGTCATTATTGCCGCATTGAATTTTGTACTGGACTTTGATTTTATCGAGAGCGGGGCACAGCAAGGGGCACCGAAATATATGGAGTGGTACGGAGCCTTCGGCCTGATGGTCACGCTCGTATGGCTGTACGTGGAGATTATCCGCTTGCTGGCCAAGCTGCGCAGCCGGGATTAACAGTATAGGCAATATATTAGGGAGGTCGCCTTGCAGGCGGCCTTTTTTGCTGTGGACAGAGCTTCGTCAGCGTTTATGTATGCGGAACGGTTAACGTAAAAAGCCAGCTGCGAAAGCTGGCCTGTCTGGTTCGGTTATGTAATCTTTTTTATGCCCCGCCCTTATGGTCGATAGCTTGGTAAAGCGACGGCGTTTGTACAGTAAAAGTAAATAACAGGCTAACCGCGGTTACGAGCAAGACGATTGTTTTTTGGTATTTCAACTATGTTTCGGAATCCGCATATCCCCTGAAATACTCAAACAATCGTACACGTTTAACCATGTTGCTATCATAGTTTATTGTAGCCGATTTTGCCAAACTATTATTAATATGCTTGCTTTCGCCACAGCTCCCTTACCGCAAATGATGAAAGCCATATAGTCTTAACCTTTTCTCCACTGCCCTAACTGTTCAAGATACTTCTGCAGCTGATCCTTGGGAATACTTCTGACCGCTTTCAAGCGCTTATGCGCCACTGTAAAAGCCAAATCCCGTGTCCTTTTCTCAATCGTAAGCACATGTACGATACGGAGGACATCAACGATTTCATTCGTGACCCGAAAAACAATCCGGATTCCCGCGCTTCGGAGCTTGATTTCTCTACAGCCCGCAAGCTTGGTATGACCGTGATTACTTAATTTTTTACCGACTTCATCTGCACGATATATAAGTTCGCCAATAGCTTTGTCGACCTCTTCCAGAACAGAACCATCCAGCCGGTTATATTCTTTCTCCGCTGCTTCGTGCAAGCGAACATCAAACCGTTCCTCCATTCAGTTTTTTGAAGTCCTGCGGATTTCTTTCCAGGATTTTGCGGATGCTGGATTCCGTTCAAGGCTTTCAATACGCTCGAGCAAAATGCGCTCTTCCTCTTGTTCCTCCAGTTGGGTTAGACGGTCATAGAGTTGTTCAAACATCTTGTAGCCGATCAGTACCGTTTCAACGGTACCGTTATCCGTAATATATTGCGGAAGCTGCTGTGCTTTTTTGCGCAGCTCCCCAAATTTTTTGGAGGCTTCGGAGGAACTGATCATTTGGTCCACATCAAACTTAGGTTTCGCCATGGTTTCCATCCCTATCTTCTCCTTTGATTTGGTATATAGTATTCCGTTTGCCTCTTTAAGTATACCACGTCTGTCATTACTTCCGTATAATTTTACGTATTTTTATCCGTGAAATCATACTTCATTCCCTATACGATGGCTATTCAATCTGGAAATTAGTTGTTCAAATGCTTTTCTGGTTGCATTACGGAGGTCGCCTTTCAGGCGGCCTTTTTGCTGTGCAGTGAATCTCTTCGGGAAATGTCCGTTCCGGGCGGGTCTGGCCGTGCGACAAATGTCACAGCAGGGGAAAACCGTACGTCATATAATCCGGTTAACTAACTGATAATCATTATCACTTGCTGGGGTGGGAGCTATGAAGCTGGTCGAAACGAATATAAATGCAGCAGTGCGGGTGGTCGACATCGGATGCAGCAATCAGCGCATATGCAGACGGCTCAACGATCTGGGTATTCTCGAAGGGAGCGTGGTAAGCATTACACAACGCCTGCCCTTCGGGGGGCCGCTAACCTTGGAGACAGGCGGTCAATACATCGCCATACGCCGTAAAGAAGCGCTTCAGATTGCGGTGGAGGCTGTATGACGGATATCGTCCTGGCTGGCAATCCGAATACGGGGAAAAGCTCATTGTTTAATATGTTAACAGGCTCTTATGAATATGTGGGGAATTGGGCTGGCGTTACGGTTGAAAAGAAGGTAGGTCAGCTGAAATCCGGCGGCGGACGTCTGATCGATATGCCGGGCCTGTACTCCTTGAATCCTCTGTCACGCGATGAGGAGGTGGCGTCACGCTTTTTGCTGCATGAATCCTTTGAGCTAATTCTGAATGTAGTCGACGCCTCGCAGTTGGAGCGGAATCTGAATTTAACGATTCAGCTATTGGAGTACGGCAAGCCGGTAGTCATCGGTCTGAACATGATGGATGTGGCGGAAAGACAGGGCCTGCAGATCGACCCTGCCAGACTGTCGCAGCTGCTGAACACGCCGGTAATCCCCATCGTGGCCAGAAGCGGCCGGGGATGTGAACAGGTGCTGAAGGAATTGGACGTCAGTCCGCTCATGAAATTAACACAGCCGTATGCTCTTTCCTATGGCGAACTGTTGGAAGGGGCAGTCTCCAGGCTGATCGATAAAATTGCGGAGGATATGATTTCACCCCGCTGGCTGGCTATACAGTTTTTTGAAGGCAATTCGGTGGTGCATGAAGCGTTGGCCGCACGGATGGATGCTCACTGGCTGGATGAGTTGTATAAAAGCACAGAGGAAGCCATTCGGGAGGCAGAAGGGACCAAACGGCTGTCACAGTATATCCGCAAGCAGCGCGGTCAGCATATTCAGGCGCTTCTGCGGGAGTGCTGTGCCCGTTCGCGGCAGGCAGGGACCACCTTTACAGAACGGATTGATAAAATTGTTACGGACAAGGTGCTGGGGATTCCCATTTTTCTGCTGTTTATGTATCTGACTTTCAAGCTGACATTTGAATGGCTGGGGAGTCCGTTGTCGGATGGGGTGGATGCCTTCATCAACGGTCCGTTAAAAGCAGGGGCAGACCGGCTGCTGGAGGGATTGGGGGCCGCTGATTTTATTCGGTCGCTGGTGATTGACGGTATTTTTGCCGGCGTGGGCGGGGTGCTGGTGTTTATTCCGCAAATTTTTATTTTATTCTTTATCATTTCTTTTATTGAGGATTCGGGTTATATGGCACGGATTGCCTGCGTGATGGATCGCCTGATGGAGGCTGTGGGACTGAATGGAAAAGCGTTTATTCCCATGATTATCGGCTTTGGCTGCAACGTGCCGGGCATCATGGCCGCCAGAACAATCGAACAGCCCAAGGAGCGGCTGCTTGCCATTATATTAACACCTCTGATGTCCTGTTCCGCCAGACTATCGGTGTACAGTCTATTTGTCGGTATGTTCTTTCAAACCCATCAGGCACTTGTGGTGTTGTCCTTATACGTGCTGGGGATTATGATGGCCCTATTGCTGGCCAAGCTGTTCTCTGCGACGCTATTGAAGCGGCAGGAGTCCATGTTTATGGTGGAGTTGCCGCCTTACCGGATTCCGCAGTGGAAGTCGTTGTCGCGAAGCACCTGGGAAAAGGGAAAAGGATTTGTGCGGAAGGCGGGTACCCTGATTTTTGGCGGGTCGGTTGTCATTTGGCTGTTAACCTATACGGGGCCGTCCGGCATCGGTGTTCAGATGGATCAGAGTTTTTTGGCCATCATCGGCGCTGGGGTGGGCTGGCTGCTCACTCCGCTCGGATTTGGCACCTGGCAGGCGGGAGCCTCACTGCTTACGGGATTTCTGGCCAAGGAGGTCGTTGTCTCTTCCATGAACATTATTTATGTTACGCCTGATACAGCCGCTCTGCAGGGACTGCTCGCAGGGCAGTTTACAGCTCTTCAGTCTTATTCGTTCATGGCATTTGTTCTGCTCTATGTGCCGTGCCTGGCTACCATAGGCGTCATCCGGAAAGAAACGATGTCGGCTCGCTGGACATGGTTTTCCGTACTGTACGGCCTGATCATTGCCTACGGTATTTCATTGGCCATTGTATATGTGGGAAGAATGTTGGGTTATAGCTGAACAAATCTCGTTAAGGGAGAGGGAAGTGGTACAGTGTTGGTGAGCATTGTCATCGGTATCCTGGTTTTCGGGTATGCAGGCTGGACCATCGCTGCTTATGTCCGTAGAACGAAAGCAGGCAAATGCGCCGGCTGCAGCCTGTCCGATTCGTGCGGGGCTTCCCAGTGCAGTCCTGCACCACGGCCGGAGGCAAAATACGGCGAGCATGGACTGTCAGAGGGAGAGCAATCAAAAATTTAAAATTATCTTGGAAAGGAATCCGGATTGCGATTGTGGCTCGGGTTCTTTTTTTGCTTTCAAAAGCGGGCAATCGTGAAATAGAATTGATATTGTGATAATGCAAACCGATAACATCACAAACAAAAGGCAGTGATAATAGAACAGCAAGCTTCAGTATCGAGCGGCAAACATGAGTTGGGGTGACAACTAAAGAAATGGGCAATATGAAATCATGGTTGGAGATTCTGAGCGTATCCGCCAAGCTGGGCCTGACCTCCTTTGGAGGTCCTGTCGCTCACCTGGGCTATTTTTATAACGAGTATGTCCGGCGCAGAAAATGGATGGATGAACAGAGCTATGCCGATCTGGTGGCACTGTGCCAATTTTTGCCCGGCCCTGCAAGCAGTCAGGTGGGAATAGGCATCGGCTGGCTCCGGGGCGGCTGGCTCGGGGCGCTTGCTGCCTGGATCGGCTTTACACTGCCTTCGGCCGTGGCCATGGCGCTGTTCGCTTATCTGCTACAGGGTACGGATATGATGAATGACGGCTGGATTCACGGGCTGAAGCTGGTGGCGGTGGCGATTGTTGCCCAGGCCGTATTGGGGATGGGACAAAAGCTGGCGCCTGACCGAAGCAGAGCGACCGTTGCCGTTCTGGCTGCGGTGATAGTTCTGCTCTGGCCTACGGCTTTAAGTCAGCTGATTGTTGTAGTTGCCGCCGGAATTGCAGGATTAGTGCTGTACCGCAGTACGAACGCGACGATCATTGCAGCGGCGCAAACGACTGTCAGCCGCAAGGCTGGCGCTGCCTGTCTCCTCATTTTTGCTGCGTTCTTGTTCCTGCTGCCGCTGCTTCGAGAGGCGTTCCCGTCTTTCCGGCTTGCTTTGTTCGATAGCTTTTACAGAGCGGGCTCGCTGGTGTTTGGCGGTGGACATGTCGTGCTGCCCTTGCTGGAAAGGGAGACCGTGCCGTCAGGCTGGCTCAGCGGCGAGCAGTTTCTGGCCGGTTATGGAGCCGCCCAGGCCGTTCCCGGTCCGCTGTTTACGTTCGCCGCCTATATCGGGGCGGCTGCTGACGGATGGCAGGGAGCATTGGTCGCTACTGTCGCGATCTTTCTACCCGCATTTTTGCTCGTAGCCGGCGCATTGCCTTTCTGGACGCTCATCCGCAGTCTGCCCCGAGCGCAGGGAGCGCTATCGGGTGTAAATGCCGCCGTAGTTGGGATATTGCTCGCTGCGCTCTATGATCCGATCTGGACGAGTTCCGTCCGGGGAGCGCTGGATTTTGCAATAGCAGCCATCCTCTTCGTCATGCTGATTTTCTGGAAGCTGCCGCCCTGGGTTGTGGTTATCGCCGGAGCAATCGCGGGTGCTTTGATTTATTAGCATAAGTAGAATTTTAAACGAACAGCAGTCCGATACCCTTGAGGGATCGGCCTGTCACTGTATTCATAACGGCACCTCGGAAAGGTTGAATGTTAAAAAGCCAGCTGCGGAAGCTGGCCTGTCTGATTCGATTATGTTACTTTTTTATGCCCCGCCCTTATGGTCCATAACTTGGTAAGGCGACGGCGTTTGTACAGGGGTCGTAAGTAAAAGGCTAACGACGGTTACGAGCAAGACGATTGTTTTTTTATTTTGGTACACCCCTGTAAAAAGTTATTGGTATTTCAAATATGTTTCGGAATCCGCATATTCCCTGAAATACTCAAATAACTCTACGCGTTTAAACATGTTGCTATCATAGTTTATTGTAGCTGATTTTGCTAAACTATTTAATAAATATTTAAATCCAGCTTGAACCTCGCCTTTTCGCAAGTAGTATTCAGATAATTCATCAAGTAAGCGTGTAAGTCGTTCTGTGTTTAGACTCTTATGGTGAATCCCCGGTATGTTTTCTGTTTCTAACAACAACAGAATCTCCGGGCTGAAATGCTCGAAAGTTTCATCAACATTAATGTGAAACCGGTTCGCCAATTCAGCGATGTTAAGCAAGGACAGGAGAATGTCATCCCTTTGAGTATCAATATATGCTATATATTCCGACAGTACGCTCAAATCTCCGGAAAACAATTTAGTGACATACATATTCGTTTTTGCCCATTCCAGAAAAAGATCTTTCCAGCGCAAAGCCTCTGTATCGTTTTCCTTAACCCAGCTCAAATCCGTATAATTTAAAATAAATTGCAGAGCCTGCCCATATTCTCCAAGCTCATGACACATCTCACCACGAAGCAAATCACTGAATGCAATATACACAAACAACGGTCTGCTCAGTTTGGAATAAAGGTCTTCCCCACTCCTCTTTCTCCGGGTCTCTGCAAAGTAATGCCTTCTTGCTCTGTTTCCCATCATTTCAGCAAATTTATCCATTTTGTCCCATTTTCGCAGGGAACGGTAGACGTTCGCCAGATCCTTGAGCGCATCTAATTGCATTACCTCGTCCAAGCGCTCCACGTACGGCTCAAATTGGGCGGCGACCTGTAAATTTTGCGCCTGATCTTCACCTAATCGGATCGTAAACAAGCGGTATTGGCAGAGGGCCAGACGTTCGGAATGCTGGGAGTGCTCCGTGATGGCCACACTTTCGTAAAGAATGGCTGCGGCTTCTTTTTTTCCTTCCCGCAGCAGCTCTTCCGCCGCATCAAACAGCACGGGACAATATACGATGTTATCCAGCAGCCAACCGGTGGCGTACCTAATGCAATCCAGCTTGTTCAATTCGGCACATCTGAATATAAAGGGTCTGAGACGTCTCCAGTTCGGCTGGGTTGCATCCATATTATCTTGTTGTATGTATAATTCGTAAAAATGGCCCTCGGGAAGCCCCATCAGTGAGGTGATCCGGTCAAGCTGATTCACCGACATGATTCTGCCACCAGTGAAGATCGAGCTGAGAGTCCCTACATTCAGTCCCGTTTTGCGTCCTAAATCGCTAAGTGAAAGCTGTTCACGCTCCATAAATTTTTCGACTTCCGAGCGTATGGTGGTGATGTTGCTCATATGAAACCACTCCTTCATAAGTTGACATGTTCAGTAAATCCTGATGTCAAACTCAGCTCACTTCGATATCGCATCCCTTCACCAAACAAACTGAGGATATTTTACCTGTCTGAATCAGTATACTGCTTTTTGGTAGGGATGTGTATATTTTTCAGGCACTTTTTTAAGAGAAATCTGCCCGAAATATCGTAATTAAGTTGCGGAATATCGGGCCATGCAAAAATGTTCACATATTCAATTCCCCCTGGTTTGTAGATAACGGAATCATTATACTATTTTTTCCATGTAATAGTTTGCGGCTTGATTTCATAGAATAGAGCAAATACAACTTTGAGGAAGAAGTGAATTGCTATGGGTTTGATTTACGCAGTTGCAACAACCAAGGGCGGTGTAGGGAAAACAAGCTTTGTCAGCAACCTAGGCGCAGCCGTGGCTCGAACGCAGCCTCATGCTCGCGTGCTGCTCGTGGACACAGACCCCAAAGGGAATTTAGCCATCGCCTTCGGGAAGTCTCCTGTAGAATTTACGCTCACCATTTATGATGTGCTCGCTGGAGAGGTCCCTATCCAGGACGTCAAAGTTCCGCTTATCGACGGGCTCGATCTCATCCCCGCCAATCAGAGGATGTTCAACTTTCCTTTTGCCGCTTCCCCCAATCCGCTGGATTTGCTGAAAGGTATGATCGAGGAGGTTCGGGAACAGTACGATTTTATTTTTATCGATATCCCTTCGGATATTGGGATGCTCACGAGCAATGTTCTAGGGGCTGCCGATCGGATCATCATCCCATTCGAGCCGGAGTTGTTTGCGGTAGCTGCGTTGGTTCAGATGACTGATATCATTCTGAATTTTCAGAAAAACTATCGCCCGGAACTGATCATCGATGGCGTCGTGGCCATGAAGGTGGACGAAGTCACCGGACTAAACGCGGAAATGTTGCCGTTAGTGCGTGAATACTGCGGTGCTAAGGGGTTTGGAAATATCGATATACCCGATTTTTATGAAACATTAAAAAAGCTCCAGTTTCATGTTCAACAAGGGCATTTCCCTGACACGAACAAATCTTTCACACCTTCAAAAAGTAATTTTGAATATCAAAATGCAGTTCATGATTTATTGAAGCATCTACTGAATTTTATCGAAACTTCTGAAGAGTGTTCTTCTGATGAAACAAGAGAAGAGGAAAAGAAGCAGCAGTTATATGAACTGTTTTCTCAAACTCGGGAGAGGATAAATCGTAGTCTAGATTCCTTATACGATGTCCTGTCGGATGCTATTCAAACTGGAAATTAGTCCGAACTCATTACGCTCGTCTTTTCAATACAACGAATAGAAAGATGGGAGGGAATTGGGTAAAATAGAAGGTAAGAGCGCAAGGGGGTGTAGCAAATGAGCAATGAGGAAACGATTTTAACGAAGGAAGGACTTGCGAAGCTGGAAGAGGAGCTTCGTGAGCTCAAGGGCACCAAACGAAGAGAGCTCGCCGAACGGCTGAAGGTTGCCATCAGTTACGGGGATCTGAAGGAGAACAGCGAATATCATTCCGCCAAGGAAGATCAGGCTTTTATGGAGACCCGGATTTTGCAGCTGGAACGGATGCTGAAGACGGCCCGCGTGGTAGAGGCCGATCAAATGAACCTGGAAACGGTCAGCGTGGGTTCGGTTGCGGTGCTGAACGATATTGAGTTCAGCGAGAAGATCGAGTACCGGGTTGTAGGGCCGGCAGAATCGAATGTGGAAGAAAACACCATTTCATATGAAAGCCCGCTCGGCAAAGAGCTGCTTGGCAAAAAAGTCGGTGACATCATCAGTGTGGATGCCCCGGTCGGCGTTTTGAAGTACGAGCTGCTGGAGATTAAAGCTTAACAAAACAGGCGAAACGGCCATCTACCTTACGGACAGCGGGTAGATGGCTTTTTGCGTCAGCCCAATATATCCTGAAGTGCGCTGTCAAGCCGCTCGAAGCGGAAGGCGTACCCCTCATTCAGCAGCCTTTCGGGCAGGACCCAGCGGCTTTTCAGAATCAGCTCCGTTTCGGTGCGAATCAGAATTGCGCCAAGCTCTAGCATCCAGCGGGGAGAAGGAAGTCCTATGCGTTGATGCATCGTTTCCCGAAGCTGCTGCATCAGCTCGCGGTTTGTAACGGGATAGGGCGAGGAGGCGTTAAAAATACCGTCCAGATCAGGCCTGCTCTGCAAAAAACGAATGATGCCGAACAGATCGTCAACATGAATCCAGCTAAATTTCTGCCGTCCAGAGCCTTGGGAGCCTCCGAGGCCGAAGCGCACCAGATTTTTGTAAGGGCCCATGACGCCGCCCTTGCCCAGCACGATGGCGATTCTTAACGCGGCCTGGCGTGTCCGTGGCAGCTTGAAGGAGAAGAAGGCCTGCTCCCATTCCCGCGCCACGTCAACGGAGAAGCCTGTGCCGATCTCCCCGCCCTGCTCTGTCATGGGGCGGTCCTCCGCATGCCTGTAGATCGTTGCGGTACTTGAATTGATCCATAACGCAGGGGGATTGTTACACGCGAGCAGTGCTTCACCGAGTATGCGGGTCGTCCGGGTCCGGGAGTTTAAAATCTCTGCTTTATTGGTGCTGTTATACCGGCAGTTCACCGACTTTCCTGCCAAGTTGACCAGTAGTTCGGCGTCCTCCAGGGATGAAATGATGCGCGCTTGATCTGTCCATGGAATATGCCCGGGCTGTCTGGAAATGATTTCGACAGTGTATCCGAGCTGAGTGAATTGTTCTTCAAGGTAACGCCCGATGAAGCCTGTACCGCCGGCTAAAACAACCTTACGTGTCATGAAATCAACTCGCTTCCAAATTGGATGGATTTGGGCGTACATCATGAGTATACTACATTTCTGACGGCAGGCTGCACAGGAACTGGGGTAAAGTGTAGTTTTATTGATTTAAATTACTCTACGGCGATTGTTGCAGACATTGGGGAATTTATGAACCCCAATCTCTGATTTTTGTCACAAATAAAGCGAAATCATCCATGTGTTTCTCTATAATAGCCTGGACGATATCGACTCGTATGCTTCTGTAATCATGTACGGCAATATTGCGGAAGCCAACCATGGCCTTCAAGTTACGGTTAAGCGATTCGTCAATCACTCCATTTTCCATCAGTAGATCAAAAGCATCCCGGCTGGTTTGAGGGATTCCCCATTTATTTTCTGAAACAAGATGCATGGCCAGATCGATGCATGCCTCACAGGCTCGCTGCAAGTTCAGAATAATGGAATCTTGCTTGGTATAGTTCAGGAGATTATCCATTTTTCCATCGTATTCTTCCTTGATTCGTCTCATACATCTGTTGATGGTTTCCGATTTGTTAGCCACTATATCTCGGTTCATTTCTTCACCCTCTCCGGTAGCTCTCCATGATTTCTTTTCGCTCGTCGTTAAGCAGGACATATTCCTTCAAAGCCCGCATAAATGCCGTCTGACGTACATAAGGCTTCGAATCATGCAGTACCTCGCCTGTTCCAATAATCTGGGCCTTAAAAACAGAGGAGGCTTGAGGAAAATAAATCAGGTCTACTTCACGTTTGACAAGATCGGCCAATTCTGATGAAGCCATAAATAATTCATAAGGGGAAGGGGCTGGGATATCGGATATAAAAGCAATATCCACATCGCTGTCTTGACGCATTTCTCCCCTGGCAGCCGATCCGAATAAAATCACAGTATAAGCATTGAAACGCTCACTCAAATAATCGGTTATGGCTGATTTTTGCCTTGGTTCGAGTCCCGGATAAGGCATGACACACCATCCATTCAATAAATCATATTTGGGCGACTCCTTCAAGTGATACCCTTACCATGAGCGTATCCAAAAACGTGCAGAAATACAAGCAAGCCGTTCGATGCTTAATTTCCCCTTCAATATATGGAGTGCATTATGTGCAGCGCTTACATTTTTGCGGATTGAAGTTGCAAAAAGTTACACTAAACTTTTGTAAATTGAAAACCTATAATCAAAGTCAAGAAAGGGGTTACATTTCATGAAGGAGCGTACACAGCGAATATTTGCAAGATTTTTAAGAGTGAATACACCGTTGACTTTTGAGGATTTGAGCAAAGAATTCCGTATTAGTGAACGTACTTTACGAAACGAACTGGTGCTGATTAATGAATACTTGGCTGAGCATCATTATCCAATGGTGACTACCACAAGAGGTAAAGGAATGAAATTAATCCTGCCTGCTCAAGAATCTGAAAAGTTGTTGGCGCAAGTCGGTGGCAGTTGGGAAAAAGGTTATTATCGGCCAGATGAACGTTTTCTTGCATTGCTTTTGGATATCGCGGATTCCACAAAAACTACACTGCTATATGAAATGGAAGAGAAGTTGCAGGTATCCAAAAGTACGTTGGATGAGGATATGCGTAAACTTCGTCAATATTTAAATCCATATGCCATTTCAGTAGTGAGTTTAACGAAGCAAGGTATTGTATTGGAAGGGGATGAGCGGTCCATACGATCTATGCTGTATGGTGTGATTCATAGTATGACAGATATTGATCATCTCATGCGGGACGGAGATCCAGATGCTGTAAATAAATTTGTCCTGGATTATTTGGATAAAAGTGTATTGCAGGTACTTGGGGCACAGTATGATGAAGTCTTGAAAAAGTCCAGAGTGGAGATTAATCATGTGTATCGCAATCAGATCATTCTGTTCTTAGGTATATGGGTAAGACGCATGCAAGAAGGAAATACCGTTAGTGAATTTGCAAAAGTAAGAGCAGCGATCGAGAATGGCCCGGTAAGAAATTTTGTAGATGCGATTTGTGCGGATTTTTCATTATACCCTTCGTTAAATGAAATTAAATATATTACTTTCACCATCGAATCGTTCAATCCCAAAGATATGAATAATTCATTGGATTGGGTTGCAGCACAATTATTAGCTATTCAATTAATAGAGCATGTCGAGAAAGTAACGGGAATTCCTTTTTCTCAGGAAGAAGGAGACTTGTATGAAGGCTTATATAAGCACATCACCGGGTTGTTAAGCAGAGCAAAGAATGATTTACAGGCATGTAACCCTTTAAAAGATACAATTAAAGAGTCTTATGCAGTCATGTATGATGCAGTTGCTTGCTTTAGTAAGCGAATAGAGGAATATACAAAGAAAGCATTATCGGAAGATGAGATCGGCTTCCTGACCGTATATTTTTCCACTTCAGCTAGCCGGATGAACGAGGAAGAACAGTATGTGTATCAGGCGGTTGTGGTCTGTAATCATGGGATTTCAACAGGAAAGCTGCTGGCTGCGAATTTAAAAAGGCAATTTAATATCGAGATTGTAGCGGTTTTGAGCTCGTATGAATTGGCCTTTATTGACAAGTTGGATGTAGATTTAATCTTCACTTCAATACCGATTGAATATCCCCAAAAACCGGTTTTATTACTGAATCCGATTTTAAGGGAAAGTGATAAAAAAGAATTGAAAGCGTTTTTATTTGAGAATGAGGACAAAAAAAGAATGGTTTCCAACAAATTGGATGCCACAAAGCTGATGCAGGATGTGCTGGCGTTGATTGTAGAAAGCGGCGGTACGATAACACAGGAAAGCTATCAGAAAGTAGAAGAAACTTTTAAAAAACATGATTTGAAAATTAATACAAGGGAGATACAGCCGATGCTTCAGGATGTTTTAAAGGGTTCTAATATTCTACTAAATCAAGAAGGGAAGGACTGGAAGGAGGTAATAACAAAGGTTGCGCTGCCTCTGGTCAAAGAGGAGGTCATTGAAGAGCGATATATCAACGCCATGATCAAGTCTGTTGAAGAATTTGGGCCCTATATCGTGGTAGGGAAGCATTTAGCTTTAGCACACGCGCGGCCGGAAGATGGGGTGAATAAATTAGGCCTCAGTGTCATGACATTAAAGGAGCCAGTGAATTTCGGCCATCCGGATAATGATCCTGTGAAAATTGTCTTTTGCTTAGCCGCAGTGAATTCTCATTCGCATATCAAAGTGATGAAAAGTCTGGTTGAGTTAATTGATGATACTGAAAAATTAGATAAGTTATTTGTTGCCAAAGATGTGAGGACATTTAATCAGGCGTTGCATGGGGATACCCCCATTCATGATATATAGTAACCAAAATAAATCGAATAAAGGGGAGAGCAGCATGAAAAAGGTAAACATCTTATTCGTATGTGGAGCAGGCTTGGGAAGCAGTTTCGCTTGTCAAATGGCGGCTGAGGATGTTCTAAGTAAGTTAGGTGTTGATGCAAAACTGGATCATAGCGATATCTCGTCCGCAGTGTCGAATAAACCGGATATTATCATGACCGCGCAAAATTTCCGCACTCAATTTGAAAAATTCTCGATTGATCCTAAACAGACGACCATTATTTATTTGAAAAATATTGTATCCAAACAAGAAATTGAAGAAAAAATCACCCCGGTATTACAGGAAAAGGGCGTTTTAGCTTAATAGCTTCCCAAGAGGAGGAGGGGGAAAATGGAAGTTGTAAACTTTATCATCCAGAACATTTTGACACAAGCATCCATCACCGTTGCGTTGATTGCGATGTTGGGATTGATTTTGCAAAAGAAGTCCGTAGGACAAATCATTTCCGGTTCGTTAAAGACATTGTTAGGGTTCATGGTACTGTCGGCGGGTTCCAGTATTATCGTCGGTAGTCTAACCTATTTTGGCAAGATTTTTACAGAAGGCTTCCATATGCAAGGGATTATTCCTTCGATTGAAGCAATTAACGGTCAGGCAATGAATGAATTAGGCTTAGGCCGGGATATCGCACTAACATTTTTAGCTATCTTTGTATTTAACATTTTAATTGCCCGCTTTACGAAATGGAAGTATATCTTTTTAACGGGTCAGGCTATTCTCTGGATGTCAACGATGACAACGGTGTTTGGTTATTTTGCAGGCTTGCGTGGTGCTGCATTGATTTTAGTAGGCGGTTTCATTGGGGGCGTCTTTGCCGTAGCTATGCCGGCGATCGCACAACCGTTTGTCCGCAGGATTACCGGTATGGATGAAATTGCTCTGGGGCATTTTTGTACGATTGGTTATGTGCTGGAAGCGGGTGTAGCGAAGCTATTTGGTGAAAAAGGTGAAAAGAAAAAATCAGTTGAAGATTTGAAATTACCTGCGCAATTCGAATTTTTGCAAGACACGTATCTATCATTAATGGTAGTCATGGTTCCTCTTTATATCATTACGGCCGCGTTTGCAGGTCAAGAGTTTGGTTCTACCTTATCAGGAAGCACCAACTATATCATGTTTGCGTTCATCCAGTCTATTCAATTCGTAGTAGGGGTGTATGTCTTATTGGCCGGGGTTCGCTTATTGCTGGGTGAAATTGTTCCGGCATTCAGAGGGATCGCCATGCGCCTGGTTCCCAATGCGGTGCCTGCGCTGGATTGTCCAGTATTGTTTCCATATAGCCCTAATGCAGTCATTGTAGGGTTCATCACAACTACGATCGGTTCCATTATTGCCATGTTTGTATTGCCTGTCTTTGGTTGGGCTATGATTTTGCCAGGTATTCTAACAAACTTCTTCGCGGGTGGTACTGCCGGTATCTTTGGCAACTTAACAGGCGGACGCCGTGGAGCCATTATTGGAGGTATTGTGCACGGCTTCTTCATTACACTGCTGCCGGCACTGCTAGTTACCATTTTCAACAATATGGGATTTGTCAATGCAACAGCGACAGATGTGGATACCGTAGCAGCCGCTTTACTATATGCATGGATCATTGGTCCACTTCTGAAAGCATTTTAGGGAGGTTTGCATCATGTTCGGATTTGGCAAGAAGAGGGATAAAGAATCGAAAAAAGAAGAGGCAGCAGAAGTGGTATTAACCGAAGAACGTAAGGAAGAACTATTACGTACGATCGCTTTGAAGAAGGAAGAAGTCAATCAAATAGCCGGAGAGGAACAAGCGAAAGTTTATGAGGAGATCGGCTTGGCATTGTATGAGCTTGGTGAAGAGGATCATGCGATGGATGCGTTTGAAAAAAGTCTGCAAGCGAAAAAGTCGGTTGGAGAGGGGTATAAGATTTTATTAAAACTATATAACAAGAAACGCGCGGAAGCAGCAAAAATAAATGATGAAGAATCACTACAGCTCTATTTAAAAAAGATGGATCAAATGATGCAGGTTTCCAAAGATGTTACGCGTGGTGTGCGATAAGGCAGAAAAACAAACAGTGTGAGTTCAAAAAGTTAATATGGGGAGGAAACTGATTCATGTATATCACATTAAAAGAAGCGACACGCAGAGCGGAAGAATTAAATTATACCGTTGGTGCATTTAACGCCCATAATTTAGAGATGTTACCTGATATGATACGTGCGGCAAAAGAGCAAGGAGCACCGATTATTATTCAAACAAGTATAGATACAGCGAAATATGTGGGTCATGAAAATTTCGTTGCTGTATGCAAGTCTATGGCCACAACAGAAATGGTAGATGTGGTGCTGCATTTGGACCATGCTAGAGATTTCAATGATATTAAAGAGGCCATTGACAAAGGCTATACATCCGTGATGTATGATGGCTCTCATTTGCCCTTTAAAGAGAATATTATGAAGACAAGGGCGGTAGTAGACTATGCACACAAACATGGTGTTTCGGTAGAGGGTGAATTAGGAACAATTGGCGGTACTGAAGAAGGGATCCATGTCGATGAAGATAAGAAGGTTTATACGGACCCCAAAGATGCCGCAGAGTTTGTCAGAGCGACAGGGGTAGATGCCTTGGCCATTGCCATCGGTACTAATCACGGTCAATATAAGTCCAAAACAGAAGTAAATATACCGCTATTAAAAGAAATCAATGCGGCAGTCGATGTGCCTTTGGTTATTCATGGGGGTACGGGAGTAAAGGAAGAGGATATTCATGAATTAATCGATAACGGAATCCGTAAATTTAATGTAGGTACGGAGTTGCTAGTCACATGGACGCAAACAGCGAAGGAGAACTTTAAAGAAACAAAAGTGAGTAAATCATTACGTCACAATATTATCCCATGTAATGAAGCAGTGAAGGAAATTGTAAAACATAAAATAGGCATCTTTATGAATAAAGAGGGTCGTCTCAATACCATGAGGTGACAGGAATGGATAGAGTTCTGATCTTATTGGCAGGTCTGCCGGGAACGGGAAAAACCTATCTCAGTAATATCCTGAATAATTTTTTCGGTTCATTTTATATGCTTTCCCAGGATAGTCTAAAAGAATATTATTGTGATTTGTATGGTTTTAATAATTTAAACGAAAAGCGGGAAGTAGAACAGACAGCATGGGCCAAATACTATAAAATCATGGAGCAGCAAATGCAAGCAGGCAGCAATATCCTATCTGATTATCCTTTTAGTCAGAAGCAGAAACCCATTATTCAGAAATTAACGGAAGATTATGATTATAGGGTTCTGACTATTCGATTAATTGCAGATCTGGATGTTTTATTTGAACGGCAAAAAAAACGGGATTTGGATCCAACAAGGCATTTAAGTCATATTGTAACCTCATACCACAAGGGGCAGTATCTGGCCGATCGAAGCAAAGCGGATCATTTATTGACGTATGAAGAATTTATAAAAAGATGCTCAACAAGAGGATATGACACGTTTGAGTTAGGAAAGTTATATGAAGTAGATGTAACGGATTATACAAAAGTGAATTATTCTAAGCTGTTGGAAGATATAAAACTGTGGGATGAAAGTAATCATACAGAGAATTGAGCAAGTATAAGAAAAATTCAAAAGTGTCAGACTGCGCAATTAGGGACTTCACGTTTGTGGAGTCTTTTTTAATCTTCGGCTGCTTTTTGATCCATCACAAAGGAAGTCCTTTGTATAACCTCTTTGTTCCTAGTTACGGAGCTTAACATTATTTATGATCTATATGTTATAATTAGATTGATGAGGGAGTACACTTATAAAAATGGAGGCAGCTTTGTATAATATATTATTTTATGAGGACGAAAACGGTAACAAGCCAGTTGAGAACTTCATTGATGAGCTTGATGCTGCCGCGCTCAATAATAAGAATGCAAGAGTTCAATTGGAACAGATCTTCTACTGCTTGAATCGATTAGAAGATAGAGGAACACGAGCTGGTGAGAGGTTTACTAAGAGGATTTCAGGTGATATATGGGAGCTACGCCCAGGTCATAATCGTATTCTCTTTTTTGGATGGAATGGAAATCACCTTGTTCTCCTACATCACTTTGCCAAAACAACGCAAAAGACACCTCCAAAGGAAATTGCGATTGCTAAAAAACGAATGGACAGTTGGCTGCTGAGAAACGAAAGGAGTGAATGATGATGAAAAACTGGAGCGATAAGAAGAAGGAGTTAAAGTCCATAGATCCAATACGGATGAATGAGCTTGAAGCTGTTGCCCAACTTGTGAATGCTATTCATCAAAGACGAATCGAACTTGGATGGACACAAAAGGAGTTAGCCGATAAAGTAGGGCTTCATCAGGAATCCATTGCGCGAATTGAAAATGGTGGATCTATTCCCCGATTAGATACAGTATTTAAACTAGCGATTGCCCTAGGGATGAAGCTAAGCTTGCATGGAGCGGAGGAGGCTGCGACTGTGAGTATAGGCTAAGGCTGGTGGGATGCGTTATAGTATTCGATTGTACTGTAATTTATAAAACGAAAGAAATTTATCATGTACAGTGTGAGAGCAGAAGGCATCTGCCACGCTTCTATGAGGTCTGTTAAGAGATGTAGGATACGCCGAAAAATTCCGGAATCGAATTAGCATTAAAAATGCGGTTTCATTTACGGATTTTCTTTATTAAGTACACAAACAGATAACCGAGTGCTACTATTCCTGTGCTAATTAAGCAAACGATTAAACCATATAAATCTACTTTTCCAGAAAACAAATAAATAGCGAAGAGAGCAGTAAAAAACGTAAGAACCAAGTTTCCAGCTAAGCTTTTCAACATTAACAATCCCTTCTAAGAAAAATATGTGCACAAAGAACATAAATATGTCTTTTGAGTGAATAAGCGTGAAACAAAAATCCGGTAGAGGTGCTCTCTCACCGGATTTTTGTTGTTTATAATTTCAAAAAAATAAGCTTCGAAGTAAAAGTTTCCTGATATCGCAAGAAAAAAATTCGCTAATTGCGGTATGTCTTCTTTGAGGTTACGTCGATAGACGTTTTTATTTCTTCATAATTGGAATCCATACTTCCGTACGGTAGTCTTCCGCTGTCGGGTCGCCGGGCGGATACACCTCAAGCTCCGGTGCATCGGCATGCTCATAACCAGTGGCAGGGAACCACTCCTGGAAGATCCGTTGCCATACGTCCTGTATGGCTCCAGGCATGGGACCGACCACAGGGAATACGGCCCAGGTGGAGGCAGGCACCTCATACGTAATGAAGTCATCCGATGCAGCAGCATCCTTTTCACTCTCTGCAGCGATCATGTAAGTAAGCTGATCTGGATCGTCCGTTACTGCCATGCATATTCCCAAAGTTACGCCATCTTCTCTTAGTGCCATCAACTCATCAGTCGTGCCGTCGGAGTTGCTCTGTTCCCAGAAGGCGGGAATCGCCCTAAAGTTCTCTCCATCCTTCATTGACACCTGAATCGACTTGCCTACAACGGTAAAGCCTGCTTTCTCCACAATACGGTAATCCATGTCCTGATCTCCTTTCAAGGATAAATGGAAGGATATGCGCGGAAAGGCCTTCAGGTTTACCCCGGGCTCACGCGCTTCCGAGGGTGAAATCCCGTGCAGCTTGCGGAATGCTTTAGCGAAGGACTCAGGCGAGTCATAGCCGTATTTGAGCGACGTATCCAGCACCTTCGAGGAGGAGATTGCTAACTCCTGTGCGGCCAGCGTCAGCCTGCGCTTGCGGATATATTCAGCAACCGTCATGCCCGTCAGCATATGAAACATCCGCTGAAAATGGAATGTAGAGGAACTGGCGACCTTGGCAATGTCACTGGCGGATATCGGTTCTTCCATATGCTCCTCGATATAATCCAAAGCATCCTTCATGCGTGTCAACCATTCCAACCTCTTCACCTTCCTTGCCTTGATCATACCACCGGCATGCTGGAGCCTTCCTGTTCTAACGTGCTGTCATTGGACAGATTTTGCTAAAACTAACATATCACACAAAAAGGAAAAGTGGTGCACTTCTTGGGAGACGAATTCCTTAGTTCCGCCCTGTCAGCCATAGCCTGACGTAGTAGTGGCTCTACATATACCTACAGACAGGAGATATAAAGCTTATTGGCTGGAAAATTCGACTTTTTCAGCTTTATTTGCTCGATATTGACGTTTTTAAGTGATTGACCAACGTTCAATTTATCGGATACTATAATCTATAGATTAATACTAAATTTTGGTTTTTTCATGTGTGGTAGAGGGGGTGAGTCTGGTTTGAAGTCAGACAATATAATTCGTGAAACACTCAATACATACATGCATAAACATAATTTAAGTTTCACTCAGTTTCTACAAATTTCAGGCCTGAATGCCGGCACGTTGAGCCGGATTCTTCAAGGTACGAAGCCAATTTCAATGCGGCAGTTAGAGTCTATAACATCAGCGATGGAGTTACCCGAGGATTTTTTGTTTGAATCCTATGTTGAAGAATGCTTTGCTTTCACCACAAGCATGCGGCGGATTCGCCCTTTTATTTTTCGGTGTGCTGAACTGAACCGAGTAGACTTGATCGAACGGATTGTTCATCGGTTATTGGATGATCTGTCGTACACTTCCGCTTTGTTTGATATGGCAGAAGACTTATTTGCTTCTGAACATAGACAAGCTGCGGCGATTATTTATAACCAGGTGAGCGAAGCGGAAAGATTCCAGCATTCAGAACGATTGGCTATTTGCCGTTATCGCTTATTCGAACTCTCGTTAGGAAATGACCTGGAAGAGAATTTAAGATCGGCTATTTTGTTTGAGGCGTATGTGAGTCGTTTGGATGAAGCGGATCAGCTCGATGCATTGAAAGAATTGATTGATGTTATGGTGACCGCTCATAAGTGGAAAAAGGTAGATGAACTTGCAGTGGAAATGCTTCGGATCGCTACGATCCAGTATGAACAGCCTTCAACTGAGCGAAAACCGAAACGGCCGTTCTATTTTTATATTTTGTATGGCTGGCTTGCTCGCTCCACTGTCTGTGATGAATTCGAGGATTTCGATGGGGCTTTAAATTATGTTTCACAGTACGGACAAGGAGAATCGTGGATTCGTGAGAAAGACGAAGAAGCGCGTAGGCATATTCACCAATTTGCGGAATGGGCAACGGCCAATACCTATTTATACCGAGTATTATCCGGACAATCTGACGCGTTAGAGGAGTACGCCGATTTTGTCGCTTCCCGGCCAGATGAAATCTTTTATGCGTTGGGCTATATGGTCAAAGCAGCTAACCGCTTTAATTTTAATATTGATCACATATTGGAGCGCTTCTCGGCGTATATACCATCTACAGAGATGGAAGGAAAATATGGTCCATATAATAACTCTGTGGTGAAGGAAAAGCTTGCCCAATTCTATGGCGATTTAGGTGCATACCGATTCAAAAAGAGCCAGGGTAATGTAATAAACCCCATACTCGAAGGTTTGCGATTATCGATTAGAATCAACAGCATAAAGAATATTCTTAACTGTTTGACACGATTTGAAATGTACAGGGAATGGGCAAGCGAGGGAGAAATACAGGATTTCAAATTGCTGTCAAGTGAGGTGAATCGGATCAATGAGAAAAATAGGTATTTGGTTGCCCTGGGTTATGAGTAGCTTTGTGGTTGTAGTTGTTTCGACAGTTGTATCAACAATGGGTCATGGATGGGGAGGAGGCTAATTTTTTATATCAAGGAACTTCCTTAATGATATGACGCTATTTGAAATGTACATGGATTGGGCGAGCGAGGAAGAAGTACAGGATTTCAAGTTGCTGTCAGGTGAGGTGAATCAGATCAATGAGAAAAATAGGAATTTGGTTATCCTTGGTTACGAGTAGCTTTGTGGTTGTAGTTGTTTCGACGGTTGTAACAACAATGGGTCATGGAATAGGCGGAGGATAATTTTTTATATTGGCAGTATTTTTTTGAAGACTTTCCATACGGAAGGTCTTTTTTTCTTAGCAGATAGCTGTGGGACCAACATTTTTCTGGCCGGATTGCAACCTGGGTTTGGTTTAAACCAAGCCTGGACAATGAGGTTGGTTTAGGGCTTGGAGATCATTCAGTTGCAGGAGCCTGGGCCGCTCCGGTCGGCTGGATTGAATGGGGAAGCTTGGGCAGAAAACCAGGATAGCGATCGGGTTGATACCACCGGGTTCCAATAACTGGTTACTTACCATCTTTGTCTTATGCAATTATTTGACAAATAAACCTAAAATACCACATAAGGAGGGTTGTAGCCTATGACAAGCAGCAAAGTAATACTGCGAATCCGCATTGAGCGGGAGCGGCAAAGATTGCATCTGATGGTACAGAAGTATGGAGAACTGAGTCATCCAAGAGTACTTAAACAATCCATTCGACTGGATGAGCTAATCAATCAGTACAACCGAATGGGGAAAGAGAAAATTAAAAAGCCGATTGCGTAAACAATCGACTTTGGGCGAGAAACTTTTACCGGGTTGCCTCGCCCTTTTATTTTATCAGATCATGAAAAGGTCAGCGAAATTATTTTAAGACATACTTTTGCCACGGCAGCTGCAAGCTCTCCTGCCACAAGACAATCAGCCAGCGCTCCCCGCATGCTTTCGTAAAAATCCCTGCCGGTTCCTCTTGTTTATACACTGAAATTTTGGGAAAATAAGAATTAGGCTTTGAAACGCTCCAGGCCTGCAAAATCCGACAAAATGTTTCACGTGGAAACATTTTTCACGATATAGATGGAAATGAGGGTGTTGAATGAATAAACCATCCATTTATGGATTGACGATAGAACAGTTGACGGCATGGCTGGAGGAAAGAGGCCACAAGAAGCACCGCGCTACCCAGGTGTGGGAATACCTGTACCGCCAGCGTGTTGCGGCATTTTCCGAGATGACGGAGCTTCACCCATCCTGCATTCAACTGCTTGAAGAGCATTTTGTCATCCGGACACTTGAAGAGCATGTCAGACAGGAAGCGTCGGACGGAACGATCAAGTTTCTGTTCAGACTGGAAGACGGGAATCTTATTGAAACGGTGCTGATGCGCCAGAAATACGGCCTGTCGGTCTGTGTCACGACTCAGGTCGGCTGCAATATCGGTTGCAGCTTTTGCGCGAGCGGTCTGATCAAGAAGAGCCGGGATTTGACGAGCGGTGAGATCGTTGAGCAGATTATGAAGGTACAGCTTCACCTGGACGGGAAGCAGCAGGGGGAGAAGGTGACCCATGTGGTGGTGATGGGCATCGGGGAGCCGTTCGACAACTACGGCAATTTGCTTGATTTCCTTAACATCATCAAGGATCATAAGGGCCTTGCCATTGGCGTGCGCCGTATTACGGTATCGACGAGCGGGCTGCCTGACAAGATCAGGGAATTTGCTGACAGCGGCTTGCCGGTCAATCTGGCGATTTCGCTTCATGCCGCAAACAATGACCTTCGTACCCGGATTATGAAGATTAACCGTGCCTATCCGATAGAACAGCTGATGGAAGCGGTCGATTACTATCTGGAGAAGACCAAGCGGAGAATTATGTTCGAATATATCCTGCTCCGGGATGTCAATGACCAGAAGGAGCACGCGCTGGAGCTTGCGGAGCTGCTGCAGGACAAACAGCGGCTCGCCAGCGTGAACCTGATCCCGTACAATCCGGTGGATGAACACAGCCAGTATCAGCGCAGCGAGCAGGAGTCGATCCTCGGCTTTTATGATACGCTGAAAAAGCAGGGGATCAACTGTACGGTACGCATGGAGCATGGAACGGACATTGATGCGGCCTGCGGCCAGCTGCGCAGCAAACAGATCCGCAAAAATACAGCCTGACCCGAAAAGAGCCATAAGAAAGCGGTTTTAACCGTTCTTATGGCTCTTTCTTTACCTAGGCTCAACACCTTACCGTTTCGCGATAAGAACTTTTCTCTCCAGCTCTCTTACGCCGCCGATACCGGAACGGCTGCTCAGCAGCTAATGCAGGCTTCCGATCTAACGCACCCCCTGCATAAAGCTCTGAATTTTTGGCGCTGCCGCGAAAAGGAGAAGGCCAAGAATGATGGATACCGCACCGATGATACCGAAGTAGGCCATCTCATTCTCCGCGCTGTAGAGCTGAACGACCTGCGCGTTAATAGCTTGACCGGCCGCGTTGGACAGAAACCAGAGACTCATGGTCTGCGCGGAGAAGGCGGCAGGTGCCAGCTTGGTAGTGGCGGACAGGCCGACCGGTGACAGGCACAGCTCGCCAATCACAACGAGGAAATAGCTGAGCACAAGCCATAGCGGGTTCACCAGCGAATCCGGGCCGCTCCAATAGGCAGGCAGCAGAATGACGAGAAAGGACAGCCCGGCAAACAGCAGGCCGAACGAGAATTTACGCGGAATAGTGGGCTGCCTCCGCCCCAGCTTAACCCAGAGCCAGGCGAACGCCGGGGCAAGCACAATGATAAACAGCGGGTTCAGCGACTGAAACCATGCCGGGGAAAGCTCAATTCCCGCCCAATTCAGCTGTGTCCGTTGATCCGCATAATTGGCCAAAATGGTAGAGCCCTGCTCCTGAATCGCCCAGAACATTACCCCGGCGATGAACAGGGGGATATATGCAAGCACTCTGGACCGTTCTACGGCGGTGGTCTTTGAGCTTTTGTACATGACCACGAAGTAGGCAATCGGGATCAATATGCCGAGGATCCCCACCAGCGTGATGAAGCTGTCAAAGGTGAGAGCTCCTGCAGGAATCGCAATCGCGACTAGCACAGCGATGATGGCCGCACACAGACCCAGTATGCCGAACACCTTCTTTTTCTCCTGAGGCGACAGCGGGTTGGGTACGAGAGTGCCGGCGAGGCCCAGATATTTCTTGCGCGTAGAGACGAACAGAACCAGCCCGAGAAACATCCCTGCCGCGGCGATGGCGAATCCGAGATGGAAGCTGTAATCCATGCCCACGGTGCCCACGATTAGAGGTGCCAGGAAGCCGCCAAGATTGATTCCCATGTAAAAAATGCTGAAGCCCGCGTCCCGCCGCTCGTCCTTTTCGCTGTACAATTCACCGACAACGCTGGATACATTCGGCTTTAGCAGCCCCGTACCAAGAACGATAAGCACCATCGAGATGAAAAACATATAGACGGTTCCGGGAACCGCCAGTGCCAGGTGGCCCAGCATAATCAGAATACCGCCGTAAAATATAGCTCGTGAAGTTCCGAGCATCCGGTCAGCCAGCCATCCCCCGATAATACCAGACATATACACCAGCGAACCGTAAATGGACATGATGGCGAGAGCCGTTGGCTCGGGCAGCCCCAGACCACCCCGGGTTGCTTCGTAGTAGATGTAATAGACAAGAATAGCTCTCATGCCGTAATAAGAAAACCGCTCCCAGAATTCCGTAAAGAACAGCGTGAACAATCCCCGGGGATGGCCGAAAAAGCCTGTCTGCGGCACGCTGGCAGATACCCTTTCTTTTGTAGAATCCGCCACGTAATAACCTCCTTTTTATAACGTCAATGAATATATTACCCATGTTGGAGACGAATAAGTCTTTTAACAGCATGAACCTGTCGCCGCGTAATTCCCATAAAGAGAATCTGGTAGATATAATCGGCTCCGTTCTGGCAGATTGCTGGCTGGAACCCGGGCTGTGGATTTGATGATATGGAAAAATTTAGTATAAACGAACTAAGAGTTCGGGAGGCCAATGGGTTAAACGGCCTCTATTCTGTATAGTTACAAGGTAGGATTGAAGGAATTGCAGAAATGATTATAATTGAAAAATATACCAATATGATAAGGTGATTTCCATTTCGCGTTGGTTATTGAAAACGTTCACAAAAGAGAGGTGCACATCTCTTTTAGGAAAACAGCATGAGAAATGGGGGTGGGTCTTATCGTAAATCTCAAGGTATAGAAAGGATGCAAAGGCTATGAAAAAAGGTTTGACAGCTCTTTTGTTATCCGCATTGTTGATCACTTCATTCGGCGCCGTAAGCAGCAAGGTGCACGCCGCGCCTCAGGTGGTTTCGCAAACGATTCTCGTAAAGGCGGGCGAGACATTTGATGGAAAAGGACAAACTTATGTGGCTAATCCGGATACACTCGGAGACGGCAGCCAAGATGAAGGGCAGAAGCCCATTTTCCGCCTTGAGAACGGAGCCACACTTAAAAATGTAATTATCGGCGCTCCGGGAGCCGATGGTGTACATTGTTATGGAAACGCTACTATTTCGAATGTAACCTGGCAGGATGTAGGAGAAGATGCTCTGACATTGAAAGCCAAAGGTACGGTTAACATTACAGGCGGAGGAGCCTATAAAGCATATGACAAAGTGTTCCAGGCGAATGCAGAAGGAACCATTAACATCAAGAACTTCAAGGCCAATGATATCGGCAAGCTGGCCCGCCAGAACGGCGGCACGTCCTATCAGGTGAACTTCACGCTGGACAACTCGGACATTTCCGATGTCAAGGACTCCATCTTCAGAACAGACAGCAGCAAAAGCACGGCGAAAATAACCAACACGAGATACTCGAATGTACCAACGCTGTTCAAAGGCTTTGCATCCGGCAAGACAAGCCAGTCAGGCAATACAGAGTATTAAGCCTGCTTAAAGTTATGCAGCAGGGCTTGTAAGCGGCAGGGGTTCAAAGCATAAGTAAAGCCTGTCCCTCTCGCGGGGCAGGCTTTTTTCGCCTATGGCCGCTTTCTTAGCAGGCCTGACTGTCATACCAGAATGTGTGGACGAGCTTCTCATCAAGAGCGGCAGACTTGTTGAGCATAATGAGGTGCTGTTACAATTTACCGATGAAGACAATGGTGTACCACTTCAAATTGAAATAAAGCCCACCCCAAAATATTTGGGATAGCATATGAATCCGGGCTGAATGCCAATTGAATATTTTGCAGGATATTAAGAAGGCAGGTGCTGTGATGAAAAGGCTGGCTTGTTTGCATGCCCACTACTCGAATGTTGAATACATAGAACAGGCTCTCGCTCCCTACGGACTGGAGCTTGTGCATTACACGGACCCCGGGCTCATCCGTCGCATGTCGTCCGATCCGCGTTTTAGCCAGGCAGAGGCTCTGGAACATGCAACGAATCAGCTGGAATGGATGATGGATTGCGGTGCGGATGCCGTGCTGGTGACTTGCACCCAATACGCAGCGCTGCTGGAAGAGAGCAGGCAGGAGTGGCAGGTGCCGGTGATCACAATCAATGAGCCTTTTTTTGATGTCCTGTGCAGCAATGAACAGCCGCAAATTGTGCTGTTTACGAATCCGGGGACGGTGGAAGGCACAATGAGAAGACTGCATGCCTTTGCAGATGAGGTGGGCAAAGTACCGCAAGTGGAAGCACAACTGATCGAAGGGAGCTTCGGGCTCATTATGGAAGGGAAGAAGGAAGAGTACCTGGAGAGAGTGTCCGGTTATATGAAGGAGCTGATTCAAACCGGAGAACAGCGCATGATCTTTGCGGCGCAGCTGTCCATGACAGAGGCGGCCGAGGCGGTTGAAAGGCAGTGCCGCTGCGAAATCGGCAACCCGCTGAAGGCGCTTGTTCCTTCCCTGACCGTTACACTGGGGCTGGAGCGCCGGTAAAAATATCTGGAAAGCCGCGTGAGACAAGACAAACCACCGGGACCAGGTTGGCTCCTGAAAACGGTGGTTTGTCTGCCTCCAGCATGACGGCTTCGGGTTCCAAGACCTGCGGATTATCTGTATTCGCGTGGAATTCTGCGGGCCGTGCCGGTACGCATGGCGGCCTGCACGACCTTGTCGCGGATGGCTTTGACCACCTGCTGGTTGAAGACGCTCGGAATAATATAAAGCGGATTAAGCTCCTCCTCCGAGATGGCGGAAGCGATGGCTTCAGCGGCCGCAAGCTTCATCTCTTCGTTGATTTCCGAGGCACGGCAGTCCAGCGCTCCCCGGAAGATCCCGGGAAAGCAGAGCACATTATTGATCTGATTCGGATAATCGGAGCGCCCGGTGGCGATAACGGCGGCGATATCCTCGATCTCCTCCGGCCGGATTTCCGGCACCGGGTTGGCCATGGCGAATACAATGGGCTGTTCGGCCATATTTTGGACATCCTCGCGGCTGAGGATGCCGCCTGCGGACACCCCGATGAATACGTCGGCTCCGTGGATGACTTCCTGCAGCGTCCCTTGCACGCGTTCCGGATTCGTATGCTCTGCATACCACTGCAGCATGCGGTTGTCGTACTGGTTGCCCGCAGAGATGGCTCCCATCTTGTCGACGCCGATGATATTTTTGACACCTGCGGACAGCAGAATCTTGCTGCATGCGATGCCGGCGGCGCCAATGCCGCAGACCACCACTTTAAGGCTGTCGATGGACTTGCCGACGATTTTCAGGGCGTTGATCAGGGCGGCGTAGAGAACTACAGCAGTGCCGTGCTGGTCGTCATGGAAGACGGGAATATCCAGTTCCCGGCGCAGCCGCTCTTCAATCTCGAAGCAGCGCGGAGAGGAGATGTCCTCCAGATTGATGCCTCCGAAGGCGGGAGCGATGGCTTTAACCGCTGCGATAATCTCCTCGGTATCCTGGGTGTTCAGACAGATGGGGAAGGAATCGACCCCGGCAAACTGCTTGAACAGCATGGATTTGCCCTCCATTACAGGCATGGCGGCGTACGGGCCGATATTGCCGAGTCCCAGCACCGCGCTGCCGTCGGACACGACGGCGACCGTGTTTCTTTTTACCGTCAAGGAATAGGCTTTGTCCGGCTCCTCATGGATCGCCATGCAGACGCGCGCCACATCCGGGGTGTATACACGTGACAGATCGTCCCGGTTCTGGATCGGGGTTTTGGGCTGGGTCTCGATTTTACCGCCGAGATGCAGCAGAAAGGTGCGGTCCGAAATGTTAACCAGACGTACGCCTTCCATATTTTTTACCGCTTCCGTAATGATGCTGATATCCACACTGTCTGTCACGGTAATGGTGATGTCGCGTACGGTCATGTTCCGGCTCGTCGAAATCACATCAATGGCCACAATATCTCCGCCGGCGGCGAAGATCACGGACGCTACCTGTCCGAAATTAATCGTGTCCGTTTGAATCTCGAGTCTGAGTATGATGCTTTTTCCCCCAAGTCTGGTATTCCCCATTGCAGTCTCCTCCGGTTCACGTGATTTGAATTGGCATATCGCCTCTACACTTCTTCGTTAACGACCACCTGTTTCCCTCTCTTTTTCATGAAAACAGGCACCAGCAGCCAAAGTACGGCAATTAGCAGAAAGACGGCGGACAGCGGTTTCTGCAGAAAAATCATAAAATCGCCGTTGGAGGTCGTGAGCGCGCGGCGCATGTTGTTTTCAATCATCGGCCCCAGAACCAGTCCCAGCACCAGCGGAGCCAGCGGATAATCGTTGCGCGCCAGCAGGAAGCCGGCCACGCCGCATCCGAGCAGCAGAAGGAGATCGAACAGCTGCACCTGCACGGCATATACACCAAATATCGAGATGGCGATAATGATGGGCAGCAAATATTTGGGCGGCGTCTGAATAATCTTGGCAAACACCTTGACCAGCGGCAAGTTGAGCACCAGCAGCATCAAATTGCCGATCAGCATGCTGGCGATCAGCCCCCAGGCCACCTGGGGATGCTCATCAAAGAGCAGCGGGCCTGGCTGAATGTTGTACATGATCAGGGCACCCATCAAAATGGCCGTCGTGCCGGACCCCGGTATGCCCAGGGTGAGCAGCGGGATCATGGCGCCGCCGGAGGCTGCGTTATTCGCCGATTCGGGGGCCGCCACACCTGCGATATTGCCCTTGCCGAACGTTTCCGGATGCTTGCTCACCTTCTTCTCTACAATATAGCTGAAGAAGGAAGCGAGCGTGGCTCCCGCGCCGGGCAGGATGCCGATGAAAAAGCCGAGCAGCGAGCCGCGCGCAATCGGTCCGGCGCTGTCTTTCATATCCTGGCGGGTGGGCAGGATGCGGCCGATTTTGGCGATCTTGCCTCCTGAGTAATCCTTTTCCAGGATGGTCTTGAACACTTCGCCGAGGGCGAACAGGCCGACGGCCACGGTCAGAAATTCGAGACCGGAGTACAGAATGGGAATATCGAAGGTGAACCGTGCCACTCCGGAAACGGTGTCCATGCCGATCGTGGCGAGCAGCAGCCCGCTGACCGTCATGATGAGCGCTTTCGTTACTGATTTGCCGGCCAGGCCACTGACGGCGCAGAGCCCGAGCAGCATCAGGGAGAAGTAATCGGCGGGCCCAAACTTGATGGCCACATTGGAGAGCGGGTCCGCCAGCAGAATGAGGGCCACCAGAGCGACCAAACCCGCGACAAACGAACCGATCGCCGCAATCGCGAGCGCCGGGCCAGCCCGGCCCTGGCGGGCCATCTGATACCCGTCCAGCGTCGTGACGACGGAGGAGGATTCCCCCGGCGTATTCAGCAGGATGGAGGTGGTCGAGCCGCCATACATCGCTCCGTAATAGACGCCTGCAAGCAGAATAATGGAGCTCGTGGCCGCCGCTTCAGGGCTCAGCCCCCCAGTCATTGATGCTGTGACCGGAATTAGCAGAGCAACCCCGCTCATCGGTCCGATGCCAGGCAGCACCCCGACGGCCGTGCCGATCAGCACACCGATAAAAGCAAACAGCAAATTGTGCCACTGCAGGGCGGTGGCGAATCCTTCAGCAAGATATTGCAGTGTACCCATGAATGTCCCTCCTTCTGCCGATCATGAGAACCATACCGGGAAGCCGGGCATGGAGCCTTCCAGAATAACTACGAAAAGAACGTATACGCCAACCGCGAAGAGCGCGGCAATCAGCACCGATTTCAGCCACTTTCCCCGTTCCAGCACCTGAAAGCAGAACAGCAGGAACAGGAAGGTGGTAAGGATGTACCCGAGCGTTTCAAACAATAGCGCATAGAGCACGGCTGAAACGAAAATGAGCAGGAAGCGCTTGTAATCCAGCTTTGCCGCCTTGTAATCTCCACCCTTGGAAACCAGCACTTCGTAGAAAAGACGGATGCTGAGCAGAATCAGCAGCCCGCCCAGGCAGAAGGGGAAGATGTTCGGCCCGACGGTGCTCCCGTAGGCAGACGCGCTGATCTGCGTACTCTGCCACATGAATCCGATGCCAAGCAGCAGGAACACAATGCTGGCATAGCGGTCAAACGTTTTGTTCAAGGAAATACACCTCCTGATGCTTGCAATGAGGGGAGTCATGGGCCCCTCAGCGGATATTATTTTTGCATGCCGAGCGCGGTCAGCAGTTCAAGCACCACTTTGTCCTGCTCCTCCAGGAACGCGGCGAAATCGGTGGAGTTGCGATATTCGCTCTGCCAGTCATTCGCCTGCAGTTCCTTTTTCCAGACATCATGCTCGGAGAGGGCCTGCAGCGTCTTATCCCAGTAAGCGATTTCCCCCTCCGACATGCCCTTCGGACCAAACACGCCCCGCCAGATCGTAAATTCCGAATCGATCCCCAACTCCTTCAAGGTTGGAATATCCTTGAAATCGCCATCCAGCCGTTCCGCGGAGGTTACGGCGAGGATTTTGATTTTACCGGACTTCAGATAGCTGCCGAGTGAGGAGACGTCGGTTCCGATGGCATCGGCGTTGCTGCCGAGTAGAGCGGCGATGGCTTCTCCTCCCCCGTCATAAGAAAGATATTTAATAGTTTTCGGGTCGACACCCGATTTGAATGCTGGTAAAATGCTGATTAAATGATCCATGGAGCCCGGCGCAGAGCCGCCTGCAAGCGTAACCTGCGAGGGATCGGCTTTAATGTCGTCAATCAGGCTTTGGAGATCGTTGTACTTGGAATCAGCCGCCACGGCAATGGCGCCGTAGTCCTTCGTCAATTGGGCCAGCGGGGTAACGTCCTGGTAGCCGTAAGGGCTGTTGCCCTCCTTTTTCAGCTTGTTGATGAGCAGTGGAGGAGAGCTGACGAACAGCTTATAAGGATCGTTTTTATCCTTGGTCACATATTCAGCCAGAAAGACAGTGCCGCCGCCGCCCGGCTTATTCTCGACCGTCATTGTCTGATCGACAAGGTTGGCTTCCGAGAGCACTTTGGTCAGCGACCTTGCGGTTTTATCCCAGCCTCCGCCTGCCCCGGATGGAGCGGTTATAATCAGTGGCTTTTCGGGATACCCGGAGGCAGATTTCTTCCCGTCACCCGATGACGCAGAATTGCATGCCGTCATGCTGAGGGCAGTAATAGCAGTCAGCAGAAGGACGGTCCAAAATTTCCGTTTTGTTCTCATGAAGCGATTCCTCCTTGAGCAAAAGTGAGTATTCAAAATTTTTTTGTAAACGCTTACTCAAATTCGTATGCTTATACTACCACTCCATATTTTCGCTGCACAGCATATGAACATAAGTTAAAAAAAGGCCTTACTGTGCATTTTGTTCATAAAGTTCACGGGATTTTTAGATGATTATGCATATACATCAAGAGCTTCACCTTGCAGGGGGGACCAGAGATGCGATTGCAGACAAGGCTTATTCTCCTGATCGGCACGCTGCTGCTGGTCACAATTATTGTGCTGACCCTGAGCTTTGAACGGATGCTGGCTGCGGTGCAGCAGCAGAATACAGGCGCGGCCGCGCTGAAAATCGCCAAGGCGGTGGCCTCGATGGAGGTGATCCGCAGCGGTTTTGAGGCGGATGATCCCTCCTCTGTCATTCAGCCGGTCGCCGAGCAGATACGGACGGAAACCGGTGCCGAATTCATTGTGGTCGGCAACCGGGACGGCATCCGCTATGCCCATCCCATTGAAGAGCGGATCGGTATGAAGATGGTGGGGGGCGATAACGGCCCGGTGCTGCAGGGGCATGCCATTATATCGGAGGCGGTCGGTTCGATGGGGTCCTCGGTGCGGGGGAAGGCGCCTGTATTTGACCGCACCGGCCAGGTCGTCGGCGTCGTCTCCGTAGGCTTTATGATTGAGAAGTTGCAGCGGGAAGTGGCCGCCTACCGGACCAACATTTTGCTTACCGCCGCCTTCACTCTTTTGTCCGGCTGTGCAGGCGCCATATGGATCGCCCGGCGGGTGAAGCGGTCCATCTTTGGGCTTGAGCCCCATGAAATCGGCATGCTGTATCAGGAAAAGAAAGCCATCCTGGAAACCGTTCACGAAGGAATTATTGCCGTGAATGCTGCGGGCGGCGTAACGTTGGTTAACCAGACGGCGATGAAGCTGCTGAGCAGACAAGAAGAGGAGGGAATCATCGGCACACCCATTCTTGAGCTGCTGCCGGAATCGCGCTTGATGGAAGTGCTGCGGACGGGAAGAGCGGAGTCCGATCAGGAAATGCTGATTAACGGCAGCACGGTTGTCGTGAATCGTCTTCCGATCCGCGATCACGGGCAGCAGATCATCGGCGCGGTATCCAGCTTCCGCAACAAATCGGAGCTGCTGCGTGTTACGGAGGAACTGACCCAAGTAAAGCGGTATGCGGAGGCGCTCCGCACGCAGACCCACGAATATTCCAACAAGCTGTATACCATTTACGGGCTGATTCAGCTGGAGTCCTATCAGGAGGCTATGGATCTGATCACGCATGAGACTGACGTGCACCAAAGCCTCATTCATTTTCTCATGCGGGAGATTCCCGATCCGATGATCGGCGGCATTCTGATCGGCAAGTTCAACCGTGCTAATGAATTGAAGGTTGAATTGACCGTAAATGAGCGCAGTTCTTTTAAAAAAATCCCTGAGGATATGAACCGGAACCACCTGGTAACGATCATCGGCAACCTGATTGACAATGCGCTGGAGGCGGTGATTGATGCAGAAGAAGGCCGCCGTCAGGTTAACGTGGTATTGTCGGACCGAAACGGAGGCCTGCTCATCGAGGTTGCGGACCTTGGAGCGGGCGTGCCTGAGGAGGCTGCCGCGCATATATTCCAAACAGGCTACTCTACCAAAGCCGCGAAGGGAAGAGGCTTCGGACTGGCGATTGTCAGGCAGGCTGCTGAGGAGCTGGGAGGAAGCATCAAGTTTCAGTCGGCCGCCGGGCGGGGAACCGTATTTCAAGTGAACATCCCGATTTCCGATCGAAAGGGGGAGAGCCCATGATTCGGGTATTGATCATCGAAGACGATTTGCGGATTGCCGGGATCAACCGCCGGTTTGTCGAGAAGACAGGAGGCTTTGAAGTCGTCGGCATTGCGACGGATGAACAGCAGGCGTATGAGCATCTGGAAATTCTGGAGCCGGATCTGGTTTTGCTGGATTTGCATTTTCCCCGCATGGATGGGCTGGATCTGTTCCGATACATTCAGACGCATTATCCATTGACGGATGTCATCATCATCACGGCGGTGCGGGATTTCGATACGGTCAGGGAGGCCATTCGGCGCGGCGTATATGATTTTATGATTAAGCCGGTGGTCTTTGAGCGTTTTCAGGAGAAGCTGAAGGCCTATGAATCCTACCATCGGCAGCTGCAGACCATGAGCGGGCCGGATCAGGAGATTGACCAGGAGGGGATTGACCGGCTGCTGTGGGGCACGGGGGACAGGAGCAGAGACAAGGAGCCTTACTTTCCCAAAGGCATCGACAAGCTGACACGGGAGAAGATCGAGGCTTTTATACGCGAATGCCCGGAGGTGATCACTGCCGAGGAGCTGGGCAGAAAGGCAGGCTTCAGCCGGACGACGGCCCGCCGCTATCTGGAGTATTTTGTGGCCAAAGGTGAAATGATCGCGGATATATCGTATGGTACGGTCGGAAGGCCGGAAAGAGTCTACAAAAGAAAAACGTCTCTCGGTATAGAAAAGGACGTCCCGGGTCAATAGACCATATGGGACGTCCCTTTTTGATGGTTATAGAATTTTATAACTCAACTTTTGGTGCGACCAAGCTTAGGTTGTGAAGTTTAGCAGGTGGAAATCCTGCTTGGAAAGGCTAAAGCCAAGCCACCAATAG